>JAZNMH010000028.1:0-190139 GCA_045579505.1 Paludibacteraceae bacterium
AAATGTGCCAAACGTACTGACGCAAGGTCTTGTACTTGCTTTGCCCCTTGAAGGCGAGTTGATCGAGCGGCATTTGGTTTGGATCTGCCAAACGTGCGCTGGTTGCAATAGATACAGCAGCGAATTTCGCTTGGTGGTCTATCTCCGCTTGCGAGTACTTGGTCGAGCGCTTGCTGTACGACTGAGTGTAGTTGAGTTTACTTGCCTTGCGGTGTGCAAAGCCGATTTTGTGGCGCTTAGCCACCTTGCCGTGGATCACTTCCACTGGAAATGCATATTCTACTTTTGCCATAATTGTTTAAGGTTGAAGGTTGAAGGAATTAAGGTTTAAGGTGTAGAGTGTAAAGGCTGGGGTTAGATTTTTGCCATTTCCATGGCGAGCATATAACCCTGAAGAGTTTTGTACTTGCGTTGTTTCTTGAAAGCCTCTTTGTAGGCAGTCACCTCTTCGGAGGTAAGGCTTGCCACATTGATTTTGGCTTGCGAGAAGCGTTCGCGTTGAGCTACTTGGGCTGGTGTAGGCGGATTAGGATTCTCGCCAATCTTACCCGTGAACTGAGTACCATATCTGACTGCGGCGTAGTACTCACTCTCGCCGTGGAACTTACCGTGCATCTCATCGATGAGTTCCATTGGTTTAAATTTTGCCATAGTTTTGTTTAGTGTTTAGTGGACGCCCCGTTGGGGCTACTGTTTAGAGGTTAAAAGCTGGGATATTTCGTTGCGCGCATTTTATAAGGGCTCCCACGAGCTTCGTGAGCGAGTGGGAAGAGCGGAGGTAGCAGTCGCCCAACGATGCGTGAGCATCGGTCATTGCGACCTGCTTACCGAACGCGAGTGCAAAGGTACAACAAACCCACACAGCGTTGTGGGCTTGTGTGGGTTTGCGGTGGGATAAAGTAGAATAAAGTGGATTGAGAGGGGATTAGAAAGGATGTTATACTAGAAAATATTTTTCATAATCACCTATTATCCATGAAAGAGGATGATTATAGTAAATATCACGAAACAATTCATCCAAGTCCATTTGTGTGATATTTGCGGTCGTAGAATCTATTTGTATTTGACCACATTCTGCGGCAATATTCATATAAGAACCATCTCGCTTAATAAATACAGACGATACATTTTCTCGTTGATTATTTATCATTAAGTGAGGGATATCCTCTGTATATTCGTAAGAAAAATGGTCAAAAAACATTATTTCGCCATCGAGTAGTTGGGCGAGCTTATGAATATGAATACTATAGTCGTTCAATGTCATTGAGTAATCTAATGATAGCGCGCCCAATAGCAGCCGCGAGATTTACAGGTACAGCATTACCTATTTGCTTATACTGCGCATCCATTTTGCCACAGAACTGCCAATCGTCAGGGAATGTCTGTATGCGAGCATATTCTCTAACATTGAGTGGTCTCGTTTCAATCGGATGGCATCTTTCTGTCTGTTTCATGGCAGGTGCACATGTGAGCGTCAATGATGGTTCATCAAGTGACAAACGTCTTGCAATACCTGTTTTTCCACCTCCAAGTCCAAAACTACCTTTGAGATATTCCTTTTGAATCTCAAGAGGCAGATTATTCCAATTGCCTCCCATGGGAACCATATCCATAATTTCTTTTTTACGCTTTGGATATTGTTGTCCAATGGAATTAGGTACATCTATGTCATATAATACTCCTTTGTAAAAAGCATCTCTTAGAGTCAGTACTCTATGGTATGGTGAGGGCCAGTGGAATTGCACTTTATCTGCAATATCATTTCGAATCGCAATTAATATCAATCGTTCACGTTTTTGTGGAACTTGATACATGATAGCTTTGAGTACTCTTGGCTCGATAAGTGTATATCCGAGATCTGCAATAACATCTTTGATCACTTGGAGCGTTTTTCCACCTTCATGTGTAAATAATCCTCTTACATTTTCTCCTAAAAATACTTTCGGTTGTGTTTCTTTTACAGCTCGTGCAAGTTCAAAAAACAGTGTTCCTCTAGCATCTTCAAATCCTCTTTTTTCGCCAGCGTATGAAAATGCTTGACATGGAAATCCTCCTGACAAGAAATCTACCTTTCCTTTATATGGCGTAAAATCCACATCATGGACATCGCCTTCTATAACATTCCAATTCGGTCTATTTGTTTTGAGGGTTTGACAGGCTGATTTATCAAACTCATTGAGCATAATATGATGAAATCCTGCCCTTTCCATACCAAGTGCGAGTCCTCCTCCACCAGCAAACAGTTCGATGGAGTTATATTGACGCAATGGTTGTGTCATGAGTTCTTCTTCCCATGTAGAATGAACCATATCATCTATTTCTGGTATTCCTTGGAGTTGAGAACATGAGAAACCATACCGACCATCACTGTCAGTTTCGACTCTGAATTTCCCTGAATCAATCCAACTATTTACAGTTCGGAAAGAAACGCCTAAAATATCGGCGAGATTATTTGTCGTAAAAAACATACTCATTAGAATCGGTCAAATCCTTGATATGATTGGAATGCTAATAGATATAGACTCTTGAAGGTGTTAATAGACAATTGGTTTAGTTCTTGTTGCACAGTGTTCTCAATCGCTCCACACCCAACTTCTTCGATGACATCATCCAAAATTAATGGTAAAGCTTTGCACAGTTTCATAAATGCATATTTGTCATTGAATGCTATTTCATAGAATTTGTCTATGGATATTCTGAAAATACGATCATGATGAAGTGTTTGCCCTTTGAATGTTCCTTCCCAATTGATATGTTGTGACCTCTTGGCAATTACCTCTACAAGCATACATATGGCATTAGGGTCATTGCTTACTTTGTGGAGCATGACAAGATAGATGTCTCGTGCAGCAGAAGCATTCATCGTATTGTGTTTGCTTTTCATTTCTACATAGATGTTGCGTTCTTCATTAACGACATCGAACCCTTTTTCAGGAACACTCCACCCACTTCCCACTATTTTGAAAATATTTTGATGGAAATAACCTAATAGATTGGAATTTGCCTTGTCAATTTGTCTAACGCACTCATCATCGACAACTTGTTCTATAGTTTTTCCATAAACTTTTGCGTCAAATGTGAGTTTAATAGGATCAATGATGTTGCTATTGAACTTTTTAAGATCAATAAACGTGGAATACTGTACAACTGTTTCTTTCACATAGTTGTAAATAGCTTCATTGGAAACGAATCCCAAATTGTAATCGCGAATAGCCATAATTCTGTTCTTTTTATTTCCGCCTGCAAAAGTACTACTTTTTTTTGATTTATGCAAACGGAAGGGGTTAATACTTGGTTTATTTTTCGAAAAACGCTGCAAAGGTACTGTAACAAACTGACAAAACTTGTCATAAGCTAAGAAAAAATGCACTTTTTTGGCGGAAAAGTGCATTTTTTAGACCTAGTCTATATCTCTATATCATACTTCTCACACAAGTACTTCACCACCTTGGGCGGGAAGAGTTTGGTCGTGGGGCGAATGCCGTTGGCTTCCAAGAAAGCACGATCCGTCTTCAGCCAACGGCGGAATGTCTCGGGACTTACACCCGCTGCGCGGGCAAGTTCAATCTTCGTTCGGGATTTCATAAGTATAGCACACTTCTATCAATTTCACAAATACAGCACACACTGCTATCAATCAGACATCATTCTTTTTCTAATTTTACTCATATCTTCGGCATCCCTTCGGTATCCCTTCGGGAGAAGGAGAAGAAGGGATGAGTTTTCACCACGGAGCCGAGGTGATGATTTGACCACTGAACCGCACGGAACTACACGGAAGAAAGGATATATATAATTCGTGTTTCCGTGTTCTACGAGTTTCCGTGTCTGTCCGTGCTTGTCCGTGGTGGGTGTCATTTTCCGTGTGGGGCATCATGCTGCTTTGTACATCTCGCGGAAGACATAGCCGTAAATGGTGAGCAGTTTGTCCTTGCGGTTCTTCCACTTCTTCGTGTAAATGGTAGTCAATACTGGGTCACGGAGGACCTTCCATGTCGCAGTCAAGGTGCGAACAAATCGAAGTTGATTCTGGGTCATAATGTAGAATTTTAAATTATTTGGTAAAACAAAAATGCATGTCGGTGTAACGGTGTAACAGTGTAACAGCTATTTTTATACTTACGTCCCCGTATGCGCGCGGACGAGAATAGTAAAAGAAGTGTTACACCGTTACACCTTCCTTTGCTAAAAGTTTTTTATTGGCTGTTATTTCTTGCGTATCTCTCTGATATACAATCCATCCACGTATTCTGGATTGTTTGCTTCCTCGTGTAACAGATCTATAGCCCTTTTGTCCAAGTAACACTCCTAATCGCCCTATAGCCATCGGCTTTTTGATGTTTCCGTAGGTGACGAGGCGTTCGCTGATTTGAGCGGTGGTCATGAACTCGCCTTTGCCTTCCGCTGGCACGTCAAAGAGAATCGGCAGCAACTGCTCCTCATTACTCTCATCCCTAAAATGCTGATTATGCTCCTCCAGCACCTCTATCTCGTCCAAGTCGAACCAGTAGCTGAAGGTGGGGTCTTGTGCCAATGCCCATGCCTGGGCATACATGAGATCGTAGGGCAGGGTGGTGTAGAAGGGGTTTTGGATAGATTCGACCTCGAAAGGTAGCCAACGGCGGTTGCCCGTAATATCCGTCAGGAAATCGCGGCGGTTGCCGCTGGCGCAGAAAGAGGCAAGGCGCACACGGCGTTCCTTGGTGTAGGCGTAAGCAGCGCGCTCGTTGACATCGGTGGCGGTAATGACGGACTTGAGTTGGTTGAGCTCGCGGTTGTTCATAGAGTCAATCTCATCGAGGGAGATAAGCCCGAACTCGGCGATACGGAGGCGCTCGTCTTTGTTGAGGTCGGCGGAGTTGGCGAGCTTGCAGGCGTATGCGCGCAGGTGAGGAGGAATGAGGTGCTCAAGCCAAGTGGTCTTGTATATGCCCTGACGACCAATGAGGACAAGGACTTGGTGATTGACTACCTCATCCTTCATCCAACTCGCCACCATCGCCACGAACCACTTCTTGAAGCACGTGCGCCAGAGGCGCTCTGCATTAGATCGCTCGCGCTGCGAGCTGTGGTTCGCTTTGCTGTAGTTCGTTTCGCTTGCGCTGCACTGTAGTTCGCTCGCGTTGCTCGCTGTAGATTGGCTGGGAATATCTACAGGCGCAGCCGATCTACCATCTACAGCCACAAAGTGGCGATCTACAGGCGTTTCGCGCCGATCGGTCGCGCTCGCGTCCACAACGTGTACTTGTCGCGCCACCATGTCTATCCAATCGGGTTGGTCGGGTGTATAGGGATGGAGCGAGAGGATATACTCGCGCAGGGGGTGCACATCTGGGATAAGGTCGGATTGTAGAGCGGTCAATACCTCGCGTGAGGTGATATTCGCATCATACTCCCGCGCACAATGGCATACGATGGAGTTAATGTCATGTTTGGAAAGTTCTTTCCAATATTCCTTGCCTTTAGCCTCTAACCTTTCGCCTCTCGCCTCCTCCAAATCCATGCGGATTTGTAGTTTATCGCTAACGACATCATGCCTCAGGCGGTTGAAGTCGAGGTAGTTCTCGGTGATATACTTGATAGCAGCTTCTTGTTTGGTCATAATATCGCTAATATCTGTTCGATTATTTTATTCGTGATAATTTTTTGTGTTTGAACAATCAAAACAACTGTGTTTTCTTTGCTTGCTCGAATCATTTGTGGTTGGGCGAGCAATTCCTCGCTATGGACTCCGAAAAAATCGGCTATAGGGTCAAGCAGGTTGAGGTCAAAAGGGTGTTGTCCATTGAGCATTTTTCCGAGATTTGACCTGTCCACATTGATACCATCTGCCAGCTCACTTTTGGTGATGTGGCGTTCAAGGAGCAAGCGATTGACACGCTTACAAGCTATCTGTTTTGAGTTCATTTTCATGGTGCAAAGGTACTGCTTTTTGTTGATATGTCAGTGGTAGTATTTACCACAAATGCAGCAGAAATGGTATGTGCTACCATTTCTGCATATATTTTACTTGATTACAAAAAACTCGCCCAATTCACACGGAACTGGGCGAGGGGTATAGATGATTGATCACATATGTCAATTGTTAATCATGATATTGCCAGAATCAATTAGTTGACCATCTTTTCTCAACACTATTTGATACCAGCCATTGGGTAAATCAGATACATTGATTTGTTCGTTTTATCTTGTGTCGTTATATGTCGTACACGACCATATGCTTCATGCCATATTTCAATCGTGTAAAGTCCATCTGCCTCTCAATAGTTTTCTCATAATATTACAATTTAGATATTTGGGAATCGTCCAATTGATACATTGACAATCATCTTATATTCTTTGGCGTCTTTAGGCAACTCTATGACATAATAACCTTCTTTCTCTTCTAAGATCTTACCTTCACAGTCGTACAAACGATTCCTATCCCATTCATATTGCTCAATAAAGAAGTCTTGGTTATTACTATCTATGTAATGTTCTATTGTCAAAGTAGTTGGCAAATCATACTTTTTTGTGGTATCTGCGATGAGTGTATTAACATGATCTTGTATCCATAGAGACTTAATTGTAAAACTATCAATACCACAACATGTGATAGTTGAGTCAATCTCTATGATATACACATCAGCATAATCAGATGGGGGTAATGGTTCGCCAAAGGTAATGCTATCTACATCGGCAACTTCAAAAACTACTTTCTCTCCAAATTGCCACACATACATTTGCTGTTGTGCGGATAGAGTTAGTGCCATCACAAGCATTGCTCCTAAAAATAAAATCTTTTTCATAAGTTTTCCCTAAAATTGAAAAAAAACACTTGCAAACGCAGATAGCGTTATTTCTTTCATGACAATCTTTAATCTCTCTACATACACTTGCTGTAAACTATCCTGACGGTTTATCTCTGCTAAGAAATCTTCTTTGGTATAGACATCCTTTGTAGATATTATATGTAATGTATCAGGTAATTCCGCCACACTGGTATATGAGTTAGATGGAAGCCATGGCAATTCATAATCCGAAGATATTTTAGGTTCAGTATGTTCGTTGACACTCCACCATTCTTTAGTTGGAGGTGCTGGAGTTATCTGAAGGTATGTATCTATCTCGCGAGGAGAAGTCCAATACATCTTGTCTATAAAATCTTTAACGACTGCTAAATATCCATCTTTTTGTTTCCAAGTCTGGTTATATCTGCTTTGCACATCTTTCCAACTGTCATTTAATAAAATACATTCTGAGCAAGGACTTAAATTCCACTTCCAATCGATTAAATAATAATTATCAATCAAATGTACATAAGGTGATATTCCTAAAAATAAATCCTCACAATACAGATCGCCTGTTCCGCACACTTGATAACTATCATAATGTGCACTACTTTGACATGCTAACACATTCTCTAAGTATTTAGTATCGCTGATTTGAATAATGCAATACCCCCTTTCATTACTTTTGGGCGAATAAGGATTTTCTATTGACTCGCAACTACATAATATACCCAAAAAACATATTATGACAAATAGTACATTCGCTTTCATAACTTTACTTCTTTAACAGTTAAACTTCTTGACATAGTTCCTGGATTGTTTCGTCTTGTTGGAGAATGTAAAGTGTTAACTCTTCTATCTTTTGCAAGAACAAAGACTTTCTTCATAATATTGTTGATTTAAAATTTTCGGCAAAGGTACATTTTTTTTTTGACATACGCAAGTAATTCCGATTTTTTCTATACTTTCATTCCGTTATTTTTTTACATATCAACTCCGAACTTTTTTATATTTTCACTCCGAATGTTTATGTTTACATGCAACATAGATTGGTTTTTGTTGTTATTTTTTAGTCCTTGTAGTCATTAAATTTATCATGGCAGAGTTTTAGTACATCGTATCAGATTGACAGTTGTGATAAATAAAATTGGAACTAAAAATGAGCGTTATAGAACTTGTAGAAAGCAGAAGGATATAAATCTCTCTTTTTATGAAAATAATGCTCGCTTTCTTGCGTATGTGCATTTTTTGTAGTACCTTTGCACTATAAAACGTACAAATACAAAATAATGACTGATAATAGCTCTAATACGCAGACTATAGAAGGATCTGCTGAATCCGCGAACGAACGCCTATTGCGCAAGCAAACAGCCATCCGAAAAGAGTGACCAAGGCATGGTCAAGAACCTCAAACGAGGGGTCGTCAGCGCCTTCCCTGAAGGTGCAAGAGAACTGCTGGACTTCTATATCGACCGAATGAAAAAAGGTATGTTAGTGTGGAAAACTAACATACCTCTCTTTTTTTTCACTGTTTTTAATGCCCTCTAACGAACTGCCCTTCGGGCTGGTCGGTGAGGAAACAACTACCATCGCGCTGCTCCTCACGCATCGCCTGCTCCTGCTCCGCTATATACTCCTCGTAAGTCATGCTCATATAAGCTACTGGATAATACCGCCACCAACAACCAAACCATCCTTATACATCACCAAGGACTGACCCGGTGTCACGCCCCAAATGGGGGAAACAAAGTGGACAGATGCCCCCTCTGGGAGAGTAGGGCTATCGGCTATTGGCAATTGGCTATTGGCAATTGGTAATAGGCGGGCAGGAACGGCGGGTGACTTGTAGCGGATACGGGCTTGCACATGGGGCGACTCCTTCAGCCAATCCCAATCACGGATACGCACATCGGCAATAGTGGCTTGGGTAGTAAGCAAGTCATCACGGTCGCCCAACGTAACACGGTTATTCTCCGCATCAATCTTCGTCACAAACTTAGGTGCCCCCAATGCTATACCCAAACCCTTGCGCTGGCCAATCGTATAATGGCAATAACCCTGGTGCATGCCCAAGATCTTGCCCTGTGCATCCACATACTCGCCCTGCGGAACGGATACACCATGCTGCGCGAGGAACGAACGATAGTCATTGTTGGGGATAAAACAAATATCCTGACTCTCCTCTTTCTTGCTCAGTGCCTCAAACCCGTGGTCGAATGCTATCTGTCGTACCTGTGCCTTGGTGAGACCACCCAACGGGAAAAGCGTGTGGCGGAGGTTCTCCTCGGTGAGCATCCAGAGGAAATAGGTTTGGTCCTTGTGGGTATCTACTGCGTTCTTGAGATAAGTATGTCCTCGGTGTTCGGCAATCTGCGCGTAGTGCCCGGTGGCAATATAATCGCAGCCATACTGCTCGGCAGCCTGCATGAGTTTGCCCCACTTAATGTGCGAATTGCATAATACACAGGGATTAGGTGTGCGCCCGCGCGCGTACTCGCTCACGAAATTACCAATCACATGCTCGCGGAACGTATCACGGAAATCCAATATATGGTGCTCAAAGCCCAAGGTGGCGGCCATGCGCTGCGCATCCATGATACTTTGCTCGGAAGCGCAGTGGGGGGAGGGAAGCCTACCCCCCGCCCCTCCCTCGAGGGAGGGGTGGGTATTGGATATGGGCGATTGGGTATTGGCTATTGGGGTAGGGTCGAAGGTGCGGAAAGTAGCACCAACCAACTCATAGCCCTGCTCCAAGAGTAGGATCGCCGCCACGGTGGAGTCTATTCCACCTGACATACCTATGAGAACACGTTTGGACATATATTTCGTTTTGAGGTTAAAGGCGATAAGGCGAGAGGCGATAAGGCGATAAGGCGAGAAGTAGCGGCTTCGCCGCATATTACCAGCCTTTAACCTCTAACCTTTAACCTCTAACCTTTAACCTTAAATACTATATACTCAGTATTTGCATCGCAGCCCATTTGTCGGCGTTAATGTCTTTCTTCTGCTTAATGGCTTTGCTCAGCGGTACATATACGATCTCATCATCTTGCAGACCCACCATAATATTGCGTTGGTCTTCGAGCAATGCCTGTACTGCTGCGATACCCATACGTGAAGCCAATATGCGGTCGTTGGCAGTAGGCGAACCACCACGTTGCAAGTGACCAAGAATAGTTACACGCGAACTAAACTCAGGGTGTGCCTCTTCCATCATCTTGGCTACAGCCTGCGCTCCGCCTTCAATGGCATGCTCTTGCACGAGGACAATACTGGAGTTCTTGCTCTTGCGTTTACCTTGACCAATAGCCTCCTCAATCTGCTCAATGATAGTCGCACGCTCAGGGATAATAGCTGCCTCTGCACCCGCCGCGATAGCCGCATTAAGTGTGAGGAAACCTGCATCGCGCCCCATGACCTCCACAAGGAAAACACGCTCGTGGCTGGTAGCCGTATCGCGGAGGATATCCACACAGTTCATAATCGTATTGAGGGCAGTATCGTAGCCGATAGTGGCATCAGTACCCCATAGGTCGTTGTCAATAGTGCCTGGGATACCTATCACAGGGATATTGTATTCTTGTGCGAAGAGGCGACCACCCGTAAATGAACCATCGCCACCAATCACAATCAGGGCTTCAATGCCTTCGCGTTGGATAGTCTCGTATGCCAGTTGGCGACCTTCCTTGGAGGTGAATTCAGGACAACGAGCCGACTTGATGATTGTACCACCACGAGGAATGATACCACTCACATCCTGGGTGGTGAACTCCTTCACTTCTCCATCTATCAGTCCTTTGTAGCCACGGTAGATGGCTTTGACTTGAATGTCATTAGAGATAGCAGCGCGTGTTACAGCACGCAATGCTGCGTTCATACCTGGTGCATCGCCTCCTGAGGTGAGGACACCGATTGTTTTTGGTCTGTATTCCATATATTCTTTTTGTTGTTGTGCAGTTTTTTTAGGTTAAAGGCTAAAGGTTAGAGGTTAAAGGCTGGTATTATGCGGCTTTGCCGCTATTTCTTGCCTCATCGCCTTATCGCCTCGCTTACGCTTTCCATGAGCCATTTGGGGGTAGAGGTGGCACCGCAGATGCCCACACGTTCGGCGTTGTGGCACTGCTGCAATATCTCGGGGGTGAGGTCTAATGCACTACTTACAAAAATCGTGCAAGGATTGACCTCCAGACAATTATTGTATAGCACTTTGGCGTTGGAGGATTTTTGTCCACCCACGAAAATCACCACATCGTTGCTGCGTGCAAAGTCTTGCAAATGCTTCACGCGGTTGGCTACATTGCGGCAAATAGTATTGTGGTATTCGAGGACTGTATCCGGATACCCGATTCCCGATACCTTATTTTTAATCTCCGCCACAATCTGCTCAAACTCCTCGACAGACTTGGTTGTCTGCGAGAAGAGGTAAATGGGGCGGGTGAAGTCCAATAGATGGAGATCGCTGATGGATTCAATCACGATAGCCGTGTTGTTGGTCTGTCCCTCCAAACCAATGACCTCAGCATGTCCTTTTTTGCCGAAAATCACTATTTGTGCCCCCGTGTTCTTGCCATGATTGGCTTGGTAGGTCTCTCGGATACGCTTTTGCAGGTGCAGTACTACGGGGCAAGAAGCATCTATAATCTCAATATTATTGCGTTGTGCGATATGGTAGGTGGAAGGTGGTTCGCCGTGTGCACGAAGAAGCACACGCACATTGTGCAGGGTGCGGAGGTCATCGTAATCTATGGTCTCCAATCCTAAAGAGGCCAGGCGTTCTACTTCTTGACCATTATGCACTATGTCTCCGAGGCAGAATAGTGGTCCTTTCTGCAACTCGTTTTCGGCTGTTTGAATGGCAGTGGTAACACCAAAACAAAAGCCCGAATTATCATCTATCGTTACAATCATAGCGCGCGTTGAAATATCTCAATGATATGCTCCATTTGCTCCTCACGAGTCATCAGACTATTATCCACCACCACTGCGTCTTCGGCTTGTCGGAGAGGACTTTCCGCACGGTGTGTATCGCGGTAGTCGCGATCGTTGGTATCGCGTAGCACTTCCTCGAAGACAGGGTTCTCGCCTTTGGCTTGCAACTCTTTAAAGCGGCGTTCTGCACGCACATTAGGCGAAGCCGTGAGGAAGAGTTTGAGTTCGGCATTAGGAAAAACCACCGTGCCTATATCGCGTCCGTCCATAACAATGCCTTTGTGCTCGCCCATGGCTTGCTGCTGTGCTACGAGGAAAGCACGTACCTCTTTAATAGTAGAGATTTGTGAGGCAAGATTGCCTATCTCAAGTGTGCGGATTTGCAATTCTACATCCTCGCCGTTGAGGGTAACATGCTGCCCATCTGGCGTTTGGATAAATGATATGTGAATATCGCTGAGCAAATCTACCACTTGTTCTAAGTGGTTGGCTAATCCTGCTCGTTGGGCATATAGCGCCACGGCACGATACATAGCGCCCGTGTCCACATAGATATAACCTGCATACTTGGCAAGAGCTTTCGCAATCGTGGATTTACCACAGGAAGAATAGCCATCAACGGCGACAATGATGTTATTTACCATTTGACAATTTACTATTTGACAATTTATTTGAGGAAACTATTGATGTCGGTGGAGAGAGAGACTTGATAGGTGAAGTTGCTCTTGGTATATTGGCTCATGGCAAAACCAAGGCGGAACTTGTATATCTTCACACCCGCACCAAAGCCAAGACCCGCCAAACTGCGCACGTTGGTTAGGTTCATCTCTGCTTGACGGCGGTGGTTGTAACTCACTGTTAGGTAGAACTTCTCGCTCTTTGGCACAATATCAACTGCCCAAATGGTGTGGCGCAGGAGCATGTCGTGCCATTTGACATCCGTCTCCAGAGGAGCAATATCCCAGCACTGCAAGTTGTGCAAGGTGAGTGAGAGACGGATAGGGGCATGAGCAAGGCGGTAACTGAGGCCTACTTCGAGATTGAGGGGCAGCATTTCGGTGTGCTGACCTAAGTCTTCCTCGTAGAAGGACTTGAGTTGCCAACCTATATTGCGTAGTGCCAATCCAAGGTGCAAGGTGCTGTCTGCCGTTTGGAAATGTGCACCGACATCCGCACCGAGGGCAAAACTGGTGTATTGCTCATAAACGCTGAAGATAGGTTTGAGTGTTGCACCTACGCGGAAGAGTGGACCTAACTGTCTGGCGTACATGAGGTTGAGGCAAATATCTTTGGCTGTAAAATCAGTGCCGAGCAGGTTGCCGTTCTCATCGGCGTAAGCCATCTGACCATAGTCGAGGTAGTGTACACCTGCGGCGAAATAGTTGTTGTTGTAGTTGTGTCCGTACATCGCGCTACCGAACATGGTGCCAGCGAGGTAGTAGGCGTAGTTGAGTTGCAGCACTTTGTCGGTATGGGCAGTGAGTAGGGCAGGGTTGATAAATGCCATGCTAATGTCATCATCTGCTATGGCTACGTTCTCGCCACCCAAGGCATTGAGTCGTGAGGAAACGGGTAGGTCCAAGAAGTGGAAGACACTGCTTCCTGCGCCTTTGACTTGCGCATGCATGGGCATAGAGACACTCCAAAGAACGAGTAATAGGTATATAATTTTTCGTTGTTTCATTTTCGTGTAAATTTATCCAAAATATTCAGCGTGCAAAGTTACTACATTTTTTTGAATTGTGCAAGAATAACACAACTAAAAATGCCATTTTCAAAAATATTGGCTGCTTTATTTGTGTATATCGAAATTTTTTAGTAATTTTGCAGCGTAAAATGGATTAACTTTGTAAAAACATAATAGTATGGAATTTAAGTATGCACCTATGTTTCAACTCGGAAAGGATGAAACAGAGTATTATCTGCTGACCAAAGACCATGTGTCGGTGAGCGAGTTCGAAGGCAAACCTATCCTCAAAATCGAGGCTGAAGGATTGACCAAAATGGCTAACGCAGCCTTCTCAGATGTGAGCTTCATGCTCCGTCGTAGTCACAACGAACAAGTGGCAAAAATCCTGCGCGACCCAGAGGCAAGTGCTAATGATAAGTATGTAGCATTGACCTTCCTGCGCAATGCAGAAGTATCATGCAAAGGACAATTGCCTCTATGCCAAGATACGGGTACAGCCATTATCCACGGCGAGAAAGGACAACAAGTCTGGACTGGCTACTGCGATGAAGAAGCCCTCTCAAAGGGTGTATATCTCACCTACACCGAACGCAACCTTCGCTACTCGCAAAACGCTCCACTCAATATGTACGATGAGGTAAATACCAAATGCAACCTCCCTGCACAAATCGACCTGGAGGCTACCGAGGGTATGGAATATCACTTCCTCTGCGTAACCAAAGGTGGTGGCTCTGCCAACAAGACCTACCTCTATCAAGAGACCAAAGCGCGTATCCAAAACCCAGGCACATTAATCCCATTCCTCGTGGAGAAAATGAAGAGCCTTGGCACAGCAGCATGTCCTCCATACCATATCGCCTTTGTGATTGGCGGTACGAGTGCGGAGAAGAACCTGCTGACCGTGAAATTGGCTTCTACCCACTACTACGACACCTTGCCAACTACAGGTGATGAGACGGGTCGTGCGTTCCGCGACATTGAACTGGAGGAGCAACTGCTGAAAGAAGCATACAAGATTGGACTGGGTGCGCAGTTCGGTGGCAAATACATGGCACACGATATTCGCGTGATTCGTTTGCCTCGTCACGGCGCAAGTTGCCCAATCGGCTTGGGCGTAAGTTGCTCGGCTGACCGCAACATTAAGTGTAAGATCAACAAGGATGGTATCTGGATTGAGAAGATGGACAACAATCCTGCAAGCCTCATTCCAGAAGAACTGCGCAATGCAGGAGAGGGCGATGCTGTACGCATTGACCTCAACCAACCGATGGCGGATGTGTGCAAGATTTTGACTCAATATCCTATCGGTACACGTCTTTCGCTCAATGGTACGATTATTGTAGGTCGTGATATAGCACATGCTAAGATTAAAGCCCGTCTGGATGCAGGCGAAGGTATGCCAGAGTACCTGAAGAACCACCCAATCTACTACGCAGGTCCTGCTAAAACACCAGCAGGCATGCCTTGCGGTTCGATGGGCCCAACCACAGCAGGTCGTATGGACCCATACGTGGATGAGTTCCAAGACAATGGCGGAAGTCTGATTATGTTGGCAAAAGGCAACCGCTCTATCGATGTGACCAACGCTTGCCAAAAGCATGGTGGCTTCTACCTCGGCTCAATAGGTGGTCCTGCGGCTATCTTGGCACAAGAGAACATTAAGTCCATTGAGTGCGTGGAATATCCAGAATTGGGTATGGAAGCCATTTGGAAAATTGAGGTGGAGAACTTCCCTGCCTTCATTCTCGTGGATGATAAGGGCAATGACTTCTTCAAGCAATTGAAGCCTTGCGAGGGGTGTACGATACTGAAATAAGAATTTAGAAATTGGGATATTTTGACTGAAGAAAAGAAAAATAAGAATTCACTTTGGCGGAAGTTGCGCAAGCAGTATCGTATCAGTGTGCTGGATAATAATACACTGGCCGAACATATGCACATACACCTGAACGGATGGATTGCCATTGTGGTAGCTGCTGTGCTCTTCCTGCTCACGATGGGATTGTTCTCGCTGATGATACTCTACACCCCAATTAAGAATTATCTACCAGGGTACTCCGAGGATATACGTCATCAGTTAATCGAGGAATCCACTCGTCTGGATTCATTAGGCACTTCCTTGGAACTGCATCGGCAGTACCTGGACATAATAAAGCAAATCATGGTGGGCGAAGTGCAAACAGATACTATGCAGCATGTGGACTCTATGTTCATTATTACCAAAGAACAACTGCTGGAAGCCAAAAGCGAAGCAACACAGGAGTTCATTGCGCAGTATGAGGCCAAAGAGAAAGATAATCTACAACTCTTCTATGTGGCGAACACGACACCTGTGTTGTCTTTCTTCCGTCCTGCACATGGTGTGATATTACAATCATTCTCGGAGAAAGAGCAGCGCTATAACGTGCTGATTCAGACTCCCGAGAATGAGAATGTCACAGCCGTGTTAGCCGGCACGGTGATGTATGTCAATTATGAGATAGGTAATACCTACAGCGTGATGGTACAACACCAGAACTACCTATCCGTGTATCGCAATATCACCAAGGTACTCAAGAAAGTGGGCGATGCAGTAGAAGCAGGCGAGACAATAGCCATTATGGGTAACCAACCTCTGGTTTTCGAACTCTGGCAGGCAGGCACAGCTATTAACCCCGAAGAAGTGATTGCATTTTAACCCCAGCCTTTACACTTTACACCCTACACTTTACACCATACAATGAAACAAATAGCAATATTAGGCAGTACAGGTAGTATAGGTACGCAGACCTTGGATGTGGTGCGACAGCACCCAGAGGAGTTCAGCATATATGCACTGACGGCTCATAGGAGCGTGGATTTGCTGATTCAGCAGGCGTTGGAGTTCAATCCTGCTGTGGTGTGTATTGCAGATGAGCGTTGCTATCCTCGTTTGCGCGATGCGCTTAGCGATTTGCCTATTCGCGTGATGGCGGGTATGGAGGCAATAGCGGAGATGGTTACTATGCCTGCGATAGATGTGGTGGTGGCTGCCATGGTGGGGTATGCAGGTTTGCGACCTACAATGGAGGCTATTCGAGCAAAGAAAACGATTGCTCTTGCCAACAAAGAGACACTGGTTGTGGCAGGCGAGATTATATGCCGTTTGGCGCAGCGATACAATGTGCCTATTCTGCCTGTGGATAGCGAACACTCGGCTATATTTCAAAGTTTAGTGGGCGAAAATCCCCAGAGCATAGAGAAACTGCTACTCACAGCCAGTGGCGGACCTTTCCGCACGTTCTCATACGAACAGATGCAGCATGTAACAGCCGCACAGGCACTTCAGCACCCCAATTGGGAGATGGGCGCGAAGATTACGATTGACTCTGCAAGTATGATGAACAAAGGCTTTGAGGTGATAGAGGCGCGTTGGTTGTTTGATATACCTGTGGATAAGATTCAGGTGCTGGTGCACCCACAGTCGGTAGTACATTCGGCGGTGCAGTTTGTGGATGGCAGTGTGAAAGCACAATTGGGTACACCCGATATGCGTATTCCTATACAATATGCGCTCACGTATCCTGAACGCTGGCAGAGCGATGTGCCACGATTGGACTTGTTCGCTACGAATACTTTGACCTTTGAGGAACCTGATTTGCAGCGATTCCCTAACCTGAGATTGGCATACGATGCTATGAACAAAGGAGGGAATATGCCGTGCATACTCAATGCTGCAAATGAGGTGGTGAATTTGGCATTCCGCGAAGGTAGGTGTGGCTTTTTGCAGATGTCGGATGTGATAGCCGAGACAATGGCAAAGACTACGTTTATCACCGAACCAACCTACGAGGACTATGTGCAAACCGACACCGAAGCCCGCAAAATAGCAACTACAATTCTAAACAACTCTACACAACACTAAACAACTCTAAACAGAATTATGCAGTGGTTACAACTCATACTCGCCCTTAGTATCCTCGTGGTGATTCACGAGTTGGGGCATTTTTGTTTCGCGCGTATATTTAAGGTACGCGTGGAGAAATTTTATATGTTCTTCAATCCTCAGTTCTCGCTGATACGTGCCAAGAAGATTAACGGCAAGTGGCAAGTGCGTTTCTTTGCGCCTAATGTGGAACCTGCTATGGTAGCAGAGCAGGATGCTATGGGCAACGATAAGAAGGATGAGAAAGGCAATACGATTTATCGCGCTATGACTGATGAGGAATTGCAGGCTCTGCCTGAAAATGATTGGCGCCGTTATCCCGACTCCACAGAGTGGGGTATAGGTTGGGTACCTTTTGGTGGCTATTGTGCTATTGCAGGTATGGTGGATGAAACAAAGTCCGCTACTGACCTCGCTTCTGAACCACAACCTTGGGAGTTCCGTGCGAAGAACGTTTGGCAACGTCTCTGCATCATCATTGGCGGTATATTGGTGAATTTTGTGGCGGCTCTGTTAATTTTTGGTATGGTGCTTTTCCATTGGGGTAAAGACACGTTGCCTATCAGTCAGATTACAACGGGCTTGTACTACTCCGATATTATGGTTGGCGAGGGCTTTGAGCAGCAAGATAAGATCCTCACTATCAATGGCGCAGAGCCTGAAGACTTGGGTGATATAACCCAATGGATTATCCTGGAGGGTAAACAAGACGTGCTGGTCTTGCGCGGAACTGATACGGTGCGATTGACAATGTCCGATGATTTAGGTACACGTTTCTTGGCTTTGCAAAACGACTTCGACCGCGTGGAGCGCGAGAAAGCACGTGCCGACAAGACGTACATGAAGCGCAACTATCTGTTGATGTCTTATTTCATGCCATTCGTGGTGGATTCGGTGATACCGGGTGGTGCAGCGTCGTTTGCTGATATGCAGCAAGGCGACAGTGTCGTAGGTGTGAATGGTATGATGGGCTTGTGCCGTGCGCAGATTGACAACGAACTAATCAAGTATCCATGCGATAGTGTAACATTGGATTTCTACCGTGCAGGCGAACTCATGCACGCACGTCTTTTTATTGGTGATCATGCGGATGTAGGTGTGTATATCAAGGGATTAGGTGCATTCTATACTCCTCAGCATACCGATTATACCTTCTTTGAGGCAATCCCTGCGGGTATAAAGTATGGTTGGGATATGTTGGTGATGTATGTCAAGCAATTCCGATTGGTGTTTACGAAAGAAGGAGCACAATCAGTAGGCGGTTTTGGTGCTATCAGCAATATGTTTGAATCTGTATGGGATTGGCATTCGTTCTGGCACATGACTGCTTTCCTCAGTTTGATATTGGCATTTATGAACTTCCTGCCTATTCCTGCCTTAGATGGTGGATATATATTGTTCCTGTTGTGGGAGATTATCACAGGCAAGAAACCCAGCGACAAGTTCCTGGAAGTAGCCAATACGATTGGTTTCTGGCTCTTGTTGGCACTGCTCATATTTGCTAACGGTAACGATATATTCAAAGCATTTTTCTAACCCCTCAATTCCTGAACTTCTAAACAATGCAAAACGATTATTTTGTACACGAATCCTCTTATGTTGATGAGGGTTGTATCATAGGTAAGGGCACCAAGATTTGGCATTTCTCGCACATTATGTCGGGCTGTCAGATAGGTCAAGACTGCAATATTGGTCAGAATGTGGTGGTTTCGCCAGGTGTGGTACTGGGGCGCAACTGCAAGGTGCAGAACAACGTATCTATCTACACGGGTGTCCGCTGCGGTGATGATGTCTTTTTGGGCCCCAGCATGGTATTTACCAATGTCATTAACCCTCGTTCGGCAGTCTCGCGTAAGGATGAGTACAAGGACACTTTTATCCGTCGCGGTGCTTCTGTGGGCGCGAATGCTACGATTGTGTGTGGCAACTCGTTGGGCGAATACTGCTTGATTGGTGCAGGTTCGGTAGTCACGAAAGATGTCCCTGCTTTTGCGCTGATGGTGGGCAATCCAGCACGCCGTGTAGGGTGGGTGAGCCGCCATGGCGAGAAACTGCAATTCGATAAAGACGGTTTCGCAACTTGCCCTGCTACAGGCGAGAAATATCAGTTGGTTAATGATTTATGTAAATTAGTATGATTCAAAGAGTTCAAACCCTTTACCTCTTATTGGTAGTTATTCTTGGCACCTTGTTGTGCTTCTTTTCACCTATCGAGTTTTTGACACCCGAAGCGACTGAGTATGTCCGTTTGCAGGCCTTTGATAAATGGCCATTGGCGGTGATGACATTGGCTATTCCGCTGTTGGCATTGGTGAATATCTTTTTGTTCAAACGTCGTTTGTTGCAAGCACGTTTGAATATTATGAATGTGATTTTCTGCATAGGCTATTATGCTTTGGTGGCGCTGTATGTGGCGTTTGTGGTGAAGGGTTACGAAGCTATTCATGGCATGACGCTTGCCGATGCGGACTGGTATATCACGCTTTGGGCGGCTATCCCTGCCATTAATATTGTGCTAACGATGATGGCTACTCGCCGCATATTGAAGGACGAAGCCCTTGTCCGTGCTGCCGACCGCCTACGCTAACTCCTTCCTAACTCTTTCCTTTACACTCTACACTTAACACTCTACACCCATATGTTTCTCCTTAATGTAGAACCTCCTGCTCCTCATATTCCGCCTGCGGACTCTATCAAGCAAATCACACAGGCGTTTATCCAACAGGTGCAAACAGAGCCCGAAGTAGTACTTCGTGGTTGGTTGGATGGTGCCATTGATTTTGCTATTAAGGTGGTGCTTGCGCTTGTTTTGTATTTCATTGGCGCTTGGCTTATTCGCCGTGTGAAGCGTATGTTAGAGCGTATTTTCGAGCGTCGCCAGACGGAGCGCACATTGGCCTCGTTTGTGTCTTCGTTCACCAGTATTTCGCTGACTGTCATACTTATTTTGGTGTTGATTGGCACCTTAGGTTTAGATACTACATCTGTGGCAGCATTGCTCACTGCGGGTGGTATGGCTATTGGTATGGCGCTTTCGGGTACGGTGCAGAATTTCGCAGGTGGTATTATGTTGCTGATTTTCCGTCCGTTCAAGGCGGGTGATTTTATCAACGCGCAGGGTGTGAGTGGTACGGTCATGGAGGTTACGATTGTTACTACTCGTATTCTGACGGTGGACAATCGTGTGATTATCTTGCCCAATGGTGCGCTGTTCAACGGTACGATTGAGAACGTATCGGCACAAGTATTGCGCCGTGTAGATTGGACTGTGAGTGTGGATTATGGGGTAGATGCGGATGGCTGCATTGAGTTGTTGCGCGAAATGGTTTATGCAGATGAACGTATCCTCACTTCGCAGCACGAACGTCCTAAAAATGCTTCGCCAGTGGCGGTGGATACGAAGAATATCACTATTCCTGATCCATTTGTGGCATTATCTTCGCTGAATGATAATAATATCTCTTTCGTGGTGCGTGCATGGGTGAAGACGGAGGACTATTGGAGTGTATATTTTGATTTCAATAAGCGTTTTTATACCGAACTGCCCAAACATGGCTACACGTTTGCCTATCCGCACATGGATGTAACGGTTACTTCGATGAGTGAAAACGTTTCTTAATTGTATTTACTGATTATTGCTTAGTGCGTTTACCAACATTCCGCAGGCAGCCAATATGTCTTCGCCTCGGCTACGGCGAATGGTGGTGGCAATACCGTGTGCGGTGAGATAGTCGCGCAGCCATTCCATCTGCTGTTCGTTGGAGGAACTATTGGCTATTGGCGATTGGGTATTGGCGATTGGGTCAGGTGAGGCATGGAAGCGGATGAGGTTGATACGGCAATCCAATCCCTTCAATAGGCGTAATAGTTCGTTGGCATGCTTGGGTGTATCATTCACACCGCCCCAACAGATATATTCGAAACTCACACGGCGTTGGTGTGTCCAGTCGTATTGCTTCAAGAGGGCAATCACATCATTGAGGTGATTGACTTTCTCTATGGGCATAATCTCCTGACGTTCAACGCTAAAGGGATTGTGCAATGAGATGGCCAGATGGCAATCGCTCTCTTCGATAAATCGTTTCAGCCCTTTGGTAATACCCACCGAAGACACTGTGATGCGTTTGGGCGACCATGCGCAGCCCCATGTACTGGTCATCACATTCAACGAACGGAGCACATTGTCCAGATTATCCATTGGTTCGCCTTCGCCCATATATACGATATTTGTCAGTTTGTCGGCATCGGGGATAGAGAATATCTGATTCAGTATATCGGCTGCGGTGAGATGTCCATGAAAGCCCAAGGTGCCTGTCATGCAGAACTTACAGCCCATTTTGCAGCCTGCCTGCGTGCTCACGCATAGCGTAGCGCGGTCATTATCGGGGATATAGACGGATTCAATATACCTTGCCTCTCGCCTGATAGCCTCATCGCCTCTCGCCTCATCGCCATATAGAGCGAATAGGTATTTCTTCGTGCCGTCTTTGGAGATGGCTTCGGCTACGGGTTGGTGGCGACCAATAGTGTAGCGGGCTTTCAGTGCCTCGCGCCCTTTCAGCGAGATATTGGTCATCTCATCGAACGATGTAGCACGGCGCACATATAGCCATTCTGCCAACTGTTTACCTGCAAAACGCGGTAGCCCAACTTCTTGGGCTACCGCTTGCAGTTCCTCTAATGTCTTACCAAGTAAAACCTCCATACCTCTAACCAGTAGCGAAGCGTCCACTAAACACTAAACGCGATTACCACGCAAAGAGTGGGTACTTCACCATTTCGGCGTTCACTTCTGCGCGAACGGCTGCGATGTTCTCCTCCGACTCTGGGTTTTGGAGCACGCGGTCAATGAGTTCTACTATCCACGCCATCTTGTCCTCTTTCAGTCCGCGTGTAGTGATAGCAGGTGTACCGAAGCGTAGTCCGCTGGTTTGGAACGCACTGCGCGAGTCGAATGGTACCATGTTCTTGTTGGTGGTGATGTCGGCTGCCACGAGGGCTTTCTCTGCCACTTTACCTGTCAAATCTGGGTATTTGGTACGCAAATCTACCAACATAGAGTGGTTGTCCGTACCGTTGGAGATAATCTTATATCCCTTGTCCATCAATGCCTGAGCCATAGCAGCAGCGTTCTTCTTCACTTGCAATTGATACTCACGGAACTCAGGGCGCAATGCTTCGCCAAAAGCTACTGCTTTGGCAGCAATCACGTGCTCCAATGGTCCACCTTGTGTGCCTGGGAACACGGCAGAGTCGAGCAATGCGGACATCATCTTCACTTCGCCTTTGGGTGTAGTCTTGCCCCATGGGTTAGGGAAGTCCTTGCCCATCAGTATCACGCCACCGCGAGGACCGCGCAGGGTCTTGTGGGTGGTAGAGGTAACGATATGTGCATGCTTCACGGGGTTCTCCAATAGTCCTGCTGCAATCAGTCCTGCTGGGTGCGCCATATCTACCATAAAGATTGCGCCTATCTCATCTGCTACTTTACGGATACGTGCATAATCCCAATCACGGCTATAGGCACTTGCGCCTGCGATGATGAGTTTAGGCTTGTGCTCACGTGCCACTTGCTCCAGTTGGTCATAGTCCACTGTGCCTGTATCTTCTTTGACATTGTATTCCAATGCGTTGAACATGATGCCTGAGAAGTTCACAGGCGAACCGTGGCTGAGGTGTCCACCATGACTGAGGTTCAGTCCGAGGAAGGTATCGCCTGCCTTCAGGCATGCCATGAATACTGCCATATTGGCTTGTGCGCCCGAGTGGGGTTGTACGTTGGCGTACTCTGCGCCAAAGAGTTGGCATAGGCGTTGGCGTGCGATATTCTCGCTCTCGTCCACCACTTCGCAACCGCCGTAGTAGCGTTTGCCTGGGTAGCCTTCGGCGTATTTGTTGGTCAGTACGCTGCCCATTGCTTCCATGACTTGGTCGCTGACAAAGTTCTCACTGGCAATCAATTCGATGCCTTTGGTCTGACGTTCACGCTCACGGCGGATGATGTCAAAAATCTCTAAATCTTGAGTCATAATTGTATTGTGTAGTTTTGTATAGTCTTATATTATTAGTATGCGCTGCAAAGGTACAAAAAAAATCGCATATACGCAAGGTTATGCCGATTTTTATTGTTTATCTTTCTTTTCGCTGACAAATAATCCGATGATAATTACTGCGATGCCTACTAATTTCCATACGGGCAGTACTTCGCCGAATATCACCCACATCAGTATGGCGGTAAAGACGGGGCGTATGTTGTTGAATATATTGGCGCGTGTTACGCCTATCTGTCGTACTGTGTAGCAGAATAGCACAAACGCTGCTACGGACGAGAATACGGCTAAATATATTACTGCCCAAGGTGCCTTACCCATTGCCCACTGCCCATCGCCTATTGCGGATAATGTGCTTGCTTCGCCCGATATACCCCAAACGATATAGAAGAGAATCAGCGAGATAGATTGCACATAGAACACGATGCTCAGGGGCGAGTAGCGTGCAGGTATGCGGCGCAGTATGACCGAGTAACTGACGGACATACTGACTGTTAGTAGTGCCAATGCTACGCCTTTCCCATTGCCAATAGCCAATACCCCATTGCCCATATCTCCATTGCCCATTATTAATAGCATCAGCATGCCTGCTGTGGAGAGCAGGATACCGATGATATTGTTGCGTGTTACTTTCTCGCGCAGCAGTACAAAGGCGAAGATTGGTGCTATAACGGGTTGTGTACTGAGTAGTGCTTCAGCGATGGTGGGTGAATCGAATGTTTGGTAGGTATAGGTCTCGAAGATGAAGTATAGGAACGGTTGAAACAGACCGCCTAATAGGAATAGTGGAATATCTTTTCGTTGGATGGGTTGTAGTCCTACTATCTCATTTTGTCGGAAGATGAGTCCGATTGACAGCATGAGTATGACGGCTATGGTGAATCGTAACACGATGAGTGTCAGTGGGGTGAATACCACTAATGCTTCTTTGACCGCGATGCCCGACCCTGCCCATATGAGCATGGCAGTGATGACTGAGATATAGGGTATAATCTTTTTCACTCTGCAAAGGTACAACTTTTTTTTTGTCTGTGCAAATTTCTGTGCTTTTTATGCAGTGAGTGCAGACCAAAGAAGAAAAAATACGGAAATCCAGTCTAATACTTGCATATGTGAGAAAAAATTACTAACTTTGCACGCTATTTTGTAAATTAGAAGAATTATGCAAGATTTTCAAAGTTTGTGTCAACAAAGGCGCTCGTATAGAAAATACACCAACCAGTCAGTAGAGCAGGAGAAGTTGGATTACATCATTCGTTGTGCGCTCATGTCGCCAGCAGGCAAGAGAATGAACCCATGGCACTTCGTGGTAATCAAAAACGAAGAGATTCTTCGTCAGTTAGCAGGTTGCCGCACCTACGGCAGTGGTATGTTTGACACCGCTATGGCAGGCATCGTGGTGGCTGCGGATACCAGCGTGATTGATACATGGCAATGCGATGCGGCTATCGCTGCGCAAAACATTTGGCTCGCTGCTGCGGACCAAGGATTAGGCGCATGTTGGTGCCACGTCTATCAACGCGAAGGCGCGGAGGACTTGGTGCGCAAGTTAACGGGGTTGCCAGAGAACTTCACGGTATTATGCGTGATGTCGCTCGGCTACAAGAACGAAGAGCGCAAACCGTTTGATTTTGAAAAACTACAATACGAGAAAGTTAGTCAGATAGACTAAGGGACGTGCCTCCCAAAATTATAGAAAATTGTAGAAAATTATTAAAAATTTCTATGCTTCATTTAGCTGACGAAAACGAAATAGCTATTTTTGACATCATTGGTGCAGCGATGGATGTTCATTCTGAATTGAAGAGTGGACTTTTAGAGGCTGTTTATGCCGAAGCGATGACAATAGAATTAGATGAGCGTGGAGTAGAATATGATGCAGAAGTTTATTTACCAATATTCTATAAAGGAAAATTGATGAAAAAACAGTACCGCATGGATATAGTATGTAGAGATGTGGTAGTGGAATTAAAAGCCGTAGATGAGATATTACCAGAACATCGTTTGCAGTTATTCAACTATTTAAGATTAACGAAAAAACCATTTGGCATTTTGATTAATTTTGGCGAATCGAGTCTACATTTTGAAAAATATTTTTACGATCAAGAAACAAACGACATAATGTTTTATAAAAAATACAAAGAACAACAACCTCAAAATAATTGATAATTTTGTATAATTTTGAATAATTTTGGGATAAAATACTAACACACATGAAACCAACAATAGCAATTACAGCAGGCGATATCAATGGAGTAGGGTATGAGATTATCCTCAAATCGTTGGTGAATCCACATATCTGCGAGATTTGTCGCCCTATCGTGTATGGCAACGCCAAAGTGGCACGCCAACATATGCAAACCCTCGATGAGGAGTATCGTAATATCCAATGGAATATCATCCAAGACCCCAAACAGGCGAAAGATGGCAGACTGAATCTCATCACTTGCTATCCCGATGACACGCCTGTGCAATTAGGTGTATCCACACCCGAAGCAGGAAAAGCATCGCTCAAGAGCTTGCAACGCGCATGCCAAGACCTCAAGAACGGCCTGGTACACGCCATCGTGACGGCACCTATCAACAAGGATAATATCCAATCGGATGAGTTCCGCTACTCAGGACACACCGAGTATTTGACACAACTATTTGGCGAAGGCAAAGATAGTCTGATGATGATGATTAGCGACCGCATGCGTGTGGCATTGGTATGCAACCATACACCTATCGCCAAAGTGGCAGAAACCATCAACGAGGAGCGTATCCTCAGCAAACTGGCTGTGCTCAATGACACCCTGAAGATGGACTTCACTTGTCGTAAACCACGCATCGCTGTGTTGGCGCTCAACCCACACGCAGGCGATAACGGACTCATTGGCGAGGAAGAGACCAATATCATTCGCCCTGCTATCGCCAAGGCGCAGGAGCAAGGCATCTGGGCTTTTGGCCCTTATTCGGCTGACGGCTTCTTCGGTGCAGGACAATACAATCACTTCGATGCCGTGTTGGCTATGTACCACGATCAAGGGTTGGCACCATTCAAGGCATTGGATATGAGTGGCGTAAACTTCACCGCAGGTCTGCCCATAGTACGCACTTCGCCCGATCATGGAACAGCATATAGTTTGGCAGGCAAGAACGAAGCCGATGCAACCAGCATCTTGCACGCTATCTATGCAGCCATAGACGTTCTGCGCCAACGTGAGGAGAACGAGAAACTGCTCGCCAACCAACTCGTAGTGGAAGTCAAAGAAGTGAAGAAAGAGTACAAAGTAGAGAAATTTATACCACAAGATTAATATGACAAGCAAAGAGATTAGACAATCCTTTTTGGATTATTTTGAGAAGAAAGGACACAAGATTGTACCTTCAGCACCCATGGTCATCAAAGATGACCCTACACTGATGTTTACCAATGCAGGTATGAACCCATGGAAGGGTATCATCCTTGGCAATGACCCTATTCAATATCCTCGCGTAGCGGACTCGCAGAAGTGCCTGCGCGTGAGCGGTAAGCACAACGACCTGGAGGAAGTAGGTCATGACACCTACCACCACACCATGTTTGAAATGCTTGGTAACTGGTCGTTTGGCGATTACTTCAAAGCGGGCGCCATTGACTTCGCATGGGAGTACCTCGTGGATGTGCTGAAACTTGACCCAAAGAACCTCTATGTAACCGTGTTCGAAGGTTCACCCGAAGAGGGCATCGAGCGCGACAATGAGGCAGCAGAGATTTGGGCTAAGCACTTGCCTGCCGACCATATCCTAAATGGCAACAAGCACGATAACTTCTGGGAGATGGGCGATACAGGTCCTTGTGGTCCATGCTCGGAGATTCACGTGGATAGCCGTAGTGAGGAGGAGAAAGCGGCTCTTTCTGGTCGCGAACTCGTGAATAAAGACCACCCACAAGTGATTGAGATTTGGAACCTCGTGTTCATGCAATACAACCGCAAAGCCGATGGCTCGCTTGACACCTTGCCAAACAAAGTAATCGATACAGGTATGGGCTTCGAGCGTTTGGTGCGCACCATGCAAGGCAAACAGTCGAACTATGATACAGATGTCTTCCAACCTATGCTGAAGAAGATTGGAGAGATTTGTGGTTCGGAATACGGCAAAGAGGAGAAAGTAGATGTGGCTATGCGCGTGATTGCCGACCATATCCGTACTATCGCTTTCGCTATTGCGGATGGACAATTGCCAAGCAACGAGAAGGCAGGTTATGTGATTCGCCGAATCCTCCGCCGTGCTGTGCGCTATGGCTACACCTTCCTCGGACAACGCGAGGCGTTTATGTACAAATTGGTGCCACAACTCATTGCCGATATGGGCGATGCATATCCCGAATTGGTGAAGCAAGAGGCACAAATCATCCCTGTAATCAAGAGCGAGGAGGATGGTTTCCTCCGCACACTGGACAAAGGTATCACTTTGCTCGACAAACTGATGAAAGAAGCGAAAGGCAAAGAGATTTCGGGTGTGGATGTGTTCACATTGAAAGATACATATGGTTTCCCTCTCGACCTTACTCAATTGATTTTGAGCGAGAACGGCTTTACCACCAATGAGGAAGAGTACAACAAGGCATTGGAGCACCAAAAAGAGATGGGTCGCCAAGCCAACAAACAAGAACTGGGCGACTGGGTAGTGATTAACGAAGGTGATACAGAGTTTGATGGATACGACATGTTGCAATGCGAGACACAAGTGCTGCGCTATCGCAAAGTGAACCAAAAGGGCAAAGAACTCTATCAAGTAGTGCTCAGCCAAACACCATTCTACGCTGAGATGGGTGGTGAGGTAGGCGATTCGGGTACATTGGGTAATGTGCGCGTGTTGGATACCAAACGTGAGAACAATCTGGCAGTACACCTCTGCGCGGAATTGCCTGAAAATATCAAGAGCAAGATGATGGCTGAGGTAGATGTCGCTCGCCGTCAAGCCATTGCTTGCAACCACACTGCTACGCATATCATACACTACGCATTGCGTCAAGTATTGGGCGAGCATGTGGAGCAAAAGGGTAGTTTCGTATCGGCAGACAGCTTGCGCTTTGACTTCTCACACTTCCAGAAAGTGAGTGCGGAGGAACTTCGCCAAGTGGAGATGCTTGCCAACGAGATGATTCGCCAAGACTTGCCTCTTGAGGAATGTCGTAACACCCCAATAGAGAAAGCCAAAGAAATGGGTGCTATGGCACTCTTCGGCGAGAAATATGGCGATGAGGTACGTGTCATCAAGTATGGCCCATCCGCAGAGTTGTGCGGTGGTTGCCACGTGGCAAGTACGGGTAAGATTGGTGCGGTGCGCATTGTGATGGAGACCAGTGTGGCTGCGGGTATTCGCCGTATTGAGGCAGTGACAGCAGCCAAGGCCGATGAACTCTACTACAAGCAAGTGGATATGATTGGTGGTCTGCGTGCGCTGTTCAACAACGCTCCAGATTTGGCAGGCGCTATCCGCAAAGCCATTGATGAGAACGCGGGCTTGAAGAAACAGATTGAGGCCTTCATGGCTGAGAAAGTAGAGCGCTTCCGCGATGAATTGATTGCAAAGGCAGAGGACTACAATGGTATCAAATTGGTGCGCGTGGAAGGTACGGTAGATGCTAACTTGCTGCGCAATGTGCCCATGCTGCTGAAAGGCAAGTTTACCGATGTGAAGTTCGCAGTAGTAGGTGCTACCGAGTGGGAAGGCAAACCCATGATTACTGTGGTACTGTCGCAACCATTGGTAGATGCGGGAAAGAACGCAGGTCAGATTATCAAGTCGGCTGCTAAGCATATCCAAGGCGGTGGCGGCGGTCAAGCATGGATGGCTACCGCAGGTGGTCGCAATGTAGCAGGATTAGGTGCTGCTATGGAGGAGATGCTGGGTGCTTTAGTTTAGTGGACGCGCCTGTAGGCGCTACTGTTTAGTGTTTAGAGACTCGGAATGAAAACCCTCACGGGGCGATTGCCCTTGAAATATCGTTCTGCTGCCCGTTTCGTGCTCGTAGGAGCATTGGGAACGGGATTGCAGTATGGTATATATTATCTGCTGTTGATGGTATTCCAACGTCGTTGGCCCGATGTTGGCATTTTGACATCGGTAGCATTTACGGCGGGGTTTATCATAGAGATGGTGTGTAACTATTTCTTGACCAGTTTCTACACGTTCCGTGTACATCCTACATGGAAGAACGCAGGCGGATTCCTATTCGGGCGCGCTATTAACTATGTGATACAACTGCTGTTCCTCAATCTCCTGATATGGTTGCACTTATCCGAAGAATTATCGGGAATAGCTGCGATTGCGTTGGCGGGAGTGATTAATTATTTTATCCTATTGCCTTTTTATAAAGATAAAAAGCGCGATATACAATGATAAATTTCTGTTGCTCAAAAGACAAGAATCAATATGCTATATATCATCGCTCCTACTAATCGCCGTCTGGTATGGTACCTCGCTATGGAAGAGTATCTTGCTAAACATGTAGAGGATGATACTTTTGTAACATGGGTGGTGTCGCCAACCGTGATATTTGGTCGCCATCAGGTGATGGAAGCGGAGGTGAATGTGGATTATTGTCGAGCAAATGGTATTGCTATGTACCGTCGCAAGAGTGGGGGAGGATGTGTCTATGCGGACAAAGGCAATCTGATGATGAGCATGATTTCGCCTAATAGGCATAGTGAAGTGGTCTTTCAGTCGTTCTTGGATAGGGTGTCGGGCGTGTTGCGCGAATGTGGTTTTGCTGCTGTCAAATCGGAACACAACGACATCATGGTGGACGGCATGAAAGTGTCGGGTAATGCCTGTTATGCGCTGCCCACAGGTACTATTGTGCATGGTACATTGTTGGTGAATGTGGATTTTGATGTGTTGCAGCAGGCAATCACGCCATCGGTGGAGAAACTCTCGAAGCATGGCGTACAGTCGGTGCGTCAGCGTGTGGCAAACTTGAGTCAGTATGCTGCGTTTGATAGTATCAAAACGCTGGAGGCATTCAGGGCACATCTTATTAATGCATTATGCGTGCATGCGCGCGAGTTGAGCAAAGAAGAGATAGGAGTCGTTGATGAGATGGAACAATCCTATCTGGAACCGCAGTTTATTGCGGGCAAGTAACTACTAATTGGGCTAATAGGTCTTATACGGGTTATAGGCTCATAATAAATAAGATAATGAATTGGTTAAATAGTCTGTTTTTTGGTACGGGAGTACCTCACTCCATTTTTATTCTTACCATAGCGATTGCTGTGGGTATCTATCTTAGTCATAGGTTGAAGTTCAAGGGAATAACATTGGGTATCACATGGATTCTGTTTTGTGCGATAGCCATGTCGCATTTCGGTATGCATTTGGATCCAGTGGTAGAAACGTTTGCCAAGGACTTTGGATTGATACTATTTGTGTATTCTATCGGTTTGCAGGTCGGTCCGAGTTTCTTCTCATCCTTTGGAAAGGGTGGCATCAAACTCAATATGTTGGCAATCAGTATTGTGCTGCTGAGTTGTGTGGTGGCTTATCTTATCCACCTGTTTTCGGGTGAGGATATAGCTACGATGACGGGTGTGCTGTTTGGTGCGGTGACCAATACGCCTGGTCTGGGTGCTGCGCAGCAGGCATTTACCGACATAACAGGCGAACAAAATGCGAACATAGCCAGTGGCTATGCGATGGCGTATCCGTTGGGTGTGGTGGGTATTATCCTGTCGCTCTTGGCTATGCGATGGTTCTTCAAGATTCGTTTGGATAAGGAGGAGGAGCGTTTGGCAGCCGAGAACGAGGTACAGAAGGAGATTGAGTATATCGACCTTTTGCTGACCAATCCGCAAGTAGAGGGTGCTAATATCCGTGATTTGAGTCAGTTGTGCCATTTCCACCTGATTGTTTCGCGTTTGGTGCGTCCTAATGGCGATGATGAGTTGCCCGATGTGGATACGGTCTTGCATGTGGGAGATCGTATTCGTGTGGTAGTAGATAAGGAGAATGAGAAGAGTGTTCTCTTGTTGGGTATGGAGACTTCATTGCCTACCGATCATAAGGCGCAAGCGCACTTGGTATCGCGTCATGTGATAGTAACTAAGCCAGAGCTCAATGGCAAGCGCATTGGCGATTTGAATGTGCGTGCCACTTATCATGTGTCTATCACACGTATCCGCCGTGCAGGTATTGAGCTGTTGGCTACGCGCGACTTGTACTTGCAATTAGGAGACCGTATGACCGTAGTAGGCGAGGAACGTGCGGTGGACAAGGTAGAAAAGTTGTTCGGAAACTCAACTAAGAAGTTGGATATTCCTAATTTGGCATCCATATTCTTGGGTCTGGCATTGGGTGTAGCAGCAGGTATGTTGCCTATTGCGTTGCCCGGTTTGGCGCAGCCCTTTAAGTTGGGTATAGCAGGTGGCTCGCTGATAGTGGCGATATTGTTGAGTTGTTTTGGACCGAAGATGCATATTGTGACCTATACGACCAGTAGTGCCAATCTGATGATTCGTGAGATAGGTATCGCCATGTTCTTGGCAGCGGTGGGTTTTGGCGCAGGTAAGACGTTTATACCCACATTGTTGGATGGTGGATATGCGTGGATTGGCTATGGCGTAATCATTACTCTTGTTCCGCTATTGCTGATGGGTGTGGTAGGACGTTTGTGGTTGAAACTGGACTATTTCACGCTGATGGGCGTGTTGGCTGGCAGTACGACCAATCCTCCTGCTCTGGCATACGCTACCACGGTGTCGAGTACCAACGACCGTGCTGCGGTGGCATACTCCACGGTCTATCCGCTAACTATGTTCCTGCGCGTGCTGACGGGACAATTGATGATATTGCTGTTTGTGTAGAAATTTATAGGCGATAAGGCGATGAGGCGAGAGGCAGGAATTAGCGGCAAAGCCGCATATCCACAGCCTTTAACCTCTAACCTTTAACCTTTAAACTAAAAAATATGAAACGATTTTACTCTTTACTGATTATTTGCATTTCGCTGACTGTTTCGGCGGAGGTGATAACGATGGATTTGGCTACAGCTACGGATATGATAGGTAATCCAATTGCGTTTAGTGCGGATTATGGCACGAGTTATTATGATGGAACCGATGTATGGGATAGCACCTACAACGATAGTGGAGTGTGCCAATTCATATACACCAACGAGGCGCGTTTTATGCTCTCGCATTTGCCCAGTCAAAACTCGTATGGAGGACAGAGTTGGGAAGGTTTTACGCTATCCCGCGTGTCGCAGGATACGGCTAACGTCTTTGGTTGCGTGGCGAATGGCGGTGTTGCGGGCGAAGGTACGCCATACGTGATAGGCTATTTCTCGGATTGGGTGACAATGACCCAAGGATATTCGTCGAATATTATTCTCTTTGACCAAGAATACTATCCTGATTATGTATATATTTGCCAAAACAGCAATACGATGAAGGCCATTACTGAGGGTGGGGTCTTCAATGCACGTGCGTTTACTGAGGAGGATACGTTGGCTTTGATTATCAGTGCAATAGATGGCTCTTTTCAAGAGATAGCTACCACCGTTTATTACTTAGCTGTGGATGGAGAGAAGAACAACGGTTGGGTGAAAGTGCCATTGAGCGTTTTGGGTAAAACGGCGGGGTTGAGTTTCCGCATGACCACCACCGACATGGGACAGTTTGGTATGAATACGCCGATGTATTTTGCGTTGGATGCGCTGACGGTGAATACGAATCCTGTTACTGCTGTGGAGAATACACACAGCCCGTCGCCAAAGACCAATTGCCAAAAGGTTATCCGCGATGGACAATTATTGCTCCTGCGCGATGGGGTGTGCTATACGATGGTGGGAGGTATTGTTAATGAAGAATTAAGAATTTTGAATTAAGAATTTCATAAACTATGTAATGCCATTTGTGTTTTCGAACATAAGTGGCATTTTTTTTACACTACTCTTGCACAATTCAAAAAAATGTAGTAATTTTGCAGTCGCAAACGAAAATTTTGCGGATATATTATAAGAAGCGTTTATTAACGCTTATTCTCGTTTGGTTCACCATAGCCACAGAGTTGAGAATAAGCAAAGGTAAGGGCTCACGCTTTTTGTCTATTTATACCAACGGGGCGTTTGGAGCCGATGTCCCAAGAAAAGAAAAACTACATGAAAAAGTTATCATTATTTCTACTAAGTCTGTTCTTATGTAGTGTAAGCGTGCCCATTCTTGCTCAGAATGCCGAACTTGTACCTGCTATGGTGGTGCAAATGACGGATGGCACAGAGCAGGTGGTGCAATTGGACTATACTGCGGTGACGGACTTTAGTGTGTTGTGCAGCAAGGGAACGCTTGCAGTGAGTGTACCCGAGGCAGACTTGACGGGTGTGCGTAGTATCACGTTTTCAATGGTAAAGGAAGGTGATATTACTGCTTTAGAAGAGGTGCAAACTCTCGAACAAGCCACTTCGGAAAAAGTTTTGTTCAACGGAAAACTATTTATCCGTGCCACTATGCCTGATGGTAAACAAGTCTGGTACGATGTGTTAGGTAACTTATTAAAATAATCAGCAATATGAAAAAGATGTTTATGGCAGTCATCGCCATAATGATGACGATTAGTGCTTCTGCACAGTTTTATATTTATTGTAGTGATGGCAATGTCATCAAAGTGGATAGTATTAGTATGATAGCACCAGAGGAATCAGAAGAACCTACTCCATCCGCAGGTATTGGCGTATTCTCAGTTTCTGATAGTAAGCAAGTCACCTTCTCGAAGGGTAATTTGCAATACACCCAATCTACCAATACATGGTCTTTCGCGAGTGCTCAGTGGGAAGTGATTGGTACTGATAATGTGACAGGTGGCAGTGTATCTTCTGACCCAACTCATGGTGATAGTAAAGAAGGTACTGCTTTGGCAGATAAGATAGATTTGTTCGGTTGGAGTACAAGTGCTACTAATTTTGGTGTAAGTACTTCACAAGATAACAATGATTATAATGGTTCATTTGTAGATTGGGGTACTAATCAGATTGATAATGATGCTCCAAATACTTGGCGTACATTGACTTTAGATGAGTGGGATTATCTCTTAAATATTCGTAATAATGCAAGTTCTCTTTGCGGTGTAGCTCAGGTTAATGGTATTAATGGATTAATTTTCTTGCCAGATAATTGGGTCTGTCCAAAGGATATGACATTCAAACCTGGCTTTAATAGTGAGGAAGGTGTAGATTGTTATGCTGTTCACCAAACTTTTACCGCTGAGCAGTGGTCTAAACTCGAAGTTGAGGGTGCTGTTTTCCTTCCTGCTGGTGGTAACCGCTATGGTACAAGTATGCGCAATGTGCGAAGATATGGTCGCTATAGGTCTGCCACTGAGGAAACGAGCGAATGGGCAGGCTACTTTATTTACGCCTCCACCGATGCAATCACATTAACTCTCAGTCGCGACATAGGTTTCTCTGTCCGTCTTGTTAAGGATTTATAAGTATTTGCACAATAACTTTCTCACCCTGCAAGTCACCAGATTTGCGGGGTGAGTTTTTATATTGTCATTCTTCTTGCTCGTATTCAAACACTCCTTCGGTAAGGGTTCGGTATCCCTTCGGGAAATGGGGGATGCTCGGCGGAAAATCGCCGAGGTCAGAAAAGGTCGTTTGAGGGAGGCTATCCACCGCTTATCCACCGCTTATCCACCTGATGAGGGCTTCTGCAAGAAAATTGTAAGAAAATCATAGTTGAAAGTAAAATATTGCTCGCTTTACTTGCGTATGTGCATTTTTTGTAGTACCTTTGTACCCGATTTGGTGAAAGAACATTTGTGCGTTCTGAGCCGTAAACATTTGTAGGTTTATTAAAAAGAAAAACATGATTAAAATCACTTTTCCGGACGGAGGCGTCCGCGAGTACGAGAGCGGTATCACCGCTTACGAAGTAGCTGCAAGCATCAGCAGCCGTTTGGCACAAGACATCCTTGTTGCCAGTATCAAGACTCCTAACCAAGAGGAGTGGCAAATAGTAGAACTAAATGCACCAATCACAGAGGATTGTGACATCAAACTCCACAAGTGGGAGGACAAGGAGGCGAAGCATGCCTTCTGGCATACCTCAAGCCACTTGATGGCAGAGGCATTGCAGGAGTTGTATCCAGGCATCCAATTCGGTATCGGTCCTGCCATTGAAAACGGTTTCTACTATGATGTGTATCCTGCTGAAGGACAAACCATTAAGGATAGCGACTTTAATGCAATCGAACAAAAAATGGCAGAGCTTCGCGCCAAGAAAGAGCCATTGGTAAAGAAATCTATCGCAAAAGCTGATGCACTGGCTGAGTTTGGCGCAAAAGGTCAGACATACAAGTGCGAGCTTATCAGCGAACTGGAAGACGGACATATCTCTACCTATACACAAGGTGCGTTCACAGACCTCTGTAAAGGTCCTCACTTGGTATCTACTGAGGCCATCAAGGCTATCAAAGTGCTCAGTTGCGCTGCAGCATACTGGCGTGGTGATGACTCTCGCCCAATGATGACCCGTATCTACGGTATCACTTTCCCAAAGAAAGCGATGTTGGATGAGTATCTGACATTGCTGGAGGAGGCAAAGAAACGCGACCACCGCAAGATTGGTAAAGAATTGGAACTCTTTATGTTCTCCGACATGGTGGGTAAAGGTCTGCCAATCTGGTTGCCAAAGGGAACTGCACTCCGCTTGCGCCTTGAGGACTTTTTGAAGAAGATTCAAAAACGCTATGGCTATCAACAAGTAATCACTCCACATATCGGAAACAAGAATTTGTATATCACTTCTGGTCACTGGGATCACTATGGTAAGGACTCCTTCCAACCAATCACCACTCCAGAAGAAGGCGAGGTATATCTGCTCAAACCAATGAACTGCCCTCACCACTGTACCATCTTCAAGAACACCCCTCACTCTTATAAGGATCTGCCACTGCGTATTGCAGAGTTTGGTACGGTATATCGCTACGAGCAATCGGGTGAGTTGCACGGCTTGACCCGTGTGCGTAGCTTCACCCAGGATGATGCGCATATCTTCTGCCGTCCAGACCAAGTGAAGAGCGAGTTTATCCGCGTGATGGAGATTATTGAGATTATCTTCAAAGCATTGAACTTTGAGAACTTTGAGGCACAAATCTCACTCCGTGACCCTAACAACACTACCAAGTACGTAGGTTCAGATGAGGTATGGGAGAAAGCAGAGCAAGCTATCATTGAGGCATGCCAAGAGAAGGGATTGCCTGCTCGCGTAGAGACTGGCGAGGCTGCGTTCTATGGCCCAAAATTGGACTTCATGGTGAAAGATGCGTTGGGTCGTCGTTGGCAATTGGGTACAATCCAAGTGGATTACAACTTGCCAGAGCGTTTTGAGCTGGAGTATGTAGGCGAGGACAACCAAAAGCACCGCCCAGTAATGATTCACCGTGCGCCATTCGGAAGTATGGAGCGTTTTGTGGCTGTGCTGATTGAGCACACCGCAGGTAAGTTCCCATTGTGGCTCACACCAGACCAAGCAGTGGTATTGCCAATCTCTGAGAAGAGCAACGAGTATGCACACAAAGTGAAAGAGATGTTGGAGGCACAGGATGTGCGCGCTATCGTAGATGACCGCAACGAGAAACTGGGTCGTAAGATCCGCGACAACGAACTCAAACGTATCCCATACATGCTCATCGTAGGCGAGAAAGAGGCAGAGCAAGGCCTTGTGAGTGTTCGCCAACAAGGTGCAGAGGAGAAAGGTCAGATGACTGTGCAAGAGTTTGCTGACATGATCACTGCTACCGTGAAAGAGCAGATGAATGCGTATTAACGCTAAAGGCGTTTCGGCTATTGGCGATTGGCAAGGTATAGAAAAAAGACGAGGGAGACCTCGTCTTTTTTTCATGGATTATTGCTGGCTTCCGGCGTTCGGGAGCCCTTATGATTTAGGGAACCGGCATCCGGCTTCCGGAGGCCTTACTTAACCTCTAAATAATCGGTGGTAATAAAAGCGCAGCCACAGTCCACCAAGCGTTGGTAGGTGCTGTCGTTGTTCACCGTCCATGCTGCCACCTCTACGCCCAGTTCGTTGCAGGTGTTCACCAACTCAGGGTTAATGTTGGCATGTTGGATGCTAATGTTAGTCTTCCAATCGTGGCACCATTGCACATCTTCATCCTTCACCGTTTGGCGGAGGTATTGGCATTGCAGTTGTGGATAGTTGTTGCGGATATACTCCAATGACTGGCGCATGGATGTGAGAATGACCGCTTCCTCTACCAACCCATGTTTCTCAATCAGTGCATACAGCGATGGAAACAATGACATATCGTTGTTGTTGATGCCCGTTGCCCATTTGAGTTCCACCACAGGGAAGACTTGGTACTCCTTACAGATTTCCAAATACCGATCTACGGTGCAAATATGGGCAGAGTAGGTAACATCCTTGCGCGTTTGGGTGAGGGGGAGAGTGAGCAGACTATCCAATGTGATGTCTGGTATCAGCACCTCCTCGATACCTGCACGTTGCAGATGGTCGTCGTGCCAACAAACGCATTGTCCGTCCTTAGTGGTTTTGACATCACACTCCAAGCCTTGATAGCCAAAGTGCTTGGCACCATTGATAAAGGCTTCTTCGGTGTTCTCTACACCCAAAAGACTGCCACGGTGTCCAATGAAAATGGGCTTTTCGCAGCATGACTGTGCAATGAAACTAATCATGCACAAGATAAATAAATTCTTCTTCATGGTATAATGATTTGGTTGTTATTGTTGTACTGTATGGGTAAATATCTCCTCATTCTCCTGCACTTTAAGCCAATGGTAGAAGTCCTTATCCATGCGGACGGGTGGCGCGATGAGGGTAATCACATTCTGCTTGATGTCGTCAAAGACACGCAAATGCAATGGCGTTTCGCCTGCATGCTTCTCGCAGTACTCCGTTAGTTCATCAATCAGCGAGGGCTGGATGTTCTCAATAGGGAGGTGGATAGTAATCTGCTTGGCATGCTTGTGTGCATCGCTCATGAGGTCCACTTGCTGAATAGCCAATTCGTATTCGGCTTCGGGTACCGCCTTGGGCTTGAACCAACGCTGATTGGCGCCATATTGCTGAATGAGACCCGTCAGGAAAACATATACATTGGGTTTAAGCAGGCTGGCATACTGCTTGTAGGCTTCGCCAAAAAGGGTGAATTGGAAACTACCTGAGTAATCCTCAATCGTATATCTGCCGTATGGATTGCCTTTGCGGGAGGTGGCATCTTCTGCTTCTACCACGATACCGCCAAAGAAGAGTGGGCGATTCTCATGCTGGGTAATCCATTGTGTAGGGTCAATCTTCTCTTGTTCCTCCTCGCTGTCTGTCTCCTCGTTGCTACTGTTAGGGCTGAAGGCTGCTCGTGCATCGGGTTTGCGCCAAGTATCGAACTGAGTGAGTTCGGCAGCCGTGATAGTACATACATCGCGCACTTCCCATTCCCATTCATCCAATGGGTGGGCAGAGAGGAAAATACCGATGAGATTCTTCTCTTTGTTCAGGCGTTCCACGGCAGACCAGCGTGGCACTTGGGGCAATTCAGGCAATTGAATGTCAATACCAATGCCTCCACCCAAATCGCCAAAGAGCGACATGCTGTTGGCTGCTTGGTCTTGTTGGTATCTATTGCCGAAACGAATCAGTACATCAAGCATGTTTTCGCCTTTGGCATTGATGCCAAATAATTGCTCGCGGTACATGTTGTCAAAGCAGTCGAATCCGCCTGCCAATGCAAGGTTCTCAATGGTCTTCTTGTTGCATGCTTGCAGATTAACACGCTGTACGAAATCATAAATGTCTTTGTACTTACCATTCTTCTCACGCTCCTCTATGATGGCTTCTACAGCACCTTCGCCCACACCCTTGACACCGCCCAGACCAAAGCGCACATCGCCGTTCTTGGTCACGGTGAAGTTTAGACCTGACTCATTGACATCAGGTGCGAGGACAGACATACGCATGGCTTTGCACTCGTCCATGAACTTGGTAACATCCTTAATGTCGTCCTTCGCTACGGTCAAGTTGGATGCCATGAACTCGGCAGGGTAGTGGGCCTTGGGGTAAGCCGTTTGGTATGCCACCCATGAGTAGCATGCTGCGTGCGACTTGTTGAAGGCGTAGGATGCAAACTTCTCCCAGTCAGCCCAGATCTTCTCCAGCACCTTTTCAGAATGCCCGTTGGCTTTACCGCCGTTGATGAACTTAGGTTTCAATTCAGCCAACATAGCCATGATCTTCTTACCCATTGCCTTACGCAATTGGTCGCTCTCGCCACGAGTGAAGTTAGCCAACAGGCGGGAGAGGAGCATGACCTGCTCCTGATATACCGTCACACCATAGGTGTCCTTGAGGTATTTCTCCATGATAGGAATATCATAGGTTACGGGCTCCAAACCATGTTTGCGGCGAATGAATTGTGGAATATAATCCATTGGTCCTGGGCGATAAAGCGCGTTCATGGCAATGAGGTCGCCCATGACGGTGGGTTTGAGCTCCTTCATGTACTTGCGCATACCCGCCGACTCAAACTGGAAGACACCGATGGTGCGTCCCTCTTGGAAGAGTTTGTAGGTCTCCGCGTCATCTTTAGGTACGTGGTCAATATCCACATCTATGCCGTGGCGCAGTTTGATGTTCTTAAGGCACTCTTTGATGATAGTCAGGGTCTTGAGTCCGAGGAAGTCCATCTTGATAAGACCCACGTTCTCCACCACGTGTCCATCGTACTGCGTAACGAGAATACGTTGCTTAGAGTCTTTATCTTCCACCGTACTCAGTGGCGCATATTTGGTGAGGTCATCCGCACCGATGATGACGCCGCAGGCGTGGATACCCACTTGGCGAACGGTATTCTCCAACTGCTGTGCATAGTTGAGCATGGAGGCAATCTCGGGTTCGCTGCCATTGACAAGGTCTTTGAGTTCGGCTACGTACTTATAGCAGTTCTTGAGATTGACTTTGGGCGACTTGCCTTTCTCATCCTTGATGTTATCGGGAAATCCGCGTTCGGGGATATAGCTCTTGATTTCATTCACGCGAGCAAGAGGTACGCGCTGTACGCGTCCGACATCGGCAATAGCCGACTTGGCAGCCATAGCACCGTAGGTAATGATGTGTGCTACGCGTGTCTTGCCGTACTTCTCGGTTACCCAATCCAACACTTTGCCACGTCCTGCATCATCGAAATCGGTATCAATATCGGGTAGGGATATACGGTCGGGATTGAGGAAACGCTCGAACAGCAGGTCATACTCCAGCGGGTCGAGGTCGGTGATTCGCAGACAGTAGGCTACCACCGAACCTGCGGCACTACCACGGCCAGGACCTACGCTTACGCCCAACTCCTCGCGGGCTGCGCGGATAAAGTCCATCACAATGAGGAAGTAGCCCGGGAAACCCATGGTCTTCATGATATGCAACTCGAAGTTGATACGCTCCTCTTGCTCCTCGGTGAGGGTCTCCCCATAGCGTTGGTGCGCGCCTATGTAGGTGAGGTGGCGCAGGTAGTCTGCCTCCAGCTTGATACGATAAAGACGTTCGTAGCCACCAAGGGTCTTGATTTTCTTTTCTGCTTGCTCTTGGCTAAGTACCACGTTGCCGTGTTCATCACGGGTGAACTCATCAAAGAGGTCTTGCTCGGTGAATTTGGCATGGTAGCTCTCCTCCGTGCCAAAATCCTCGGGGATAGGGAACTTAGGCATGATAGGACCTGAGTCGATAGAGTAGGTCTCTACCTTATCCACAATCTCCTGCGTATTGCTAATGGCCTCTGGCAGGTCGGAGAAGATTGCAGCCATCTCCTCGGGTGTCTTGAGCCACTCTTGCTTGGTATAGTGCATGCGGTCCACATCGTCCACATAGTGGTTGGTGCTCAGGCAGATAAGTCGGTCATGCGCTTCGGCATGCTCTTCCTCAACAAAGTGTACATCGTTGGTGGCTATCAGTTTGACATTATGCTTGCGCGCCAATGCTACCAGCACCTCATTCACCACTTTTTGCACTTGATAGGTGTGTTGGTCAGCCCCAGGCTTCTCAGTCTGGTGGCGTTGCAGTTCTATATAGTAGTCCTCGCCAAAGAGCGCTTTGAACCATTCGATGGTCTGCTCGGCTTCTGTGAAATCCTGTGTGCTGAGTCCCTGCATGACTTTCTGGGGCAACTCGCCACCCAAGCAGGCGGAGCAGCAGATCAATCCCTCGTGGCACTCTTGCAGCAACTCTTTGTCTATACGTGCAGTGCGGTAGAAACCATCAATGAAACTCTGGCTGGTGAGTTTGCACAGATTGAGGTAGCCCGTTTTGTTTTTAGCCAATAGGATAAGGTGCCATCCACTCATATCCACCACTTGGGCTTTGCCCTCGGCGTTGGTGGTTTTGTAGTCTTTATCTTGCATGAGTCGTCCACGACGGGCGCAGTATGCCTCAATGCCCACAATGGGTTTGAAGGGGACAAACTCTTTGCCTTCTTCTTCCGCTTTGGCTTTCAGTTTGCCATTGGCTTTTTTGCAGCAGTCGAGTAACTCCTTGATACCATACATATTGCCGTGGTCAGTCAGGGCGATAGCGGGCATGCCTACGCGAATACTTTTATCCACGAGGTCTGCCACCTTGCTCATGCCGTCCAGTACGGAGTAGTGCGAGTGAACGTGTAGGTGTGTAAAATTCATAGTCCGATAATTTTTGCAAAAGTACGAAAAAAAATCGAACTATACAAATATTTTTTCACAAATTCTGCTCTATATTTGTGTATGTCGCAAAAAATCACTACCTTTGCAGCGATAAAAAATATTTAGCAATGAGACAATCCATTTTTACACTGCTGTTTTTTGTGGCAGCCATGACGCTTCAAGCGGCTTCCTATTCAGGAACACTTCCTGTTTTGTATATCCAAACGGAGAATAACCAAACGATAACGAGTAAGGATTATTACCTCAACGCCACGTATTACCTCGATGCCATGGGAATAGCTGGTTATGAGAGTATCGGTTCGGCTTCTGCGCCATTGACCATGGAAATCAAAGGACGCGGTAATTATACATGGACAGGCTTTGATAAGAAACCTTATCGAATCAAACTGACTGATAAACAGCCACTTCTTGGTATGAAAAAGAGCAAACACTTTGCTCTGCTTGCGCATGCCGATGATGCGCTGAATAAAAAGGGATTTATGCGTAATCAGGTGGGCTTTGAACTGAGCCGTATGATTGGTATGGCTTGGACTCCTGCCACAGCCCCCGTAGAGGTGGTGCTCAATGGCGACTATATCGGACTCTATTTCCTGACGGAGACTATCCGTGTGGACAAAGACCGCGTGAATATAGTGGAGCAAGAGGATGAGGAGACCGACCCTACAGCTATCACTGGCGGTTGGCTCGTGGAGATTGATAACTACGACACCGACCCACATGTCACTATTAAAGAGGGCGATGATCGTCATGATATTTGGTTTACCTACAAGACGCCAGAAGTGCTATCTAAAGCGCAAGAAACCTTTTTGGGCGATGAGATGACCCGTATAGATAATCTGGTGTATGGCGACAAGAACTCCGATGAACTTTGGCAGTATCTGGACATGGATGCGCTGGCTAAGTTCTATATTGTGCAGGAGATTATGGATAACTACGAGTCTTTCCACGGCAGTTGCTACCTTTATCGTGAGAAGGGTGATGGTGAGAAATGGAAGTTTGGTCCTGTATGGGATTTTGGTAGTGCTTTCTTCCGCGAGAAAACCATGTATTTGTACGAGGGCGATGTATGGCACAACCATTGGATACCAGAGATTTGCAAGTTCCCTGCATTCATGGAGCATGTCAAGGCTATATGGAAAGAGTTTTATCCTCAAATCAACGCCATCTATACCTTCACGGGCGAGCAACTCACATTGCTTAAATCGGCTGCTGTGGCAGATGCGAATCGCTGGTCAGAGTATAACGGCAACAGGGATTTGCAGAAACGTATCAATAATGTCGATACTTGGCTCAAAAATTCTGTAGCATGGCTCAACGAGCAATGGGGCAGCAATGATAATCCTGGTGGAAATGACAATCAGGGTGGAGATGATGAGGATGATAATAATGATAGTTCGCTCAGTGAAGTCATTAGTATGCACGTATGGATGAATGGTCAGTCTGTAGAATATATTGTCAATCAGGTGGATAGTATCACTTTTGCAAAGAAGGAGGGTATTGTTATTAAGGCGAAGGTACCTGATTTTTGGTCAGATGTGTATGTATATTTATGGGATACAGATGGTGTGGAAAATGGTGAATATAAGGCAAGCAAAGTAGGTGATTGGTATGTATATACCTATTTTGGTAAGTCGCTGAATATCATCTATAAAGAGGGCAAGGGCTGGAATGGTCATCCTTACCAATCTGAGGACCTCAAGACCGACCGAAGTGGCTGCTATGTCATTACTCAGGAGGGCGAAAACAAAGGTGTTTTCAATGAGGTGAATTGCGAGTAATGAGGCTATAAGGCGAGAGGCTATAGGCGAAAGGCTGGGAATAGAAAAAGGCGAGCGGGTGCTCGCCTTTTTTGTTTATTGGCTTCCGGCTGCAGGCTGCCAGTGTTTGGCTGCCAGTGTTTGGCTGCCGGCTTCTGGCTTCTGGCTTCCAGCATTTGGCTTCCGGCTTCCAGCTGCCGGCTGCCTCTAAACAGGTTATTTACTCAGGATCTCCTCAATCTCGGCCTCGTTGAGGTTACGACCTACAATCACACCCTCTTTGTTGATGAGGATAGTGGTTGGGATAGCCGAAATACCGTACAGGTCGCATGGGTTGTATGGTTCTGCGCGTTGGTCGCGGATGTGTTGCCATGGCAACATGTCTTCCTCAATGGCTTTGAGCCATGCTGCTTCATCGCGGTCGCAACTTACGCCCAAGATCTCCAACTTACCTGATGGGTGGTAGGATTCGTACAACTCTTTGAGTGCAGGCATTAGTCGGCGGCATGGACCGCACCAAGATGCCCAGAAGTCCACCAATACATAGTCGGTTTTTCCTACTAAGTCGCTCAGTGCCAATTCGGTACCGTCTGCTTTTAGCGAAACGATATCAATGTATGGATTGCCCGCAGAGGTGAGCAACTCGATTCGGTATTCCTTGTACACGAGCTTGAGGAGAGGCTTCTCCCAACGCTCTACTGGAATGGCTGCAATGAGGTCGGCTTTCTGCTCAGGGGTGAGCATATAGAAGTGTGATAAGACGATAGAATCACTGGTCACGTCCTCTACATTCTCCATGATGAGTGTGTAACCGTCTGTGATAAAGCCCTCAATGAGTGAGTCTTTCACGGCACGGTCTTCTACGGTTTCCAACTGTGCTTCCAAATCATTGTACAATTCAATGTACTGCTCGTATGCTGTTTTCTTAGGGGTACATGCTACCAAGCATCCTAATGCCAGTAGCGAAATAAAAATCTTTTTCATATATTCTGTGCCTTTACACTTTACACTTTACATTTTACGCTCTTACTCAGCCGTAGCCAATGGGCTCGCTTGGGTGTACACGCGTGCTGCCAGCTCTTGATCCAGTTGATAGAGACCATAGCCATTGTCGCCAATCATACGGAGTTTGTGTACGAGGTCGGTGGCGTTCTCCTCTTCCTCTACTTGCTCATCTACGAACCAGTTGAGGCGGCTTTGGAGTGCAAAGTCTTTTTCTTCTACGGCAAGTGCCATCAGATTGTTGATGAGAGCGGTCACTTTGCCTTCGTGCTCGAGGGTGTGTTGGAAGGCTGCCAATGGGGAAGCCCATTCGGTATCCACTGCTGCGATAGGCTCCAGCAGTACGCGACCGCCACGGCTTTGCAGGTAGTTGAATAGTATCATTGCATGGTCTTGCTCTTCTTTGAATTGAATAGCAAACCAGTTAGCCATACCGGGGTAGCCTGCATCTTGGCAGTATGCTGACATACTCAAATAGAGATACGCTGACCACATTTCAGCATTGATTTGGGCATTAATAGCCGCTTCGAGTTTCTTAGAAATCATAATCAATATAAGTTAAAAAGTTTTAATAGTTTTAAAAGTTATAAATGTTTAGACACAAAAACTGTGCCATTACATCCTCAACTTGAATCCCGAAAGGATAGTATCGGGCTTGAAGTGGAACACGCTGGCCATCTCGCCTGCCATGCAGAAGCCACACACGCGGCATTGCTCTGTGCCGTAACCCAAACACAAACTGCGGCTACCATCCGTGTAGATGAAGTTGGTAACAAAGCACTCTTTGCCCAATTCTATCTCGCCCAAGGCGTTGCGCTTCATGAGTTTCAATCCCGAACGCGAGTTCATGATAGGGTAGCCTTTCTTCTTGTATGCCAGCACTTTATCTATGAGTTCGGCTTTCTTCTCGGGTGGCAACATTAGGTATTCAGTACCTGGGTAGGGAGTGTGGAAATTGATAGAGATCTGCTCAATGGCGGGGTTGCTTTTGGCATACTCCATGGCTGCATCCAGCGACTCATAGTTGAGTGCATTGACCACCATATTTACACATATGTGTTTGAAGCCCGACTTGCGAATATTCTCTTCCAGTCGAGCAAACGAACCCTCGCCACGGATACGGTCGTGATATTCACCTACACCGTCCATGCTCACCCATATAGACTGTGGACGAATCCACGAGAAGTCCTGCTGTGCGTTGGTGGTTACGGTGATGGAGAAAAAGCCTATCTCCAAGGCTGCATCAATGAGGTCATTGATGGTGCGTCCGTCCTCCTTCCACAATGTGGGCTCGCCACCTTCCAGATCGATGAAGCGCGATCCTTGCTCGTAGGAGTACCGCATGTCGGCTACAATATCTTCAAAGGTGCGTTGTTTATAGCCTGCACTACCATATACGGAGCAGTGTTTGCAATGCAAGTTGCACTTGTCCGTGATGAATAATACCGTTTGCAATGGTGCTCGGCGACCCAAAAAGCGTGCGCGTACAAACCATTGTGCCAAATACACATAGTGTGATAATGTCTTAAATATACTCATGCCTTTAACCTTTAATCTCTAACCTATAAACTACTCACAACAACATGCACAATCATCAGCACCAAGCAGAAGAACGTGCATATATTTCGTGCCAACAGCCATCTATAGAGAAACCAATCAATGCCTGCTTTCTTGTATCCTTCCCAGTCTCCCATGGGTCCCAACCACCAGCGTGGTGTGTCGTCGCGGGGCAAACCGTAGGCGAAGAGTCGGGTAGAGTGGATAAGGAAGATAGACATGGGCAGCGTGATAATGGTCAGCAGGTACCATGGACTCCACCAACCCATAGCAATACCTAATGCCAACATGGCGAAGGGTATCAGCGCAAAGAGTCCGATGAAGATAATCATAGCAGCCTTGTTCTTCAGCAAGCGCGCAAAAGTCATCTTTCCGAGTTCGGCATCGGCATTCACTTCCATCACGGAGTGTACATACACGATATTGGTGACCATGCAGCCTATACCCACGCTCATGCACAGCATTTGCCATGAGAATGGCGTACCTGTCAATGCGGCTTGCACGCCCAGCATATTCAGCGGACCAAACATCAGACCTATGACCAGTTCGCCTAAGCCGTGATAGCCCAATTCCAGTGGCTTGCCCGAGTAGTTGATGCCTACGAATAGTCCTAATAGGGCATATACCACAATGCCAATAGTGGCTTGCCAACCGTGAACGAGCCATTGTCCGACCAACGCTATTGCGCCCATCAGTGCTGCGAAGCCCAAGAACCCCACAATTGCCCAACCCAATTGGCTGACTGTGGCTTTGCCTTCACCCTCGCCCAGGTAGTGGCACTTCTCCATGCGTGCGCGCACGCTCGAACTACTAATATCTGCGCGCGTGCGTGAATCGTGTTTGTAGTCGAAATAGTCGTCTGCGAGGTTCATGCCGAGGTGTGCTGCGCATATACCCAACAATACAGGCAACGCCAACCACCATACAAAGCCCTCTTGACCTATACACAGCACAATAGCCGTCAAACAGGGCAGTGCCGACTGCGGGAGAGATATGCTGCGGGCATTCTTAATCCAAAAACCAATCTGGGACATACGTATGATTCTTAAAAAACGCTACAAAGGTACTATATTTTTGGCAATCTTGCAAATTCTATTATGAAAATTCACATTTAATCTTCAAAAATCTATTTTCGTTTGCACATCTCAAAAATTAGTAGTATCTTTGCACCGAAATGGCATAGTTTTTGCTATTGTTTTTAACAAAGAGTAAAATTATTATTAACAATTAAATGAGTACGAATATGAAGAAATATGTTTGTGATGTATGCGGTTGGGAGTATGATCCTGCCGTAGGTGCAGAGGAAGCGGGTATTGCTCCAGGTACTGCGTGGGAGGATGTTCCTGCAGATTTCGTTTGCCCACTTTGTGGTGTCGGAAAAGACGAGTTCTCTGAGGCGGAATAATGAAAATCCGCTTTGTTACATTAGGTTGTAAACTGAACTTTGCTGAGAGCAGTGCTCTCGGCAAAGTGCTTTTATCGCGTGGTCATCAGCGTGCTTCGCTCAGCGAGGTGCCTGATTTGTGTGTGGTGAATACTTGCTCGGTTACCGATGCGGCGGATCATAAGGACCGTCAGGCTATCAATCAGTTACATCGCAAGTACCCAAACGCGATAATTGTGGTTACTGGCTGCTATGCCCAGTTGCAACCCGAGCAGATTAGCCATATCGAGGGCGTGGATTATGTCCTCGGGCAGAACGAGAAATACGACATACCTGCCCTTGTTGATACATTGGAATCCCGCCTCGCGAATCCTGATTCTCAATCTCTGACTCCCGACTCTCGATTCCCGAATCCCATCTGTGTTTCTGCTATCCGCGAGGTGGATGAGTTCCATGGTGTCCGTTCGGGCGATGACCGCACGCGTTGTTTTATTAAGGTGCAAGATGGTTGCAACTATTTCTGTACGTATTGCACCATTCCGTATGCGCGTGGCAAGTCGCGTAATCCCAAGATTGAGGAGGTGGTGCAGAGTGCACAAGAGGCTATTAATCAAGGGGCTAAGGAGCTGATTCTCACGGGTGTGAATATCGGTGATTTTGGCAGAAGTACGGGCGAGAGTTTTATTGATTTGCTTCGTGCGTTGGATATGTTGGAAGAGGCGAGAGGCGAGAGGTTAGAGGCTAAAGGCATGGATTATCGCATCCGTATTTCCTCCTGCGAACCGAACCTGCTGACGGATGAGATTATTGATTTTGTAGCTAAATCGAAGCACTTTGCTCCGCATTTCCATATCCCGTTGCAATCGGGTAGTAATGAGGTACTTGCTATAATGAAGCGCCGTTATACGCGCGAGTTGTTTGCTGAGCGTGTGCAACACATTAAGGCGGTCATGCCACATGCTTTTATCGGTGTGGACTGTATGGTGGGTGTGCGTGGCGAGACGCTGGAGTATTGGCAGGATTATTTGTCGTTTATCAAAGGCTTGGATGTGAGCCAGTTGCATGTCTTTACGTATTCTGAGCGTGCCAATACGCATATGTTGGATATGGATTTGTATGTGGTGCCAAAGGTGGAACGCCAACGGCGCAGTAAGATCCTGCACCAAGTCTCGGAAGAGAAGACGCGTGCTTTCTATGAGCAGCATGCAGGCAGACGGGCGGTTGTCTTGTGGGAATCCAAGCGCGAGGGCGACCAGATGTCGGGTTTCACCGACAACTATATCAAGGTCTATGCGCCTTATCAAAAAAACAAGATTAACACTTTTGAAGAGATAATTGTTTTGTAGTAATATAGCAAGATACTTGCATTTAAGAGAATATGTTCCTAATTCAAAATACATTAGTCAGTCTTGATGTCTTGGAAAAGGACTTCTGCTGCGATCTGGACAAGTGTTGCGGATGCTGCTGCATTGAGGGAGATGCAGGCGCTCCGCTAACCGATGAGGAAGAGGAGAAGATACGCAAGATATTGCCAATTATTCTTCCTGATATGACCAAAGAGGCACGCGCCGTGGTAGAAGCACAAGGATTATCCTACCTCGATCCATCGGGTGAGAAAGTGACATCTATTGTGAATGAAAAAGACTGTGTCTTTGCGCGTACAGACCACAAAGGCTGGTGCTATTGCCTCATTGAGAAAGCATATAATGCAGGCAAAATAGACTTCAAGAAACCCATCTCATGCCACCTCTATCCCATTCGTCTCAATCAGGTGGGCGATATGATAGGGGTGGAGTATCATCGTTGGGATATTTGCCACTGCGCTCGCGTATTGGGCAAGAAACTGCATTTGCCTATTTATCAATTTCTGAAAGAGCCACTGGTTCGCCGATTCGGACAAGAGTGGTATGATGAACTCTGCCTTGTGGCGGAGGAGTGGAAGAAGCAGGGAAAGGCATAGAGTGTAGAGTGTAAAGGTATGGGTATGAAGGCTGAGATTATAACAATAGGCGATGAATTGCTGATAGGACAGGTGGTGGATACCAATTCGGCATGGATGGCGCAGCGATTGAATGAGTATGGCATCCTGCTACATCAGATTACCTCTGTACACGATGACCGTCAGCATATTTTGACTGCCATTGATGAAGCGTTTGAGCATGCAGATATTGTACTGACTACGGGTGGATTAGGTCCTACAAAAGATGATATAACCAAGCAGGTACTATGCGAATATTTTAATACTTCGCTGGTGGAGGATATTCGTGTGCGCGAACACATACATTCATGGTATAAAGAGCGCCCTGATGTACTCAATCGTTTGACAGCGACACAATGGCTCGTACCCGAATCAGCTACCATATTGCCCAATAGAGTAGGTAGCGCACCGATTATGGTATTCGAGAAAGAGGCGATAGGCATTGGGAAGAAGTTGCTGGTTGCTATGCCTGGTGTGCCGCATGAGATGCAGATTGCCATGACGGAGCAAGTGATACCTTTTATTAGGTTAGAGGCGAAAGGCGATGAGGCGAGAGGCGAAAGGTTAGAGGCAGGAGAGATTATTCACAAAACCATGTTATTATCTGGAATCCCCGAATCGACATTAGCCATTCGCATTGAGGATTGGGAGAATGCGTTGCCAAGTTATATGCATTTGGCATACTTGCCCAAGGATGGTATGATTCGTTTGCGATTGAGCAGCTATGGCGAGGCGACTGAAGAGGAGATGAACCAGCAGATAGAGCTGCTCCGGCCATTGATTTCGGAGTACCTACTTGCTTCGGAAGATTTACCTCTGGAAACGATCTTAGGTAATCTGCTCAAGCAGCATGGACAAACCATTTCTACCGCAGAGAGTTGTACCGGAGGCCGATTAGCAGCCGCACTGAATGCACAATCGGGGTCATCTGCGTATTATATGGGCTCTGTGGTAGCATACGACAATTCCATAAAAGAACAAGTGCTGGGTGTGGAGCATACTATACTTGAAGAATATGGCGCCGTCAGCGAACAAACGGTTCGCCAGATGGCGGAAGGTGTTCGCGCACTAATGCAAACTGATTATGCGATAGCTACCTCTGGCATAGCAGGACCTACGGGGGGAACGAAAGACAAACCAGTCGGAACAGTCTGGATAGCATGGGCTACACCCAAAGGGACACATGCCAAATGTTTCCGTTTGGGCACATTGCGGGAACAAATAACCCAACGCGCAGTAACAACAGCCATGATACATTTAATCCGTATAATGAGAGATTAATGAGAAATTAATAAGGATTTGTTGTAATAATTTGCTATTTATTTGCAGATGTAATAAAAAAGCAGTACCTTTGCAGACTATTTCAATCAAACGTAAAATATGATAACTTATTTATTGTTGTATCTTTTTCTCGCCTTGGGCGTATCATTCGTATGTTCGCTGCTGGAGTCCACGCTGATGTCCACCACGCTGTCGTACATTACGCTACGCGAAGAAGAAGGATACAAACCCGCTTCGCTCATGAAAAAGTACAAAACAGAGACGGAGCGTCCATTAGCGGCAATATTGTCGCTTAACACCATCGCCAACACCGTAGGCGCCAGTGGCGTAGGTATGCAAGCTACACTCATTTTCGGCGAAGCCTGGTTTGGCGTATGCAGTGCCGTAATGACCGTACTAATCTTGGTCTTCTCCGAGATCTTCCCAAAGACTATCGGTACCACCTATTGGAAACGACTCATGGGCTTGGCTGCGCACACAATACGCATACTCATCTTTGTAATGTACCCCATTGTGAAACTCATAGAGTTCATTTCGCGTCTATTCCCCGAACCTGATGAGGCAGCGGTTAGTCGCGAGGAAGTAATCGCTATGGCCAATGTGGGCGAAGAAGAAGGCGTGATAGAGGAAGATGAGAACAAGATTATCCGCAATTTGATGCGCCTGAATGAGGTGAAGGCATACGAAGTGATGACTCCCCGCGTAGTAGCAGCCACCGCACAAGAGAGTATGACACTCAAAGCATACTATGACAGCGATGCGTATGACCACTTCTCTCGTATCCCCGTATATGCCGAATCGCAAGAGTTTATCACGGGCTACGTGCTCCGAGACGACGCCTTGGAGGAGCTGACCGAAGACCAATTCCAAAAGACCTTGGGCGAGATCAAACGCCCACTCCTATACTTCAACGAGGAAACAAGCGTGAGTGACATTTTTGACAAGATGCTGCAAGAGAAATCGCAGATAGGTGTGGTGATAGATGACTACGGCTGCTTCCAAGGTATATTGACCTTTGAGGATGTGATAGAAACAATCTTTGGCTTCGAAATCATAGACGAGATGGACGTGGTGACCGATATGCAGCAATACGCGCGTGAGCGTTGGCAACAACGTCAGAAGAAATATCGCACTATATCGCCGAAAGGCGATGAGGCTAAAGGTGAGAAATTAAAGCTTCAAGAGCGCGGAGAGTAAGGCGCGATAGCGCATAATCATCTATCGCAGCAAACGAAATAACGATAGTATCGGGTATCTGAGGTAACTCGGATACCTTTTTTATGTGGAATCGCGCGTGTAGGCGTTGGTGCGAGAGGATATGCGTGAGATCCACGGTAGGTAGCCCCTTAAGAACAGGTAGGAGTTGGTCGCTTTCCTCCAAGGGGAACTCATACAGGTGTTGCCAAATATCTTTGGCCGTTCGTTGGTGCAACAATGTCTGCATGTCGGGGGTGCAATAAATGGTATAGTTGAGGTATCTATCTCGCAAAGCAGTACGCGGTTTGCGCACAGGCAACAGCTCTACGGTATGGTGTGCGTAGGCTAAGCAGCAGTCTTGAATAGGACAATTATCGCAATCGGGCGAAGTAGGTGTGCAATGCAAAGCGCCAAACTCCATGATAGCCGAATTGAATAGGCGAGGGTGTTCTTTATCCAACAAGTCTTCTGCCAATTGGCGAAAGTGCTTCTTGCCTTGCGTGGTATCAAAAGCAATCTCGCAATCAAAGATGCGCGCTAACACGCGATAGACATTGCCATCAAGGGCAGGGTAGGGCAAGTCAAAAGCAAAAGAGGAGATAGCGCCCGCCGTATATTCGCCTACGCCTGGCATAGAAAGCAAGGTGCGAAAAATGGTTTCGGGCGAAAGTTGCTGGGCATGGGTAAAGACCTCTGCACCCATTTCTACCATGAGGCGGGCAGCGCGGTGCATATTTCGAGCACGGGAATAGTAGCCCAATCCCTGCCAATAACGCAGCACCTCATCCTCGTTGGTTGCCGCTAAGGAATGAATATCTGGAAAGCGATCAACGAAGCGCATATAGTATTCAAGTCCCTGATTTACACGCGTTTGTTGCAGAATAATTTCAGAGACCCAAATACGGTATGGGTCTTCTGTTTCTCTCCAAGGTAGGATACGATGGTTTTGCTCGTACCAAAGAGATAATTTGTTATGTATCCATGCGTGATTCAAAATCTGCTGCAAAGGTACATAAAAAAATGCACATACACAAGCGGTATGCGCATTTTTATTGAACGAAGTCTCACACCAAATTCTTAATGAACTTGAATAGTTTGTACGGCATATAGCGGAAAGGCATATCCACCCATGTAGGGGTGGAGACTACCGAACGGCGGTGAGAGAATGCCAAGAAACTATCTCTACCATGATACGAACCCATACCCGAATTACCTACACCTCCAAATGGCACAGCATGGTTCACAATGTGCATAATCACATCGTTGATACATGCACCTCCCGAAGATGTGTGGCGCAGAATATAGTCACCCTTATCACCGAAATAGTACAAAGCTAATGGTTTCTCACGCTTGTTAATAAAAGTGGTAACTTCCTCTATATGTTTGAATGTCAATACAGGGAAGATAGGACCAAAGATCTCCTCTTGCATCACAGGAGCATCGGGACTAACATCCGTGAGAATGGTAGGGGAGAGATAGCGCGTGGCTTTGTCGTATGTACCGCCGTAGTAGATATGGCCATTAGCGATAGGCGATTGGCTATTAGGCAAGTAAGAAATTAGACGATCGAGAGCCTTGTCGCTAACAATGCGCACAAAATGTTTCGCCTTTTTGGGGTCTTTGGTTAGTAGGTGTTTCCATTCTTTGACCAATAGTTTGAGGAACTTATCTTTTACGTCCTCGTGAATCATCAAGTAGTCAGGCGCAATGCAGGTTTGTCCTGCGTTGAGTGCTTTGCCCCATGCTACACGCTTGGCTGCCACCTTCAGGTCGGCAGACTGGTCAATAATGCACGGGCTCTTGCCTCCTAACTCAAGTACTACTGGTGTGAGGTGCTTGGCAGCTGCTTCCATCACCATTTTTCCCAACGAAGGGCTGCCTGTGAAGAAAATCAAGTCCCATCGCTCAGCAAGAAGAATTTTGTTCACTTCGCGATTACCTTCTACGATAGCCACTTGCTCTGGACGGAACGTGGTGCGAATCATCTCAGTGAGTACCGCCGATACGTGTGGTACGTATGGCGAGGGTTTGAGAAATGCAGTGCAACCTGCTGATATTGCACCAATTAATGGGTTGAGCAGGAGTTGTACAGGGTAGTTCCATGGCGCAATGATGAGCGTATTGCCAAGAGGTTCAGTAATAACTTTGCTACTGGCAGGCATAATTGCAATAGGCGAACATTTGCGTTCGGGCTTAGCCCACTTGCGCATATGTTTGAGGTGATTGCGTATCTCGCCATAGACAATACTTAGTTCGGTGAGGTATGCCTCCTCGTAGGACTTGTGCAAGTCTGTCCAAAGGGCTTCAGCGAGTTGAGATTCGTAACGATGAAGTGCATCGGATAGCTGATGGAGCAGGTTCTTGCGCATAGATAACGGAAGGGTATGACCCGCCTGGAAATAAGCGCGTTGCTTTTGTAGAGTAGTAGAAATGTAGTTTTGCATATCGTTGAATGTATTATAATGTGTCTATCTTCTCTGGGTAATCATACGGTGAAGTTCCTATGAAGTTCCTATGAAGTCCCTATGAAGTTCCTATGGCGATCAGTGGCATGTGAGTGGCAAACGAAGGGCAAATAGTTGGTTATTTGCGACCAGTAAAGTGATCCATTGTACGATAAATGCCAAAAACTGTGCCAAAGATAAAGTCAAATACGCGCAATGGCAAAATAGCTTGCCAGAAACGTATGAAATGGTAGCCAAACGGTATGCCTGCAAAGATGGTATTGCGCTCAATAGCACGGATAATCTTCTTGGCAGTTGGTTCGGGCTTGAGGATAGGAAATATAGATCGCACACCCTTGAACATACCCGTACTAATGAAATAAGGCGCGACAGTGGTTACATGTACGTTGGACTTTTTTTGCTGCAACTCAATGCGCATACTTTCACTCCAACCAATCACCGCCCACTTGCTGGCACCATAGACCGACATTTTAGGATTACCCAACATACCTCCTGCCGAAGCGATATTGCATATATGACCGCGGTTGCGCTGGAGCATATCTGGCAATACTTGCAAAGTGAGTACCATTGGTGCAATGGTATTGACGTCCATCGTGAGGCGGATATCTTGGATGGTCTGGTGGTCAAACGTATTGTTTCCACGAACTATACCTGCGCAATTGATGAGTATGTCCACATCGCCACATTCTTTCTTCACGCGTTGATAGGCTGCGATAACCGCATCGCTATCCGCTACGTTCACCGCATAGGTGAAGACAGTGCCTAAGGTGGCAAACTCGGCTTTGGTTGATTCCAAGTTATCTTGGTTGATGTCCCATATAATTAGTGACTTTGCGCCTTTCTCAAGAGCCATACGGCCCATTATTTTTCCTATTCCTGATACTCCTCCAGTGATTAGTATGTTTGCATTTTTAAGTTTAGTCATAATCGTTTCTTTTAAAGGTTTAACAATAGTTTTAGAGCAAATATTATGCCAAATCGTGCAAAGGTAGTGTATTATTTTCGAACAAACGTTCAGTTTTTTGTGAAAAAATTTGCGAGTATAAAATATTTTTCATACCTTTGCAGCCGATTAAGCAAAAATAGAATAGATTTATGGTAGAAGATCGTAGGGAGAAAATACTTCTCAAAGCTATCGAATTGTACATGATTGAGGGCTACGCTAATGTATCCATCACCGACTTGCAAGCAGCTCTCAATATGGGGCGTGGTACGTTGTACTATTATTTTAAGGATAAAGATGAACTGTTCCAAGAGGCAGTGAGTATGTATCTTATCCAACCTAAGCAACGTGCTTTGAACCGTGTAAAAGACACTGCTACAATCCCCGAAATGATAGATGCAATGCAGTATTACTTGGATCAGTTGCGAGAGGTATATGAACAGGTAGAAAATAAGAATATCAACGTGTCGAATGTGGTGACGGTGATGTACACCGCGTATAGCCGTTTCCCAGAACTATTCAAACGCGCGCGTCGGTTGTACGAACACGAACTGAACTTGTGGGTTCAATCTATTAAAAATAGTATGCGCGCGGGCGACGTGCGCGGAAACGTGCCTATTGAAACTACAGCACTGATGTTTTTGCATATCAAAGACGGTTGGGACCCCGGGCGAAGTAGCGTGCCTATCAATTTCGATATTTTCCCACAACAATACAACTATTTGTATGATTTGATAAAGAAAAACAACGAATAGTAAAAAAAAAGAAAAAAATATCGGTTTTTGAACGCGTGTTCGAAAAAAATATTGTACCTTTGCAGCAAATTCTAAAAAAGTGTTATTATGGAATTAAAACATTACTTGAGTTATCTCCAAAACACCGTTACCAATAAATGGTCAGATTTGGCGATGAAAGATCTGGATGGTACCACCCAATATACCTACGGAGACATGGCTACGCAGATTGCTCGTTTGCACACCACATTCCGTTTGTTGGGTATCAAAGAGGGAGATAAGATTGCTCTTTGCGGTCGCAACTGCTCCAATTGGGGTGTAACATTCTTGGCTATTGAGACATACAAAGCAGTAGCCGTAAGTATTTTGCCTGACTTCACAGGCGAAGGTGTGGAAAACTTGGTGAACCACTCTGAGGCAAAATTGCTTTACACAGGTCCTAATGTGTTGAAAAAGATTAATGCAAAGAATATGTCTGCATTATCGGCCATTGTTTTGATGGACGATTTTAGTTTGCAATTTGCTCAAAATGATGAGGTAGAAAAGGCATACGCAGGCGTAGATGCAGCATTTGCAGAGGCGTATCAAAAGGGCTATAGCAAGACCGATGTGAACTACCCAACCGATAATATAGAGGAATTGGCACTGCTTAACTATACTTCTGGCTCTACTGGCAACCCTAAGGGCGTAATGATTAGCCATAAGAACTTGAGCGGAAATATTGACTTTGCAGTAAAGACTATTCCTCATACTGCGGGAGATAAAGTGTTGTCAATGTTGCCAGTTGCGCATATGTTTGGATTGATGTTTGAGTTCCTATATCAAGTGTGCGACGGTGCAGAAGTGTATTTCCTGACTAAGGCTCCAACGCCATCCGTATTGATGAAGGCATTTGCACAAGTACATCCGTTTATGATTCTCACTGTGCCATTGGTAATTGAGAAAATCATCAAGGGAAAGGTACTGCCAATCATCAACAAACCTGTAATGAAAGTGCTGTGGAAGACTCCAGGTATCAAGCGAATCTTGCATAAGAAAGTGAGCAATACATTGTTGGCTGCCTTTGGTGGTCAGTTGCGCTTCTTGATTATTGGTGGTGCTGCACTCAACGAGGAAGTAGAGAAATGTATGAAGGATATGCACTTCCCATATTGCGTGGGCTATGGTATGACCGAATGTGCGCCATTGGTAACATACGAAGATTGGGATAAGTATGTATATCGCTCGTGCGGTAAAGGCATTGTGGGCATGGAGATGCGCATTGATTCGGAAGACCCAGCGCATAAAGAGGGTGAACTGCAATTGCGCGGTGTGAACGTGATGATGGGTTACTACAAGAACCCTGAAGCATCTAAAGAAGCCTTTACTGAGGACGGTTGGATGCGCACAGGTGACTTGGGTATCATTGATAAAGAGGGCAACCTTTTCCTACGCGGACGTAGCAAGAATATGTTGCTCAGCCCTAACGGACAAAACATTTACCCAGAGGAGATTGAGGACAAACTCAATAGTCTGCCTCTCGTAACTGAATCTGTGGTAGTTGATCGTGAACACAAATTGGTGGCATTGGTATATTCTGATCCATCGTTGGCTAAAGAAGAAGTGCTGCAAGGACGTACTGTGGAGCAAGTGATGAAAGAGAATGTGGTAAAACTCAACAAAATGCTTCCTAACTACAGCCAAGTCACTGCTATTGAATTGGTAGAGAAGGAGTTTGAGAAAACGCCTAAGCGTAGTATCAAACGGTTTATGTATAAATAAGAAAAAGAGGCTCGTGCCTCTTTTTTTGTTTATCGTGTCTCCGCTGTTAGGTGATGAGCCAGTATTAGTCTGGGTTTGCCCTGATGACGCGCAGCCAGCAGATACCTATCATCGCCGTCTTTGAGTTTATACTTCTTGCGAATCTCTTCGGGCGAGAGTGGGTAATTGCGCGAGAGGATACTATATTTGGTTTTAGTATCTAATTGCTTCTTGGGGTCTTTGACTTCAGCTTCTATGACCTCCCATATGCGACCAGGAAAATTCGACATGAAAGTGTCTGAAGTATAGAGATGGGTGTTGGTGTCTAATTTCTGAAGCTCATACCGCTCACCTATCCATCGGAAGGCGCCTGCCTTGATGATTGCCGCATTGGGCTCATAGATATACTGCTGAATATCAGTGGCTATGGTCAGCTGCGCTTGCTTTTCATCCTCTGGACTGAACAAGAATCGGTCGGTACGCATACCGCGTATATTCATCGCATGCATTACACCTGTACCCGTCAGGAATAGCACCTCTTTCACCTCATTGTTCACCGCCACAATATGCGTGTCCCAATCTTTACCTAATACACGCAGTGCTGCTGTAATGTCCAGCATGGGGCTGAACTTAATCATGATATGACTGGCATGCTGGCGAAGGGTAGGCAATAGTTCTATCACATTGGGTTCGCAATCCTCAATGCGAAAAACCTTACCACCCGACTGACTGCGGCGAGCAGGGTCCAGATAGATGAGGGTATTGGATATTGGATATGGGCTATTGGATATTGGCAAGGAGGAAAGAAATTCCTCGGCGGTGGTATTATGCACCTGAATATGCGGACGAGACAAAGCAAAATTGTGCTGCGCAATGGCGCATAATTCTGCATTACGCTCCACGTAGTGTGCCCGCTGTGTATGTTCTGACATGAAGAAGGTATCTACACCATAGCCCGCAGTTAGGTCAATAAGAGTTGCGTCTGCTTGTCCAATGAATGGCTTGATAATCTCTGCCTTATAGCGTGCAGTAGCTTCGCTGGAGCATTGCTCGCACGACAAACGGACAGGATACCACCAATCGGGATTTTGCGCAAAAGAAGGTAGTTTGTCTTTGGTACGTTGCCTGCCTTCTATTTGTTGCAAGAGAAAACGAAAATCGGTATCCGACAATTGCGGAAACCGATTACGTTGCAATGCCAACTGCTGCACATCATCATGCAGGTGTTCGCCAATTAGTGATGACAAAGCAGGGATACTAAACATTGTAGCAGATTAATAACCTTTAGTCACTACGATACTAAAGTCCATTGCTTGTGGAGCAAAATCCCTATAATCACCTTCATCATATACAAAATCACTGACACGATAGTTTAATTCTAACCAACCCGCACCATAAATGCAATCAACAGTAGTGGTATATAAGAATGTATTACCATCAATGACCTCCTTACTATGGAATACGTCTGGTAAAATATGTTTAAATGGTTCGTTGTTATTATCATACAATATGCGGTATGCTTGGACTTCACCTCTGTTAAAGACTTCTGATGTGATTTCAGGCATATCCACTACGCAATAAAAATAATTATTATCAGCCATATCAGTGTATTGCCAATCTGATGCACGAACATGTACATCTATTGTTTTCATTTCTAAGTTTGAAACAGTAGTGTATGTACACCCTGTGAAAGCGAGACTCATAAGAATCCCAAGTAATGCTTTTTTCATATCTAATCGTAGCTTTAAATAGTTGTTATGCTATCTATTTATCAAAAACTGTGCAAAGTTACAACATTTTTTGTATATATCCAAATTTTTTTGTACCTTTGCAGCAAATTTGTAGAATATGAAAAAAATAGTAACCGTTATTGTTTTATCAATCCTGAGCATTACGCTCTGGGCGCAGTCACGAAATGCGGCGTACGAGGCATACATTGAGCAGTATCGTTACATTGCTATTGAGCAGCAACGCAAGCATGGTATCCCTGCTTCTATTACTTTGGCGCAAGCATTGTTGGAGTCAGGTGCAGGCAAGTCCGAATTGGCAACCAAGGCGAACAATCACTTTGGTATCAAGTGTACCTCTGACTGGGCAGGCAAGACCTACAAGCATGGTGACAATCGTGCCAATGAGTGCTTTCGTAAGTATGCGGATGTAGGTGATTCTTACGAGGATCACTCCCTTTTCCTCAAACGCAAACGCTATGAGAGCCTATTTTCCTTGTCGATTAAGGACTACAAGGGTTGGGCACGTGGTCTGAGGGAGTGTGGATATGCTACTGACCCTAAGTATCCGAGCAAGTTGATAAACATTATCGAACTGTACGAACTTGACAAACTGTCATCTCACAAGAGTCTCCTGAATACGGGTGACAGTAAAAAAAAAACTTCCACAAGCGAAGAAGACACTAAGGTTACGTTCGTAGAACCTGCGCAAGTAGAAGATTATCCCATGCCGCCCATGGAGGAGTTAGAACTCTTTCATAACCATCGATCGGGCAAACGCAATGGGGTACGCTATATTATTGCTGGCCCTACAGAGACTTTTGTCTCATTAGCACTCTTTCTCAATATGCATGAGCGCACCTTGCGCAAATATAATGACGCGCTCGACACGCGCGAACTCAGAGAAGGCGATATGGTCTATATCTACCCCAAGAAGAATCGTGCTGAACGTCGCTATCCTACCTACTATTTCCGTGGTAATGATACTGCTTGGGACATAGCGCAAAGATATGGTATTAAACTCAAAAGTCTTTATGAACTCAATGGTATCCCTTACGGGACGCCATTACAGACCCTCCAACGATTGAACCTGAGATAAGTGGCAGATAGAGAGATACATAAGGCACGTCCTATAGGTGAACTGCTGGCGGACTTTATTCACGGTTCGGAACTGGAACAACCCCTCTTGGAGCGCAAGGTACTTGCGCTCTTGCCTACCGTATTGGGTAAGACTGTGGCACAGTATTTGGGCGAAAGTTATGTCAAGAATGGCGTACTCTATGTGCATATCCGTTCGGCAGCGCTACGCTCCCAACTCTTTGATATTCGCTTCGAGCTGCTGCGCAAACTCAATGAGGCCGCTGGCGCCAAGGTACTCAAAGATATTCGTTTATTAGGTTAATGATTCCCGATTCGCGATTCCCGATGATATATCCACAGAATATAGAACAGAAGATTGATTTTCAAGTCATTCGTGATGGCTTGAAGGGTTGTTGTATGTCCTCATTGGGCAAAGAGCGTGTGGATGCTATGCAGTGGCTCACGCATTATCCTACGGTATGCGACCTCCTATCTTGTGTGCGCGAGATGATGGCTCTCCTCAGCGACCCCGCCTTGGCTTTTCCGCATGGCGAGATATACGACTTGCGCGAAGCACTTTCGCGTATTCGTATAGAAGGGCTGTTTATGGACGAGGCCGAACTCTTCTCGCTGAGAAAGGTGCTTGACTACGCTGCGCAATTGGAGCGTTTTTTTGCCACGTTGGATAAGGTGAAATATCCTTTGTTGAGTTGCGAGTCAGGAGTCGGGAGACCCAATTCTTTGGAGTCGCGAGTCGGAAGTCCCAAGTCTAATATAGGTTTCCTCATCGCATTTATTGATGCGATATTAGACCGCTATGGCAAGATGCGTGATAACGCTTCGCCCGAACTGGCGCGTATCCGCAAGGAGATCAGTGCTTCTCAGGGCTCTGTCAGCCGTGCACTGAACGCTATTCTGCGCCAAGCGCAAGCGGAAGGCATACTTGATAAAGATGCCTCTCCTACCATGCGTGAGGGTAGGTTGGTGCTACCTGTGCCACCTGCCTACAAACGTAAGATTGGTGGTATTGTGCACGATGAGTCGGCTACAGGCAAGACCGTCTTTATAGAACCACAACAGGTGGTAGAAGCCAATAACCGTATTCGCGAATTGGAGGGAGAGGAACGCAGAGAGCGTATCCGCATATTGCTGGAGATTACGGCAAAACTGCGCCCTGAAGTGCCACAGATACTCGAGACCGAAAACTATCTCGGTGAGGTGGATTTCTTGCGTGCGAAAGCCCTTTTTGCCATAGACATGCACGCTATTGTGCCTGAACTCTCCAAACACCCTATGATTGATTGGCGCGAGGCATATCATCCTGTTTTGTTGCTTAATTTCCGCCGTCAAGGCAAGATCGTTGTGCCGCTTACTATCCGTCTGACCGACAATCGCATACTCGTCATTAGCGGTCCAAACGCAGGTGGTAAGTCTGTGTGCCTCAAAACAGTAGCTATGTTGCAATACATGATACAATGCGGTTTGCCAGTGCCAATGAATGAGGCAAGTAAGATGGGATTCTTCAAGCAATTGCTGATGGATATTGGCGATGAGCAATCCATTGAGGATGACCTATCTACCTATTCATCTCACCTTAGGAACATGAAGCACTTTGTGCGCTATGCTGATGCACACACGTTGCTGCTTATTGATGAGTTTGGTACGGGCACCGAACCTATGATTGGTGGTGCGATTGCCGAAGCCGTACTCTCACAACTCAACGAGCAACGCGCTTTTGGCGTGGTGACTACCCACTACGGCAACCTCAAGCACCTTGCTGAACGAACAGAGGGTATCATTAATGGCGCTATGCTCTATGACCGTGGACAACTCAAACCGCTTTTCCAACTATCTATTGGTCAGGCGGGTAGCAGTTTCGCTGTGGAGATTGCTCGCCAGATTGGTTTGCCCGAGACGATTATCCAGCGTGCCACTGACATTGTGGGCGAGGAACATATTGACTACGATAAGCACTTGCAAGATATTGCCCGCGATAAGCGTTATTGGGAGAATAAACGCCAGAATATCCGCCAGCGCGAGAAACATCTCGAGGAGAAGATTGCGCACTACGAGGAGCAGTTGGCGAGCATCAAAGCCAAGAAGCGCGCTATTATTGAGGAAGCCAACGCGGAGGCAGCCGACCTCTTGCGCAAGAGTAATGCCACTATTGAGCGCACTATCCGTGAGATAAAAGAGGCGAAAGCCGAGAAGAAAGCCACCCAAGCTGCTCGCCAGAAAGTGGAGAGCTTAAAGACCAAAGTGGAACGCCAAACTAGCAAAACTAGCCAAACTAGCAAAACTAGCCAAACTAGTAAGACTAGCACAACTACCCAATCCACCAAGCAGCCAAAGGTTCTTCGCGACCTTAGCGACCTGAAGATTCTCACCAAGAACCCCGCCAAGTTGCTTCAAGAGCAACAAGCAAACAACAGGGCTTCCGGAAGCCGGAGTCTGGGACAAGTACGCATTAGCAACGTCACGGATGAACTTCGCCGCAAGAAACTCTCTTTCAATCGCGAATTGGATATTCGCGGCTTGCGTGTGGATGAGGCTTTGGAACTTTTGATTGCGTATATTGATGATGCTTTGATGGTCAATGCCGAACAGGTGTCTATCCTCCATGGTACGGGCACAGGTGCACTCAAACAAGTGGTGCGTGACTATTTGGCAGAACGACAAAAATCTATGCGCCGACTCAAATCGGGCGATATTGTTTTTCACGATGGCGATTCTGACCGCGGTGGTGCAGGTATTACGATTGTAGAATTATGAACAAGCAGATTCTTCGTTTAGCTATTCCCAGTATTCTTGCCAATATCACCATTCCGTTGGTGGGATTGGTAGATACGGCTATTGTTGGACATATCTCTGACGCTCATGCCATTGGTGGTATTGCCATTGGCACGATGCTTTTTGATTTGTTGTATTGGAATTTTGGTTTCCTGCGTGTGGGTACCAGTGGTATGACTGCTCAGGCTTTTGGTCGTGGCGACCGCGAGCAGTGTGCCCGATTGTTGGCGCAGAGCGTAGGGATTGCGTTGATAGGTGCAGCACTTATTTGGCTGTTGCAATGGTTGTTTGTTACGGCTGCGTTGGCTATTGTGCCTTGCTCAGCAGAGGTGGCTTCTTTTGCACGCGACTATTTCTTTGTGCGTGTGTGGGCTGCGCCTGCTACGTTGTCGCTGATGGCTATCAAGGGGTGGTTTATTGGTATGCAGGACACGGTCAGTCCGATGATTACGGACATAGTGGTGAATGTGGTGAATATGGCGGTCAGTTATGCCCTCGCAGTCTATACGCCATTGGGCGCATTGGGTGTAGCGTATGGTACGGTGGTGGCGCAATTCACAGGACTGTTGCTATCCATTGTGATTCTTTTGTGGAAATATCGCCATGTATGGCTGGGGGTGTCTTTCTTGCGATTGCTTAGGGATATGCGTGGTATGCGCCAACTCATATCGTTGAATGCTAACTTGTTTGTGCGTTCGTTGTGTTTTATGATTGTGTATGTGGGCTTTACGTCGTTGTCGTCGTTGTATGGTGATACAGATTTGGCGGTGTGTAGCATACTCATGAAACTGTTTATGTTGTTTTCCTATTTCGTGGATGGTTTTGCATATGCAGGCGAAGCTCTTGTTGGCAAATATATCGGTCAACAAAAAAACTCCCCTCCTTTTAGGGAGGGGGAGGGGGTAGGCCTTCTCGTCCGCCTACTTTTCCTTTGGTCATTGGGCGTAGGAGTTGTTTTTACGGTGATTTTTGCCTTGTGGTCTATGCCAATGTACCGCATGATGACCAGCGATGTGGTGGTGTTAGGGCGTTTGACGGATTTCACGGCTTGGCTGATTGCTATGCCTATTGTTAGTACGTTGGCGTTTATGTGGGATGGTGTTTACACGGGTGCTACGGCGGGTAAGCAGATCCGTAATGGTATGATTTTGGCTGCAGTGGGATTTGTGTTGGGGTATGTAGCAACGGCTCATTGGTGGGGAGTGCATGCGTTGTTTGTGGGCTATTTCCTTCACCTCGCTGCCCGCGTTATCTACCTCACTGCTGCATGGCGTCCTCTTTTGGAGCGGCAAAGCCGCATATTCGAGCCTTTAACCTCTAACCTTTAGCCTAAAAAAGATATGCTCAAGAAACTCGAAAACAGAAAATGGCGTGTGCTCAAGAGTACCCCTTTGTTGAATCTTGGTCCGTGGTTGAACGTGCGCCAGGAGGTGGTGGAACTGCCCAATGGTACGCAGATTCCTGCGTGGTTTGTAATGGATTTTCCCAATTGGATTAATGTGATTGCTATCACTAAGGATGGTGATTTTGTGATGATTGACCAGTACCGCCATGCGTTGGGTGAGACGCATTATGAATTGGTGGCAGGTGTGGTGGATGAGGGCGAGACGCCTTTGCAGGCTGCTATACGCGAACTGAGCGAGGAGACGGGCTACGAAGGTGGCGAGTGGCAGGCGTTTATGGAGCTTTCGCCTAATCCTACTAATCATACGAATAAGAGTTTTACTTTCCTTGCTACGGGGGTAGAGAAGGTGCGTGAACCGCATCAAGAGCCATCAGAGGACATTCATGTGCATGTCCTTACTCGTGAAGAGGTAAAGGAGTTGCTTACTTCGGGCGAGATTATCCAAGCCCTGCACGCTGCACCGCTGTGGAAATACTTTGCCTCTCTATAAATACTTTGCCTCTTCGTAAGTTGCAAGTATGCACGATTTTCCCCGTCCGCACCACACAATAACCATACAATAACCATACAATAACCACACAATTCCTTACCTAAATACTACCTAAATGTTGCAGAAAATTATCCCTAATTAAAACAAAATTCCATTCAGAAGAGCAGTGGGGATTTTTTGTAAAAAGTAGCAATTATTAAGATTCATTTCCTTTTCGTTTCTTGATCCGTTGCCCAATTTCACCGAGAGACGACCCTGAGAACTCCGAGAGAACTCCCCGAGACCGCTAAAACCGAAAAAGTGCGTTTTGTTAAGATTGCCCTATAACTCTAAACCCTAAACAGTAGGCGCAAAGCGCCGTCCACTAAACAAAAAATAGCGAACTTTTCGCTATTTTCTTGCGTATATCATAAAAATGTAGTACCTTTGCAACTGATTTAGTAAAGCGTTTCTGCGAAATAGTTGGATATACGAAAACGAGAGAATATATTGCAGAGATATAATTAAGAGGGTGGGGCAATTGCCTCACCCTCTTGTATGCAATTAGGTCAATGACCAATTGTGTTTGAGTGCGCGTTAGTGTATAAGCACGTTTATTGTTGTTGCATAACGTGCGCAATCTTCTGGAGTTCTTCTTCCGAGAAGGCAATATTGTCAATAGCGTGCAGGTTGTCGTCCAACTGCGCAACACTACTGGCACCGATAATCACACTCGTTACATCTTTACTCAGCAACCACGCTACTGCCATTTGTGCCAACGTCTGTCCACGCTCTGCTGCTATTGCACCCAACTGTTGAGCACGGGCAACTGCCTCCGCAGTTACTTGCTCGGGATGCAAGAAGACATTCTTGCTGGCACGACTGCCCGCAGGAATACCATTCAAATAGCGGTTGGTAAGCAAACCTTGCGCCAATGGAGAATAGCAAATAAACCCAGAACTATTGGCATTGGCTACAGGCAGATTCTCCTCTAAGGTCTGAGGAAAAGCAATGCTGGCTTTGTATTGACTGATAACGCAAGGTACATGAGCAGCCGACAGATAATCGTAGCACTCCTTCTGTTTGTCAGCAGGATAATTGCTAATGCCTGCATACAACGCTTTGCCTGCTCGCACAATGTCCACAAGCGCTTGCATTGTCTCCTCGATAGGCGTTTGTGGATCGTAGCGGTGCGAATAGAAAATATCAAAGTATTCTAATCCCGTTCGCTTCAAACTCTGGTCGCAAGATGCAATCATATATTTGCGCGAGCCACCATTGCCATAAGGTCCATCCCATCCCCAATAGCCTGCCTTGGAGGAAACAATCATCTCATCGCGGTGCGCCAACAAATCTTCGCGCAGCACACGACCGAAAGTCATCTCCGCAGTACCCGGAGCAGGGCCATAGTTGTTGGCAATATCAAAATGCGTTACACCTTTATCCCAAGCGTGAAGCAACATAGCACGAGCCACATCAAAGGGGTCTTCACTGCCGAAGTTGTGCCACAGTCCCAATGATACCAATGGTAACTGAAGTCCACTCTTACCAGAAAAACGATATTCCATACTACTAAATATTAGGTAAAAAGGAGGCAAGCCTCCTTTTTACTACAATGATTTTATTTGTTCAGTTTCACTATAATGCTTGACAATGGCTCTACCACAATATCCTTTTGGCTGAGGTCGTAGGTCTTGCCAGTGATAATATCCTGACCAACAGCGTTGTACTTGCCAAGAATCTCTGCGTAATGAGCAGTTGGGATAGTGCGGTTGTCTGTGCTGGCATTGACAAAGACGAACACAGCCTCGTTGTCGTTGTAGCGGAAGAAACCGTATGTGTTGTCACGACTCATAAAGTGCATGGTCTTGCCTGTATGAATCACCTCTTCGCCCTTGCGCCATTGGAAGAGACGGCTTTGATAGTCAAACATATCTTGCATTTCAGCAGTTACTTCTTCGCCCAATGGCAAAGGCATACGCAGGGTAGAGTGACCCAATTTGCGGTCGGCTGACTTCATGGCATACTCATCGCCATAGAACACTTGTGGAATACCACGCATAGTTGCCAACAACGTATATGCCAATTTCACACGGCGTGGGTCTTGGTCTTTCACCACGTCAGCAATACGGTCCATATCGTGGTTGCCAAGCATGATGAGAATATCATTCACGTCTGCGTACATGTAATCCATTGTTAATACGTCATACACGCGTGTGAGTCCACCGCCCCAACCTTGATTGTCGCTCTCCAGTGCTTGACGGATAGCCTCTTCCAATGGGAAGTCCATCACACTTCTGAGGTGACTGTCAAAGCCATTGTGATTCTTCACACCCGATTGCCAATATGCTACAGCAGGAGTAGGACGTGTCCAGCACTCGCCTACGATATTGAAATTAGGATACTCATCCATAATCGCTTTCACCCATTCGCTACCAGGAACCATCTCAATATATGGATAGGTGTCCACGCGCAAGCCATCGAGGTTAGCATACTCAATCCACCAGATAGCCCATTGCTTGAAGTATTGCAGCAAGTCTGGATTCTCGAGGTTCATATCTGGCATAGGGCGGTCGAACCAACCGCGGTTGGAGAGCAGGCGGTCGTACTCCGATGCGTTGATGTCGTAGTTAGCAGAGAAAACGTTGTGGGTGTTGGTAAATGTGTCAAACTGGTTAATCCAATCTTGGTATGGCAGGTCCTTCATCCACCAATGCGTACCACCGCAGTGGTTAGGCACCATATCCATGATGAACTTAATGCCTTTCTCGTGGGCTTTCTCCACCATTTGGCGATAGAGCTCGTTGCTGCCGTAGCGAGGATCGATATGATAGTAGTCGGAGCATGCGTAGCCGTGGTATGACCATGCCGCCTCATTATCCTCAAGGAGTGGGGTAGGCCAAATGGCGGTTGCGCCCAATGCTGCGATATGGTCGAGCGAATTGATAATACCCTGAATATCACCACCAAAGCGACCGTGCACGTTGTCCTTAGCACATGCCTCTGCCATAGTCTCAACGGTGTTGTTGGTTGAGTCGCCATCCACAAAGCGGTCGGACATGATGAGGTAAATCATATCGCTGGAGTTGAATCCTTGGCGCTCGCGGCTACCTTCGCGGCGGGTGTGGATAGTGTAATCCACCTTAGAGGTGTGTTTGCCTTTCTTAAGAGTGATACGGTAAGTACCTGCTTGATTGACAGCCAAATCCACGAAGAGGTAGTTTGGATTCTCGGCGTTGTGTTGGCTTTTGACTTGCAGACCTGTGCACTCGCCTTTGACAACTTTGCCATTTTGGAGTTGTTGGATAGTCACTTGTGCGTCAGCGAGATCTTCGCCGTGAAGCAATAGGGTGAGTGGGCAGTTCATTTCTGTCCACCAGCAGAGAGGCTCTGCTCGGTCAATGCGTGGTTTAGCACTGAGGGTAATCGCACTAAAGAGTGCTGCAAAAAGAAAGAGTTTTTTCATTGTCATTTATGGTTTTTCCCTAAAGTCATCAATGTCGTTAAGGACTTTAAAGACTTTAAGGTCGTTATTGTTCAAAGAAATAGTGTGTCTATAAGCCGGGTTCTGTACCACATTGGAACTCTGGAACTTTTAGCACCTTTGAAACTCCTAATTGTGGCGTCTATCATTAATCTTGAGTCGCGTATTACTACGTGCTTCTGTTGCTTCCTACCCTCCAACTCACGCGAGCAGCGCTCAAACGTTGGTATACTTGGAATTGCAGCCCACAGTATGCTCGTATCACTTCCTCCTTGCGGATTGTTCGTCGCTTTTGCAGGGACCAAACATTGCTGCCTGACGGTCATTAACCGCTGTGGCGCTCTTTGCTGCCCGGACTTTCCTCGTGATAGGGGATTAAAACAGATGTTTTTCTTCCCTTATCCCGCGATAGACCGACACACTATTTATATATCGCTGACAAGCGTCGTTCATGCGACAAGCGCATTCCGACGAAGAGCGGCATACGGGAATCGAACCCGCCTCCTCGGCTTGGGAAGCCGATGCACTACCGATGTGCTAATGCCGCAATTTCGCCGCAAAATTACTACTTTTTTTTCATATATGCAAAAAAAATAACAAAATACCTGTTTTTCCTGCAACTATTGTGTAGATATTCTATCGCTCTGCTCGCGCGCGCGAGCGCGTTCGTGTATATAGGTGTGTGAGATTGACCAAAAACATATATATTTGCGATTTAAGGCGTTCTCTATATAATTGTGATATACCCCCGAAAATAAGAAAAATGCAAAAAATAACGCAAAAATTTGCGTATGTCAAAAAATTGTAGTAATTTTGCAGCGTGGAAGGAAGCGGTTGTTTTTACCCATAAAACCTTTTGAAACTTTTAAAACTTTATATAGATGATTGACAACGACAGAATTATTCCTGTGAAGATTGACGAGGAAATGCGAACCTCGTACATTGACTATTCGATGAGCGTCATTGTGGCACGTGCGTTGCCCGATGTGCGCGACGGTTTCAAGCCTGTACACCGCCGTGTGCTCTTCGGAATGAATGAGTTGGGTAACACCAGCGACAAACCGACCAAGAAATCCGCACGTATCGTGGGTGAGGTGATGGGTAAGTACCACCCTCACGGCGATAGCAGTATCTATGGCACACTGGTGCGTATGGCACAGCCATGGAACATGCGCAACGTGTTGGTGGACGGACAAGGTAACTTTGGTTCGATTGACGGCGACGGTGCAGCAGCCATGCGTTATACCGAAGCACGCCTCTCAAAACTCGCCGAAGAGATGCTTCGCGACATAGACAAAGATACCGTGGATATGCAGCTGAACTTCGACGACTCGTTGCGCGAGCCAGTGGTATTGCCATGTCGCTTCCCTAACCTGTTGGTGAACGGAGCAAGCGGTATTGCAGTAGGTATGGCAACGAACATGCCAACCCACAACTTGGGCGAGGTAATCGATGGTTGCGTGGCATACGTGAAGAACGCAGTAGAGCGCGTGGAGAATCCAGAAGTAGAGCCAATCACCGTGGCTGAACTCATGGAGCACATTAAAGCACCTGACTTCCCAACGGGCGGTACTATATACGGTTATCAAGGCGTGCGCGATGCATACGAGACAGGTCGCGGACGTATTATTATCCGTTCGAAAGCAGAGATTGAGACCGAAGATAACGGTCGCGAGCGTATCGTGATTGGCGAGTTGCCATACGGCGTGGTGAAGTCTGACCTCGTGAAGAATATCGCTGACCTGGTGAACGACAAGAAGATTGAAGGTATCTCGGGTATCAGCGACCAATCCAAACGCGATGTGCGTATCATTATCGAAATCAAACGCGATGCAAATGCACAAGTAGTGCTGAATAAGCTCTACAAATACACTGCACTCCAATCCAGCTTCTCGGTGAACAGCATTGCGCTGGTGAAAGGTCGCCCACAATTGCTGAACCTGCATGACATGGTGGCGAACTTCATCGAGCACCGCATGGAAGTAGTGGTACGTCGCACGAAGTTCGAACTCAAAAAAGCCGAAGAACGCGCGCATATATTAGAAGGATTAATCATCGCTGTAGATAACATTGACGAGGTGGTGAAAATCATTCGCGCAAGCCGTACTCCTGCTGACGCGCAAGCGAACTTGGAGGCACGCTTCAACCTTGATAACCTGCAATCCAAAGCCATCGTGGATATGCGTTTGTCGCAACTGACGGGCTTGCGTATTGATGAGTTGAGAGAGGAATATGCTAAGTTGCAAGAGTTGATTCAACACTTGAACGCGCTGCTCGCGAGCGATGTGATGCGCTACGAAGTGATTGAGAACGAGTTGGTTGAAATCAAAGAGAAATATGCCGATGAGCGTCGCACACGTATCATCAAGATGGCTACTGAGTTCAATCCTGAGGATATGTATGCAGATGACGATATGGTTATTACCATTTCTCACTTGGGTTACATTAAGCGTACTCCATTGGCAGACTTCCGTCAGCAAGGTCGTGGCGGCGTAGGAGCAAAAGCCAGCGCAGCACGTGATGAGGACTTTATCGAATATGTACACCAAGCCAATATGCACTCCACAATGATGTTCTTCACAGAGCAGGGGCGCCTCTACTGGACCAAAGTATATGAGTTGCCAGAGGGTAACCGCCAGTCGAAAGGTCGTGCATTGCAGAACATGATTAATATCCAAAAGGGTGACAAGGTTTGCGCATTTATCCATGTGAAGAACCTGAGCGACATGGAGTATGTACAAAATCATTACCTCATCTTCGCGACAAAGAACGGTTTGATGAAGAAAACCACCTTGGAAGCATACAGCCGTCCACGTGCCAATGGTATCATTGCGCTTGGTCTGCGCGAGGATGACCGCCTGATTCGCGTGACACTGACGGATGGCAATAGCCAAATGTTGGTGGCTTCGTACAATGGCAAAGTGGTTCGCTTCCCAGAAGACACCGTTCGCCCAATGGGTCGTACCGCAACAGGTGTACGAGCAATAAAGTTGGACGAAGATGGCAAGGATCGCGTGATTGGCATGATTTGTGTAGAGGAGGGTAGCAAGGAGTCTGTACTCGTGATTTCAGAGAAGGGCTTTGGTAAGCGCACCGACCTTGATGATGAGAATGGCGAGCCAATATACCGTATCACCAACCGTGGCGGTAAGGGTGTGAAGACCATGAACCTCACCGATAAGACGGGTAATCTGATAGGTCTGGAGGCTGTAACCGATGAACAAGACCTGATGCTCATTACCAAATCGGGTACCGCTATCCGTATGGCAATGGACACCATCCGCGTGATGGGACGTGCTACACAAGGCGTGAAACTCATAGAACTCCAAAAGCGCAACGATACGCTGATGTTCGGCTGCGTAGTGCCAAAAGAGGAACAAGAGGAAGTAGTTGAATCCGCAGAAACGACCACGGAGGAAACAACCAACGCCGAAGAGTAAAAAAAAGAAATGATTACTAACAACACAAAACCTTTTAATAAAATGAAAAAATCCATTTTTCTTGCAGCTCTCGTGCTGATAAGCGCAGGCTGCTTCGCTCAAAAAGCAAACGTTAGCAAAGCTCGTAGTTTGGCTGATGCAGAGACACCCGATTATGCAGGTGCACGCGCTGCTATTGCAGAAGCACTACAAAACGATGAGACCAAAGATCTTGCAAACACTTGGTATGTAGCAGGTTTCATAGGTTACAAGGAGTTCTCCAATGGTAATCTCAAACAACAACTTGGACAACAATTCGATAGGAAGGCATGGGGTGATGCTGTATATGAGTCACTCAACTATTGGATCAAAGCATATGATATGGCTAAGGTTCCTACTATTGACAAGAAGGGTAAAGAGAAATTCGACACTCGTACTCCTAAGAACATTGTGCCTAAGGTAGTAGAGTACTTCAATAGCATTCCTTTGATTCTTTCTGGTTTCGATGCATATCAAGCAGGTGATCCCTCATTGGCATACGACATGTTTATTGCGCACTGCAATATCCCAGAGTTGGACATGATGAAGGAGAACCCAAGCGAGATGGCTAAGATTGTATGCGACTCCAACTACTACATTTACCTCTATCAATCAGGTCAGTTGGCTGAGGCTGCTGAGCGTTATGATGATGCATTGGCTGCTTTTGAGCGCATGAATACTGAGCATGCTAAACAAACTGCACTCTATGATGATATTGTCAATGCTAATGTAGGTATCTATCGTATTACTATCCAAAACAAACAAGATACAGCTAAGGCATTGGCATTCTTGGAGGAATGTGTGAACGCTTATCCAAAAGAGCAAGTATTTATCCAAAGTCTGATTGACATCTATGCACGTACAGGTCAAGCAGAAAAAGCATTGAAATATCTTGATCTCGCTATTGAACGCGAACCAGAGACAGCTTTGTATCACCTCATAAAGGGCGATATATATGTTGTGTTCTTGAAACAATATGACAACGCTTTTGCATGTTATGAAAAGGCGATTGCCATAGAACCTAACAGCGCTGCTGGTTACTTCAACTATGGTGTAGCATATTGCGAATATGCAGACAAGATTTACAACGACGCTGCTTACCTCAGTGCTAAAGAGTTCGAGGTAGAGAAGGCTAAGAGCCAAGAACTCAATCTCAAAGCGCTTCCTCTCATGGAGAAGGCATATGAGCTGGATCCAGAGAACTACGACTACAAACGCTCATTGCGCTCATTGTACTATCGCCTTGGTATGGACGATAAGTACCAAGCACTCGTTGATTAATGGGCAGAATACTTGCGATAGATTTCGGTCGCAAACGAACAGGATTAGCCGTTACGGATATACTCCGTATAACGGCTAATCCGCTTATTACCATTCCTACTCATACGCTGGAAGCATGGCTGAAAGAGTATTTCGCCAAAGAACAGGTGGATGAAGTGGTGATAGGACACCCCTATCAAATGAATGGCGAAGACTCCGAATCCATGCAGTATATTCAACCTTTCATCAATCGCTTTCGCAAACTGTTCCCGAATATACCGCTGAAAGAATATGATGAACGTTTTACCTCCGTCATTGCACACCAAGCCATGATAGCAGGAGGCATGAAAAAGAGCCAACGGCAAGACAAATCCGTGGTGGATAAACTGGCAGCTTGCATTATCCTGGAAGGATACTTGGATAGCATACGATAAACCAACCCCCATCTCAATAATACCATGCGACACCATCAGAAAATAGCAATTGCACGTTTGATTTCAGACCTAATCAAGTCGGATGATGTGATTTGTCATGAGGAAATTCAACTCTACAACCATATCATTTTTAGTTTTGATATTTCGCAGGATGAACTGCACGAAGCACAATTTATGTCGCAAGAAGATGCTGTGACATATATCAAGAGTATGGCGCCAAACGAGCAGAAAAAGATTTTCTCGATTTTGCAGAAGGCAGCATACTCCGATAATTCGTGCGTGGCGAGAGAGGCGTTGCTGTTGCTATCGTTGTCGCTGACACTAAATGACAAGGTCAACAAATACAATCTGTTTTCTACCCTCATCAGAGGTTGGCAGAGTTCGGAAAAATATGTAGTGTATATCGAAAGCGATTATATGCCCGCCATCAACGATGAGATTTGGCAACAGTATGATACTATCGCTAACCTGCTACAATTGTGGAAGTTTGAGTTTATCTATATACCCAAAATATCCAAGAATTGCTGCGAAATGGATCGCGACTATCTGTGCGACATTATTCGCTATATGAATCCACGTTTGACCAATGATATGCTCAATAACTTGTACGAACGCCTAACCAACTATACTACGGAGAGTTTTACGCGCGATTACTTGGCAAACTTGTCCCATCAAACTTCTTTCTACGATATAGAACCTTCGCTGCTGATAAACGTGGGAGTATCGTATGTTCCTGCGTGCAACTCCTCGCTACAAGATACATGTTTTGTCAATTTTCTAACGATTCGTCTGGAAGATGAACCTGATAGTGTGCTGAATGAAGTGCGTCGTTTCTTGGATGAATACGAAACGTTTATTTCCGAACCAGAGTATCACCGTCCCAAACGCGGCAAGAATCTGTTTCACTATCATGGATTCTACAAGCAATTTTTTGATTTCTTGGCTCGCCAACACACCAATGGGGAGGAGAACCGCATTTTGATTGATATTCCAGCAAGGCGTATCTGGATGCGTGGAGTGGAGATACAGATGAGTGCGACACAGTTGGCAACGTATATATTTATCCTCCATCAGTCATGCTGTACACATCACGGAGGATTGGTCAAAGCAGGACAACATCATCCGTTGTCGGAAAAAGATGTGCAACGCCTTGGACGTACATATCATGCGATATGCAATTTGTTTCGTGATACACCTATCACAGATGAAAGGTCGTATTTGGAAGATGTGCCCAATATCCGTGGGTACATAGCACGTATTCGCACAGCGATAGCGCATCACATTGATGATCAGGATATTCAATTCTATACGCCACAAGATACGAGTGACAAGTCAAGATACTATATTGCTATTGACCCCAGCAAGATAACCCTGCGTATCTCATCTGGAGAAATACCCTTTATGGATTATCCATTCTGGAAAACGCTCGCCTCTAAACAATAGTTCACATAGCGAGCCATCAGCCCCTATACCAACAATATTGTTATTTTTCCTACCGTATTTGAACCCAGGAAAATAGCAATATTGTTGTTTTTATTTTTTTTGATAAATTGGCACTACTTTTGCAGTGAGTTTTTAACAACTGGCTCGTGCCATTAAACCAAAAACCACCAAAAACCGATGACTATGCTACGCTATTATTACAATAGGTCAGCCAATTTTTCTCTACAGGAGAGAATGTATCAAGTTGCTACCAGCAGAGTGGTAAAAGGTGTGATACTGCTGAATATTGTGTTATTGTTGCTGATACCTATTCTGGACATGATACTCTTGGATATGTCGCATAAGATATGTTTCTTATTGTTGCTATGCGTAGCATTGTTAGCCTATGTATTCGTGATAGTTTGGATTAGTGGTCATTGGAACGAACAACTGCAACGCATGCAACTGAGTCCAATTATCAATGTGTTGATATTGGTACTGATATTGTCCTCCTCGTGGGCTTTTTATCAACATATGTATGGTGGAGTAGGATGGTGGGGGGCTTACATCTTTCCTATTTGTATTGCAATGACCACCATATTGATTGCTATTCTCACAAGGATGATAGAGCATCGATATAGATAGAATGTTAGCGCTGTGTTTTCGTTTGCTGACGACACACATCGCAAGTTCCACAGGTGACAGCATCGGTTTCACCAAAATACGATAATAGCAATTGCGAACGACAATAGTGCTGATTATCAGCATATTCTACCATCGCTTTCAGTTTCTCAATATACTGTTGGCGATGGTTGTCGTATATGGAGGTAGGCATATAAATATCGGTTTGTCGCTCGCGCGTGAAGGTCAGCGTGTTGGCAGTGTCGTGCGGGATATAGGTGATGATATGACGTTGCGCCAATGATACAAGCAGGTCATGGAGGGATTGGCGATTGGCTATTGGCGATTGGCTATTGGTTATTGGGGTGGTGAGTTGGTCGAAATGCACATATTGCAAGTCGGTGAAAATACCCGAATACTTGCGCATCAATAATTCCAATAACTTATATTGCTGCTCGCTGAGTCCGTACTCATTCATTTCGCGTTGCGAAATGAGAATCTTCACGCGGGGTTGTATCTCTTGTTCTTCTTGGAAGTAGACATAGCCTGTTTGTGTCAGCAGGTGTAGGGCAGAGTAGGTCTGTAGGATAGGCAGGTGCATGATACGGCATAGGTCATTGATGGGAAGCATGAAGGTATGCCCATGTCCGCTGCCTGCACCTACACCCAAGAAGTCGCATGTCTTATGATAGACATCGGTGACAAACTCTTTGGGTGGGTAGTTGTCTGCTATGCGTTTGCGTGCTTTGGCTTTGTCCTGTGCTGGGTCGTAGAGCAGTACCGCAAAGGCACGTTGCTCATCGCGCCCCGCACGTCCTGCCTCTTGGAAATACGCCTCTATCGTATCGGGCAGGTCGTGGTGAATCACCATTCGCACATCGGGTTTGTCAATGCCCATACCAAAGGCATTGGTGGAAACCATCACTCGCGTCACTCCCTTCCCTTTAGGGAGGGGATGGGGGTAGGCTCGCCACGCCTCTTGCTTAGCAGCGCGCTCTTTGGAGGTGAGTCCTGCGTGGTAGAAGTCGGCGGAGAGACCTTTTTCGTTGAGGTAGGCTGCGAGTTCTTGTGCGCGTTGGCGGTTACGGACATATACAATAGCCGAACCGGGCACCTTGGAGAGGATATGCACAATCTCATCGGCTTTCTTGTTGGTTTGGCGCACTACATAACTAAGGTTCTGGCGAAGAAAACTCTTGCGCAGCACATTCTTCTCGCGAAATGCTAAGCGTGCTTGTATATCATCCACCACATCGGGTGTAGCGGTGGCAGTAAGTGCGAGGATGGGAACTGCTTGCCTCCTCGCCTCCTCGCCTTTTTCCCTCTTGCCTCTAATAACCTCCCGTATTTCCGCGATTTTGAGGTAACTGGGGCGGAAATCATATCCCCATTGTGAGATACAGTGCGCCTCATCTACAGCGATAAGGCAGATAGGCAGGCGCGCGAGTCGCTCGCGAAACTCCTCCGACTCCAGTCGTTCGGGTGACACATAGAGGAAATGGTAGGGACCCCATTGACAGTTGTCGAGTGCTACTTTCTGCTGGTCATAGCTCATGCCTGTGTAGATGGCTGCGGCATGGATATCTCGTCGACGGAGGTTCTCCACTTGGTCTTTCATGAGGGCGATAAGAGGTGTGATAACGAGGCACAATCTGCCCATAGCCATTGTAGGAACTTGGAAGCACAGACTTTTGCCGCCCCCCGTTGGCATGAGTGCCAGAGTGTCGCGACCGTCTATGACGGACTGAATGATCTCCTCCTGTAATGGACGAAAATCATCGTAACCAAAATATGTCTTCAGAGCCTCTCTCGCAGTCATGCTAAAATACTTTGCCGTGCAAAGGTACATAAAAAAATGCGTATATGCAAATTTTTCCTGTTAAAAATAAAACAAAGCGCTCAGGAAACCTGAACGCTTTGTTTTATGGTGAATATAATGATTATTGACCAATAGTCAATGTGCCCTCAGCTCCCGTCAAGAAGCGGATGTACAAATAACCATCAGGAGCTACATATGGTGCCAAGCCAGCAAGAATATCCGCATTCAATACGACATTGCCAGCAGCAGGAACCTCTGTGTAATTAACCACATCCTCGTGGTGGATAGCTACTGCAAACTCACAATCCTTAGCTACAAAAGTATGCAATGCCTCGTTACCTGACCAAATAAGGTTTACACCACTATTCAACCATGCTTGATAATCAATACGATATACATCAAATGCATTGTTAATGTTCAATGCCAACTCAGCAGTAGGCTCCAGCAATGGGGTTGCATCCACACATGGGTTCGGCATCTTGACATTTTCAGCAGTCATAGTGAAGTGCTTGCCATTGGCGAAATTACCTGCTACCAACAGACTACCATCTGTGCTGTATGCCATCTTACCTGTTTTAAGTCTCCAAGTGTGGTAAATAACGATATTGCCCTCCTTCAACTCCTTGCTATCAATATAGTGGAAACAAGAACCTGCAAAACTGCGGCTATCCAGCATTGCATAACCTGCTGTCAGCGTGTTGAGAATGTTACCCTCTTGAATATCGAATGTATCCATAGGTAATACATCTTCGGTGGTGTTGAACTCCAATACTACCATAGATTTCATAGCACCATATGCACTGGAACGTACAGACTTGCTGGAGAATAGAATCAACTCCAATTTGTCATCAGCAGGCTTGTTGATTACTACGGAATCAAAAGTCAGTTTATCAGGGCTGGTTGGTGCTTGATTTTGGGTAATACCAAATGGCAAGTACTCTTCGCCACCTGTAGTACCAACTACCAATGGAGCCTCCTCGGCATTGATGATAGGTTTCTTGTTTGTAGGGGTAATGTAAGCCACAATACCGCAGTTCTCAGCTACCCATCCCTCTGGAAGTGTGAAGGTGTAGTCCTGGCTATATGCCTGGTTCTCAACTGCTACATTGTCTCCTAACGGATCAGAGCAGAGTACATCGCGCACTACGCGTGGGTGAACAAACTCCTTGAAACCAGCTGATTTGAATGAGTATTCGTTATAGTCCGCTTGCTTACCAATCAGACCATTCTCCTTAATGAGGACGGTGAGTAAGTACTCAGTAACATCTGTATTAGCCACTTGACCGCTGACGGTCACATTGAGCTCGCGTGTGGCTGCATCATAGGTGTGATTGATAATGACAGATGCCTCTGCCTCGGTAGGGCACTTGCTGGCAATCTGTGCAGGAATACCATTCTCAACCAAATAACCAGGATGGAAAGCAATGCTTGTACCCATGATCTTAGTACGGTTCATAGCCATGTTAGGAGCACCTTGTACACCGCATGCCTTACCAATCTTTTCATTCTCAGGAATCGTATATTCATCTTTGTTATAACCATAGTGGTGGCTCACCCAAATACATGGGGTTTCGGTAGTACTGATATATTCCTCAATACTGAACATACCACCAGGACAATAGCCGCATTGGTCGCCTGTGAAGTGCTCAATGAGATACTTACGAGGGAAAGATGCTGGCACCTCTTGTGCCGACATTATAACCGCTGTGAAAAGCAGAATACATGTGAAAAGTTTTTTCATACCTGTAATTATTATAGATTATTGCTTGATCAGTTTCTTACCATTGATAATATAAATACCTGCTGCTAAGTCCTCCCAGTTGGTGGTAGGCATACGTTGTCCGAGCAGATTGTAAATGACATTGTCGTTTGGGCGAACGAGCACATCTTCTATTGCGGTGTCTTCTTCGTTGTAGCTATACTGTATAGTAAGCGTGAGGGTAGGGTTGACACCATCGTTGAAGGTGTAAGCGATAGTCTCTGTTCCATCTTCAAATGGCGTGTAGTGGGTAAACCAAGTACGTTGGAAAGCAGCAGTACCTACTGTGAACTCACATACTTGGGTTAATTCCTCGTTACCAGGAATACAGTTGCCAGCAGCGCAGAACTGGTCGAAGATACCTTCGGCAGAGCGCGTAATAGTTACAGTAATAGTTTCTGACTCATCTGAATACAATTGTCCTCTCACCTCCATCAATGCCTCTTCCAGATCCTCGTCCCACTCATATTCTGTAATGCGAATAGTGGTGTTTTGGGTGATCTCAGTGGTCACATCTTCGTCGTCAATCACTTGATCAACGGTCACGTGCAATGCTGCTTGCAAACCCAATGCTGCAAGTAACACAAAAAATGTAGTAAAAATCTTTTTCATTCTCGTTATGTTTATCAATTATTATTCTATTGTGATTTTCGTTTCTTTAACCTGTACCACTTCGCCGTTTACGCTCACGATAGCTACAATGTTGCAGTTCTCTTTTACGACTTTCTCGGGTAGTGTATATTCGTACACTGCTTGCTGGGTCATATGTGCTTCGATAGGCATGATGTCGCCCCAGATTGGTGTGATAGAGGCGCGCAAGAGATGGTTATGTGCGTAGTTCTTGTCTGTGCCTTCGGGTTTCATTTGGCTGCCAATTACCGCATCTTCAGTAAGCCACACTTGTAGGGTGACTTCAACGGGTTGAGCATTGAGGTTAGTGACGTCCACCGCCAACCAAATATCCTTATTATCTGCGTTAGCCACTACCTCCTGTGATAGGAGAACTGGTTGGGGAGTCTCGTATGCTTGGCTAACGAGCGTAGCCCACTGTCCAAAGTCATGAAAGTAACCCTTGGTAGCATCTTTTACCATATTCACATTGCCCGTTGGGAATGGGGTAGTATTGGTACCGCCCATCATGAGGTAGAGGCTATCTGCCTCGGGGCAAGTATAGTTGAGGGCTGGTTTGTTGTTGTGACGGGTGTTAGGATTGCTCTCAGGGTGCAATACCACTACTACGATGTTCTCGCCGTATTGCTCTTTGAGGCGATGCGCTTCCTCAGCTGCTGTAGGGCAGTTGACACAACGCCATCCCGAGTATTCGAGCAGCAACGATGTGCGCTTGACAGCGCTCGGATCGGTAGGGGTGAAGATGACATCCTCACGCTCGCCAGCAGGAATTACTTCGCAAGATGTCAGCATGGAGCCAAGAACCAAGAGCAAGGAAAAGAGACTTATTTGTATATTTGCTTTCATAAATGTTATCTAAATAATTACCTTACCATGTGAAATTATAAGTGATAGATACACCTTCTTGTTTGGGAACATATCGACAAACGCCTCCCGAGCAGTTAAAGCCTTCGCGCGTCTTGGTATAACCTGCCATCACGCGGTGCGCACCATGTGTATAGGTGGCTGCTACTGTATAGTAGTGCTCGTTGGTAGCCTCTGGTGCTATGCCAATATTGTACATCCACTGTGCAGACAAAGATAGACGGCGCCAGAGACTGAGTTCATAGAGTGCTGCTACCCATTGACCCTCATCTTGCTTGGTATAGAGGTATTGCAGTTCGGCACGCATTTGTACGTTCTTAGTTGTCGCATATTTGGCTTCTATCACACCAATACCTGAACGGATAAGGTCGCCGTGACCTTCTACGACTTGCTTGTTATAGGTCTGATACATCGCCATAGCTCCGATATACCACTGTTTGTTGATTTTCTTGTTCAGTTCAAGATTGACATCGGTGTAATAGGGTACTTCGCTCATGCCAAACCACTTCTCGCCTGTTCCGCGAATATGCGAAGCATTGAGTTTGAGGGTCGTGCCATAACGTCCACCCATAGCCGTACCGCGCTTCCATGTATAGCGAATTTCGCCTTGGAAAGCCCACTCATCAGCTGTCTTATGTGTTCCGTAAGGATAGAGCGCTGCCAGCATATAGGTGTGCTGCGTAGCAAAAGGAGGCATGTGGTTAATCGTTCCTGCCATATTGTTGAGACCACGATCCGAACGGAATGACATATTGCTGGAGCGTTTGGCTTGTGCCATAATGGCCATACCTTTCTTAGAGTAGCTGAGGGAGAGGAGCAAGGCTTCTCCGTGCTTGTAGCTATAGTCGTTAAGGATAGTGGGGTCATTGGCCTTGTAGGCGTATTCTATGAGGGCATTCCAACCCTTCATTTGCAGTTGCGCGCGCACGCTACCCGCGCCCACCCACGCAGGCAAATTATAGTAGTAGTCGTATTTGCCTTCTGGTTGGATGACCGTGTTAAAGATAATTGTATCTTTCTGTTGGTACTTGCTGACATAACTACCACCGATAGTCAAGTTAGCACCCGCTTGTTGCAATGCCTCTGACCACTCGTGGATTCCTAATTCGAGATTGGCTCCCAAGACGGCATCTTGCTTGTAGTTCCATCCCCATGCGTGGTCGTCGTAGCAATTCCAATAGCGACGTTGTTTGCCACCTAAAGCGATGAAATAAATTCCTTTATAGGGTGTGGCTTCAATCTTACCACCGCGCAAAGCATTGTCCACACCTAAAGCACGGTCTTCGTATAGACGCAAGACCATACCGCTGCCAAACTGACCATAGACATCTCCCACGGTAATCTTTCCCCAGCCAAAGGTGGCCGCCAAATGCAAGTGGCTGAGACCATAGCCGCCAAAGTCCTCGTCGTAACCGAGCATAGGCCATTCGGTAAGTTCGGAGCGCGTGATGAGTTCTAATCCCTGAAAACCGATTTCCGATTCCCGATTCCCGTCTCCCGTTTGGTGATCCCAACGCAGACCTAAATCTAAATACGTGTTGCTGAGATAGTGCATCTTTGCCCATTCTGGCAGAGGACGACCTACATCAATCGTAGGTATCAAACCTTCGTGCTGAATGCCACCTACGACATACACTGTATCGTTTGCCCGTAGTGAGGTAGGAATAAGGGAAATATCATTCGCCCACAGCAGGGTAGGAATAAGGGATAAAAAGAGTATGTATTTCCTAATATTCATCTTATAATGTTGTACCGATCAACTTATTTGAATCTCATAGTAATCACATAGTAATCTCATAGTAATCACATAGTAGAGACTGCATTATTGTAGTGCATCATAGATGTCTTGCTCGCCACCTTCGGTATAACCCGCGTGGTTATAGACAATCTTGCCTTTGCCGTCAAGCACAAAGACATGAGGCACGTTCTGCACGTTCATAGCACGTTTGAAATCGCCATTAGGATCAAGCAATACTTCGTACTCCCAACCAAAACCATCTACGAGTGGCTTCACCTTGTTGGCATCTTGTGCTTGGTCAATGCTGACAATAATCATCTTCACACCCGTCTCATTCTGCCAATCAGGATATACCTCATGGATAGCCTTTAGTTCGCGTAAGCATGGCTTACACCAAGTAGCCCAGAAAGAAATGATAATAGGCTTGTCATCGTTGCTGATAGAACCTGTTTGAACCGTATTGCCGTCTATGTCTTGCAGACGAACGTTAGGAAGTTGAGCGTGCAACTGGATTGCAGAGAGCAAAACCAATGCGATAAATAAACATTTTTTCATATTAAATTTTACTTAAAATTACCTATTATCCAAAATCGCCACAAAGGTACAAAAAATAAAGAGAATATACAAATTTTTCACAAAAAAAATAAAAAATATGTTTTTGTTTGCAGGATTGAGATTTTTTTTGTACTTTTGCAAGTTATTTCATGTGTAGTACACAAGAGCAAGTGTGATAATGTTAACAAAAACGAGAAAAAATATGGCAGGAGTACAGTCAAATGCTGGTTCGATGTATAATTCGTTGACGGCAGGTAGTAAATTTATTGGTACCGTTATTACGGATAACGATATTCGTGTAGATGGAACGATAGAAGGTGATGTGAAGTGCGCAGGGAAGATTGTCGTTGGCGAGAAGGGTTGCGTGGTTGGTACGATAACATGTCAAAACGCTGAAATCATGGGTCGTGTAGAAGGGAAAATAGAGGCTGTACAGTCACTTGTGATGAGTGCTACTTGCTATGTGCATGGTGAGATCCAAACGCAAACATTGACCGTGGAACCAAATGCTATATTTAATGGTACATGCGCAATGGGGAAGGCGGAGAAGAAGTAGTTTACTGTTAGTGAATAGAGTTTAAAGATAGAAGATAAAATTATGAAAGTAAAACCATTTCGTGGTATTCGTCCGCCAAAGGCGTTGGCGAAACAAGTGAGTAGCCGTCCGTATGATGTGCTGAACTCTGATGAAGCACGTCGAGAGGCGGAAGGAAATGAGATGTCATTATATCATATCATCAAGCCCGAAATCAATTTTGAGGATGGTACAGATGAGCATGATGAGCGTGTGTATGCTATGGCTCGTCAGCAGTTTGACTTGTTCCGTGAGAAAGAGTGGTTGGTGCAAGATACTGAGGACTGCTATTATGTCTATGCCCAGACAATGGATGGGCGCACGCAATATGGATTGGTGTTGGCAGCATGGGTGGAAGACTATATGGAAGGTCGCATCATGAAGCACGAACTGACACGCCGCGACAAAGAAGAGGACCGCATGAAGCATGTGCGCGTGAATAATGCCAATGTGGAACCTGTGTTCTTTGCTTACCCTCATCGCGAGGACTTGGATAGAATCATCGCGAATGTGGTGGCAGGTGAACCTGAATATGACTTTGTGTCGGATTTGGATGGTTTTGGACATACCTTCTGGGTGATTCGTGATGCGGAAACGATTAGTCGTATCACGGAGATTATCAGTGAGATACCAGCGATGTATATTGCCGATGGACACCACCGTAGCGCAGCAGCAGCTTTGGTAGGAAACGAAAAGAAACTGCAAAATCCTAATCATAAAGGGGATGAGGAATATAACTACTTCTTAGCAGTCTGTTTCCCTGATAATCAATTACATATCATGGACTATAACCGTGTTGTTAAAGATCTGAACGGTATGACCGAAGAGCAATTCTTGGAGGCACTGAAAGAGGACTTTGAGGTGGAAGATATGGGTACAGATATATATCGCCCAGAGGCGTTGCATGTGTTTGCACTATATCTGGCAGGTCATTGGTATAAACTGACTGCAAAGGCAGGACGCTATGATGACCAAGATCCAATAGGTGTGCTGGATGTAACAATATCATCGAATTTGATTCTGGATAAATTGCTTGGAATCAAAGATTTGCGTTCGGATAAACGCATAGATTTTGTGGGTGGTATCCGCGGTCTGGAGGAACTGAGTCGTCGCGTAGATTCAGGCGAAATGAAAATGGCCTTGGCATTGTATCCAGTGACAATGGATCAGCTGATTCGTATCGCAGACACAGGCAATATAATGCCACCCAAAACAACATGGTTTGAGCCTAAATTGCGCTCTGGATTGGTAATACATGAATTGGTATAACATAAAATAAGGAATAATAATTAAACAAAAAGTAATATGAACAAAATTCAAATTTTAATCAACGTAGTTCTCGTAGCCGCAGTGGCTGCATTGTTTGTAATCGTGTTGGCAGGCAAGAAACCTGCAAGCGCAGAAGTAGCAGCAAGTACCCCAACAGAAGTAATGCCAGTAGCGTATCTGAATGTGGATAGTCTGTTGGCAAACTACACCTTTGCGCAAGAGGCCAGTGAGAAACTGATGACAAAGCAAGAGGATGCTCGTGTGAAAATGAACACCAAATTGCGTACATTCCAAAACGAAGTTGCTGATTTTCAACGTAAATTAGAAAATAATGGCTTCTTGAGTCGCGAACGTGCTGAACAAGCTCAACAAAAATTGGCTAAAAAAGAACAAGAGTTGCAAGAGTTGGAAGCTAAATTGACTCAAGATATTATGTTGGAGAACCAAAAACTCAATGTGCAATTGGCTGATTCATTGACTAATTATTTGAAGGAGTTTAATGCAGACGGTCGCTACCATGTGATATTAAGCAACACTGCGAAAGATAATGTGCTGATGGCTGCTGAGCAATATGATATTACCGATGAGGTAGTAGCAGGCTTGAACGCACGTTGCAAAAAATAACTCGCAATCAGTGATTTATGCAAAGGCGCTTCTTTTATAAACCGTATTTGAATTATATTCTCGCAGATGTTATTGCGCTGGTAATCAGTGTGGTAATTGTCTTATGGTGGTTTCCGTTGTCCACGGAAATCCCTTTTCAAAAGTATGACGTCTTTGCTATTGTATTTTCTTTCGCGTGGCTTTTGATGGGGTATTTCTGTCATCGTTATGTACCCGTAAAGTATATGAAGATGGGCAGAGATATTCGACGATTGCTTGTATCCGCTATTCTCACCTTTGGTGTAATGTACGGATATATGTGGATATTGGCGAAAGAGAATTTTTCGATATGGGTGTTATTGACGATATGGCTGGTTATGCTGGTCATATCGTTTGTTTATCTGGTTGTTAAGCACGCCTATCGCTATGCGCTGAATGAAGAGGATAAGCCCATTGAGGCTACAGCGCGTGCAGAGCAACCTGTACTGAAACAACCCAAATATTATGGCGAAGAGGAAAAAGAAGCCTTGCGCAGTAGCATATTGGAGTTTGCCACACCAGCAGCAGTAGCTTTCTTGGAAAAACATATCACATTGTATTCTTCCAATACCTTCACGCTGCGCTCCACGGAGTTGTATAATATCCAAAAACTACGCAATTATCGCTATGATACCTTGGTGAATTTCATGCCACTCAATCAAATACGTGGTGTGAATAAGTTGTTTGCCACTGTCAATGATAAACTGCCAGACAACGGAATCTGGGTATGCTGCTATGAACCACAATCGGTTACCAAACGCAATATATTAACTCGTTATCCAAAGGTAATCAGTTGGTTATATTATATTGCGTTCTTCCTTTATAAGCGCGTTTTGCCTAAGTTGTTTATGACATCGCGCTTTTATTTTGATATTACAGAAGGCAAGGATCGTGTGCTGAGCAAGGCGGAAGTGCTGGGTCGTTTGTGCTATTGCGGATTTGAAATAGTGGAAGAACGCAAGATAGGCGACTTAAATTATGTCATTGCACGCCGCAAGTTCCGCCCTCAAGTGATAGAACGTCGTGTGTATGGCTTGTTTGTGAAGCTCAATAGGGTAGGCAAGAATGGTAAGCAGTTCAAATTCTATAAGTTACGCACTATGCACCCTTATTCGGAGTTCTTGCAGGAGTATATCTATAATCGCTATTCGTTGCAAGAGGGAGGTAAATTCAATCACGATATTCGTGTAACTACTTTAGGTCGCATAGCGCGCAAATACTGGTTGGATGAATTACCAATGATTATCAATCTGCTGAAAGGCGATATGAAGTTGGTTGGCGTTCGCCCTATTTCGCAACATTATTTCTCTCTGTATAGCAAAGAGTTACAAGAGAAACGTGTGCATCATAAGCCAGGACTATTACCTCCGTTCTATGCCGATATGCCGAAGACATTGGATGAGATAGAGGCATCTGAGATGCGTTATCTCACAATGTGTGAGGAGAAAGGTACATTGACAACGGATTTTATATATTTCTGGCGTATATTCTATACGATTATTTTTAAACGGGCGCGTAGCCATTAATGGATTATGAAACGTATTGGTCTGATAATAAGTGTATTGTTGTCTTTTTGTGGGTTTCTTTCGGCGCAGAATATACCGGTGCCATTGACCTATACACGTTTGTATGATTTTCTGGATGAATTGATTACTGATGGGGTAGTTGTTAGTCAAACAGCCATTCGCCCATACTCCAGAAGTCAAGTGGCGGATATGTTGGTCGCAGCGCAATCGGCAGATACGCTATTGAATAAGCGACAAAAAGCTGATTTGGATTTTTATCTCAATGAGTTTGCGTTGGAGCGTGATACGATGGTGGATAATTATGTGCAATACACGGATCATTCTACATATAATGTCTCTTTAGCAGATCCACAATTCAGTTATAGGACTGCCAATAATCAATTTAAGATGCGCTTGCGTCCTATCTTAGGTGCTAATGTTACCGCCAATAAAAAGGGTGCTATACTACAGCGTTGGTGGGGAGCTGAATTGCAAATGGATATAGCTAATCACCTCAGTGTTTGGGGCAGTCTGCGCGATAATTCATGGAGTGGTAACTGGTTGAATAATAAGTATTTCCCTACAGACGGCGACCGAATGTATGGTGCACGAATTCATTATGGCGCTTCGCAACAACATCCCGCGCTGAGCAATGTGCCTGGGGTGCAGTACAAGGAGGCCAACTATGGTGGCGACTTTTCCGACTCGAAGGGAGGTATCAGTCTTTATACATGGTGGGGAAGTATAGGTATTCAACGCGAGAATATCCGTTGGGGAGATGCATATCATTGTGCAAATATTTTATCAGGTAATAGTCCTGCTGTACCGATGATAACATTGCAACTGACCCCATGCAAATGGTTTCAGTTCGATTATTTCCATGCGTGGTTAGTGTCCAATGTGTTGGACTCCACTTATTCCTATTTGGAGCATACGACCAATACAGCACAGCCTGTAGTGAACTATCGCCCTAACAACAAGTTTATGGCAGCTAACATGTTCACTATCACGCCTATAAAGCATTTGTCGTTATCATTCGGAAACTCTATTATCTATGCAGAACAGACGATTCAGGCAGCTTACTTGATACCCATAGCATTTTACAAATCTTTGGACCACTTGCTGACAAAGGGTGTTCGTACACAAAATCAGAACTCACAAGTATTTGCTTCTTTGTCGGTACGCCCTGTGAATCATTTGCAACTTTATGGCTCTGTGTTTGTGGACGAAGTGAAGTTCACTCGTTTCAAGCCCAGCAATCCCGAAAATAATCCAATCTCATATTTGGTGGGATTCAATTGGTCTGGTTGGCCTGTGAAGGGATTGAGTTTTATGGGTGAGTTTATGCGATCGTATATTGCAACATATATCCACTCAATAGATGTATTGGATTATACTTCAAATAGTTACAATATGGGACACTATATGGGTGATAATGCACAATCTATCTATGCGGAGGTGGCGTATCGTCCTGTGCGTGGATTGCTTGTGAAACTGAGTTATACCCATGATACGAAGTATAATTCTTATTCATATTTACGAGATAATATTTCTGAAACAATAGCTCAAAAGCCTTTTGACCATTGTATTTATCGCAATGATGAGGTGCGTTTGGATGGTGTTTTTGAGGCACATCCGAATATGTATTTGACATTATCTGTTGGATATAATAATGCACAAGGGTTTGATAATCAGAAGGAAAATGCCTTGCCGAGTGAATGTTTGGGTACAGCCCAAGATTATTTGAATGCTTTTTGTCCGTTGTATTATCAAGGAAAAAACTTTACTGCTTCCGTAGCGTTTTCTTTCGGCTTTTAGTTCTGCATAGATTGCTAAAATGTTAGAATGTAGTGTAATCATATTAAATTGGAATGGCGAAGCGATGTTGCGTCGTTTTTTGCCTATTGTGATTGCGCATACACAATTGGATGGCGTGGAGATAGTGGTGGCGGATAATGGTTCTACCGATGGCTCGTTGGCATATCTGCGTACACAATCTGTACGAATAATTGATTTAGGGTACAATTATGGCTTTGCGGAGGGTTACAATCGTGCAATCGCACAGGTGGATTCCAAATATATAGTTCTGCTTAATTCTGATGTAGAGGTTACTCTAAACTGGTTAGACACCTTATTAAATTACGCGCGCGCACACGAGGAAGTGGCGGTATTGCAACCGAAAGTGTTGAGTTGGCACTCTAAGCAGGATATGTTGCAAGGTAAGACAGAGAAAGTGCGTTTTGAGCATGCTGGTGCGGCGGGTGGCATGATTGACTGTTTGGGTTATCCCTATTGCCGTGGTCGTTTGCTGACATGTCTGGAGGAGGATGAGGGGCAATATGATGCAGTGGCACCTATTTTTTGGGCATCGGGTGCATGTTTCTTTATCAACCGCGAGGTGTATTTGAAAGAGGGTGGGTTGGATACTGTATTTTTTGCTCATCAAGAGGAAATAGACATGTGTTGGCGCTTGCATTGTCGCGGTTATCAAATCATGGCAGTACCCCAATCGGTGGTATATCATGTAGGTGGTGCTACGTTGGAATATGAGAGTCCAAGAAAGACTTTTCTAAATTTTCGCAACAATCTTTTGATGCTCTATAAAAATTTACCCACAATGAAATGGCTATTGGTCATGTTAATTCGCTTGCCATTGGATTATGTAGCTGCATTGCAGATGCTTTTTGCGGGTAAATGGTTGAATTTCAAGGCTGTATTGCAAGCAAGATGCGCCTTTTGGAAATTGCGAATAAGTTACAAAGAAAAAAGAAGCGATTGTATTCGCAGCTCCAAAACACTTAATCCCACTCTTATTAGCAAGCGTAGCATTATTTTTGATTATTATCTCTTGGGAAAGAGAAAATAATTCGCATTCAATTGGCACGATTTTTGTACCGAAATCAGCATAACGCATACACTTGTGTTATGCTGATTAAACCATACTATAATATTTAAATTGTAACCTCCTATGAAAACGAATCTTTTTCGCCTTCCAGAGTTGGGCTATCAACTCACAGATTTGGCTCCTATGATGAGCCAAAAAACGCTCTCTTACCACTATGGTAAGCATTTCCAAACGTATATTGATAACCTCAATCGGTTGATTGATAATTCTCATTTTGAGGGAATGGATATTGAGGAAATTGTTCGCAAAGCGCCAGAAGGTCCTATTGCTAACAATGCGGGGCAGGTGTTGAATCATCAGTTATTTTTCGAACAATTTCTTCCTGCTAAGGATGCTAAAATCCCTTCGGGTGAGTTGCTTTTTCTGATAGAGCAGTCGTTTGGTTCGTTTGATGCTATGCGCGACAAGCTAAATGAAGAGGCGAAAGGATTTTTTGGCTCGGGTTGGACATGGCTCGCTATGAAGGAAGAGGGAAAAATGACCGTGATGTCGTTGCCGAACGGAGATAATCCTCTGCGACATGGATGGAAGCCCATCTTGGCAATAGACCTTTGGGAGCACGCCTATTATCTTGATTATCAAAATCGTAGAGCCGAATATTTGGAGAACTTCTGGTTGATTGTCAATTGGCATGTAGTGTCAAAGCGAATTGTGTAGAAAGCAATGAAGTAATGACTTCAAGATATAATAATTCCTTAACTTATAAAAGCAAAATGCGTATGTGGTTTGAAAATTTGTTTGACAAGATTTGGGCGCGGATTTGCAAGAAAACGAAGTTGCCCATACAGAGCTACAGCAAGTATTGGTGGCTGCAATGTACACCACCTTGGTAGTTTCTAAAAGACCAATAGAGGCGGCTATATGTCGCTGTAAAAGATGTAAAATCGCAGAGAAAAATAAACTTTCTGCGATTTTTCTTGTATATGTGTAAATTTTTCCGTACCTTTGCACAGAAATCTTTGCTTATGCAGTATATTGGTATCATACCCGCTCGTTATGCCAGCAGTCGTTTTCCTGGCAAACCATTGGCTGAAATATGTGGCAAGCCAATGATTCAACGTGTATATGAGCAAGCAAGCAAAGTGCTTGATACAGTGATTGTTGCTACAGATGATGCACGTATATATGATTGTGTAAAGTCGTTTGGCGGAAAGGTCTATATGACCTCATCTGAGCACCGTTGTGGCACCGACCGTATTTGCGAAGCATATCAGTTGTATCGGCAAGGGGCTATAGATTCTGGGCAATGGGCAATGGAGGATGAAGACATTGTTGTGGTCAATATTCAGGGTGATGAACCCTTTATTCAGCCAGAGCAGATTAAGGCGGTGATGGATTGTTTCCCAACGGACATTGCTACTTTGGCGAAACCCTATACTGCGAATGATGATTTGCAGGAGCTACTTACGCCCAATATTGTGAAGGTGGTATTCTCTCAGCAGACGGGCGAGGCACTGTATTTCTCGCGTAGTGTGATTCCGTATCTGCGTGGGGTGGAGCAGAGCGAGTGGCTGCGTAATGGGCAGTATTATAGCCATATAGGATTGTATGCTTATCGTGCAGATGTGCTGATGCGTATTACGCAATTGCCCCCATCGCCGTTGGAACAAGCCGAAAGTCTGGAGCAACTTCGTTGGTTGGAGTGCGGACTGAAAATCAAAGTGGCTATATCCAACACCAAATCCATTGGCATTGACACGCCAGAAGACCTACAACAAGCAATCGAGTATTTTCAACAAGTAACCAAATAATAAGTTAGTTGTAAATCATTAAATCGTAAATAACTATGGCAACAAACAACACACCAACTCCCCATATTGGGGCTCAATATGGCGAAATCGCCGAAACTGTCATTATGGCAGGTGATCCATTGCGTGCTAAAGTGATGGCAGATAGATATTTGGATAATCCTATTCAGTTTAATAACGTTCGTGGTATGCTTGGTTTCACGGGTACCCACAAGGGTAAGCGTGTGAGTGTGATGGGGCATGGCATGGGTATTCCTTCTATTGGTATTTATACCTACGAATTGTATAATTTCTATGGTGTAAAGACTATTATTCGTGTAGGTAGTTCTGGTAGTATTCATAAGGACTTGCATGTAGGCGATTTGGTCATTGCCATGGGTGCTTGCACCAATAGCAATTACGCGGCTCAGTACGAATTGCCTGGCACCTATGCTCCTATTGCTGATTTTGATTTGTGTCGTCGTGCAGCGGAGGCTTGCGAACACTTTGGCTATCGCTATAAGGTGGGCAATGTCTTCTCTTCCGACACATTCTATACCGAGAATGCGCACAACGACAAGTGGATCAATATGGGCGTTTTGGCTGTAGAGATGGAGGCACCAGCATTGTATATGAACGCGGCTCGTAGTGGAAACAAAGCATTGGTTATTTGCACCGTTTCGGATAATATACTCACGGGCGAAGCTACTACAGCAGAGGAGCGTCAGAACAACTTTACCCACATGATGGACATCGCTTTCTCGTTGATTTGAGAAAAAAAACAATTTTTTTGCGTTTTTTCTTGCATATGTGCAATATTTGTTGTACCTTTGCAGCGGAAATGAATGAGGGGACCCGAAAAGGTTCCCTCAATTTTATAAAAAGAACGATTATGATAGATAAACAGCAACTACACGTACTGATAGCTGAAAGACTGCAAGGTACTGGATATGAGTTGATTACTCTTAAAGTTAGTGCGCAAAACGAAATCCTCGTAGAGGTGGATAAGTTGGACGGAGTGGATGTGGAGTTTTGTGCCGAACTCAATCGCTACCTCGTGGAGCAATTGGAAACGCGCAGCGATGAACAGAAGAGTAGAGAAGGAGATGACTATTCATTGGAAGTGGGCAGCGTGAGTCTGACTGCGCCTTTTGTAACTAAAATGCAATATACCAAACACTTGAACCACGATGTGGAGGTGCTGAGTGCTTATGGAAAGAAATATCGTGGCGTATTGGTGAGCGTGGATGAAGATTCCTTTGCTATTGACACAGAAGTGTTGGTGGCTGTGGAAGGTAAGAAACGCAAACAAAAAGAGATACAGACACTGACGTTCGCTTATGATGCAGTGAAGTACACCAAATATGATTTGAAATTTTAATCGGAGTCCTGACTCCCGAATCTCGAATAAATATCAAAACAAAATAAAAATGGCTATTAAAAAACAAGAATCAATCAACTTGATTGACATTTTTTCTGAGTTCAAAGAACTCAAAAACATTGATCGCCAAACGTTTATCAACGTGTTGGAGGACTCTTTTCGCAATGTGATTACCAAGATGTATGGTACCGATGCGAACTATGATGTGATTATTAACCCCGACAAAGGTGACCTCGAGATTTACCGTAACCGTCTCGTGATGGAGGACGATGATGTGGCTAACCCAGAGACACAAGTGGGAATCACAGAGGCATTGCAGCTTGATGATGAGGCTGAAATTGGCGAGGAAGTAACAGATAAAGTGGAGTTTGCTTCTTTTGGTCGTCGTATGATTCTCAACCTCCGTCAGACCTTGGCAAGCCGTATCTTGGACTTGCAAAAAGAAAACTTGTACTTGCGCTATAGCGAGATGTTGGGTCAAGTGGTGAGTGGCGAGCTCTACCAAGTATGGAAGAAAGAGATGCTCCTTCTTGACGAGGATGGCAACGAGCTTTACTTGCCTAAGCAAAACCAAATCCCAACCGACTTCTACCGCAAGGGCGATACTGTGCGTGCGGTAGTGGTGCAAGTGGATAATAAGAATCAAAATCCTAAGATTATTCTTTCGCGTACATCGCCATTGTTCTTGCAGCGTCTCTTCGAGCAAGAGGTTCCTGAGGTACACGATGGTTTGATTGCTATCAAGAATATCGCTCGTATCCCAGGTGAGCGTGCCAAAGTGGCGGTGGAGTCGTTTGACGACCGTATTGATCCTGTAGGCGCGTGCGTGGGTATCAAGGGCGCGCGTATTCATGGTATCGTGCGCGAGTTGCGCAATGAGAATATAGATGTTATTCATTATACCTCTAACATCAACCTCTATGTACAGCGTGCCTTGGCTCCTGCTAAGATCTCTTCAATGACCGTCAATGAGGAGGAGAAGAAGGTAGATGTATATCTGCAGCCTGACGAGGTATCGTTGGCTATTGGTAAAGGTGGCTACAATATTAAATTGGCAAGTATGCTCACTGGCTACCAAATCGATGTATATCGTGAGATGGACGAGGCAGACAACGAGGATATTTACTTGGACGAGTTTAACGATGAAATTGATCAATGGGTATTGGATGCATTCAAGGCTATTGGTTTGGATACTGCAAAAGCAGTTTTGGGAGTAGATAAGGCAGAACTCATTAAGCGTGTTGACCTTGAGGAAGAAACGATCGATGAGGTAATCGCTATTCTCGCTGCCGAGTTTGAAGAATAATTAAGTATAAATGATAAAAACCCCTCCGACGGCAAGGAGGAGTCTCCCTCGAAAACATCCGAGAAGCTCGTGGCTTCGAGGATAGAGTGGAGGCATCAAGCGCCCTAACGACGACGTGGTCGTTGGTCAATGCGCGAGATTGCCGAACACGAATATGGCTATTAAACTTATCAAAGCTTGTAAAGAATTGAACATCGGCATGTCCACCGCCGTGGAATTCTGTAAGAAGCAGGGTAAGGAAATCGCGACGGACCCAAACACCCGTATCGAAGATGACTTGTACCTATTGCTCGCTAAAGAATTCAACAAGGATATGGCGTTGAAGTTGGAGGCAGAGCGTCAGGCACAAGAACGTCAAGAGCGCGACATACCCAAGTCGATTGCTATTGACGAACCTAAGAAGCCAGAGCATATCCCTACCGAAATACCCAAACCTAAGATGGTGGGTAAGATAGACCTTGATGCTGACAAGAAGCGTAAGGCGGCGGAGGAGGCTGCTCGTCAAGCTGCCGAGGAGGCACAGAAGGCTGAGGCTGCGCGCATTGCTGCTGAGAAGGCGGCTGCGGAAGCTGCTGCCAAAGCAAAAGCCGAGGCAGAGAAGAAAGCTGCCCACGAGGCCGCTCAAGCGGCAGCTGAGAAAGCCGCATCTGAAGCTGCTAAGAAGGAGCCAGTGGTGGTTGATGAAGAACTTATAGAGGAGAAAGAGGAAATCTTCACGCTGGGTAAACCTGTGCTCAAGAATGCACCTAAGGTCTTGGGTAAGATAGACTTGAGCAGCATTAATACTGCTACTCACCCTACCAAAAAGACCAAAGAGGAGAAACGCAAAGAGCGTGAGGCACGCGAGCAACAACGCAAGGCCAACAATAATGGCGGAGGCAATGCTGCTAATGCCGCTAAGGATGGCGAGAAACGCAAGCGTGAGCGCATCAAACAAAATAAGGTGGACATCAATGATGCGCGCAACCAAAAGCCTCAAAAGAAGAATGGTAAAGCCAAAAGCTTTAAGGTAGAGGTGGATGACGAGGCAGTACAACGCCAAATCAAGGAGACTATCCAACGTCTCCAAGGTAATAAGGGTAAGACCTCTACCAGTAAGCATAAACGTGAGCGCCGTGAACTCGAGCGCGAGAAAATGGCACAAGAGCGCGCTGAGGAGCAAGCACAAAGCAAGGTATTGAAACTCACCGAGTTTGTAACAGCTAATGACCTCGCTGTGATGATGAATGTGCCTGTGACCAAGGTCATTGGTACCTGTATGATGCTTGGCGTGATGGTAAGTATCAACCAGCGTCTCGATGCAGAGACCATTAATCTTGTGGCGGAGGAGTTTGGCTTCTCTACTGAGTTCGTTTCTGCTGAGGTGGTGGAGGAAATCAATGCCGATGAGGTAATCAACGAGGAGGATATCACTTCTCGCTGCCCAATCGTTACCGTCATGGGTCACGTGGACCACGGTAAGACATCGCTTCTCGACCATATCCGTAATGCCAATGTGATCGCTGGTGAGGCAGGTGGTATCACCCAGCACATCGGTGCGTACAACGTGAAACTGAAGAATGGTCAGCATATCACTTTCCTTGATACTCCTGGTCACGAAGCGTTTACCGCCATGCGTGCTCGTGGTGCAAAGGTGACGGATATTGCGATTATCATTGTCGCAGCCGATGATGCGGTCATGCCGCAGACCATCGAGGCTATCAACCACGCACAAGCGGCTGGAGTACCTATGATCTTCGCTATTAACAAGTGCGACAAGCCTACGGCTAACCCTGAGAAGATCAAAGAGCAACTCTCTGGTATGAATATCCTCGTAGAGGACTGGGGTGGCTCTTACCAATGCCAACACATTTCTGCTAAGAAGGGTGAGGGCGTCTTCGAACTCCTCGAAAAAGTGTTGCTTGAGGCAGAGATGCTTGAGCTCAAGGCTAACCCTAACCGCCGTGCTAAGGGCTCTATCATCGAGTCTTCGCTCGACAAAGGTCGTGGCTATGTGGCAACTATCCTCGTGCAAGATGGTACACTCCATCATGGCGATATTGTCCTCGCTGGCGTATATCATGGTAAGATCAAAGCCATGTTCAACGAGCGCGGACAACGCATCCAACAAGCCCTTCCTGGCGAGCCATGTTTGATTCTTGGTCTCAATGGCGCACCACAAGCAGGTGATGAGTTCAATGTGATGGCTACCGAGCAAGAGGCACGCGATATTGCTAACAAACGCGAACAATTGCAACGCGAGATGTCGCTCCGCACCAAGAAACACGTGGGTCTGGATGAGATTGGTCGTCGTCTGGCTATTGGTGACTTCAAAGAGCTCAATATCATTGTTAAGGGTGACGTAGATGGTTCTGTGGAGGCGCTTAAAGACTCGCTCATCAAACTCTCTACCGAGAATATCCAAGTCAATGTTATCCACGGTGCTGTGGGTGCAATCTCCGATTCTGATGTGCTGTTGGCTGCTGCTTCGGATGCGATTATCGTCGGCTTTAATGTCCGTCCTACCAGCACAGCGCGTAAGATGGCGGAGAATGAGGAGGTGGATATCCGTATCTACTCTATCATTTACGATACTATTAACGAGATCAAGTCTGCTATGGCAGGTATGCTCTCGCCAGAAATCAAAGAGGAGGTCACCGCTACCCTCGAGGTATTGCAAACCTTCCGTATCTCCAAGGTGGGTACGATTGCAGGTTGTATTGTGCGTGAGGGTAAAGCGAAGCGTGCTAATAAGTGCCGCGTAATCCGTGACGGTATCGTTATCCATACTGGCGAGTTGTCTTCGCTCAAGCATGGTAAGGATGATATTAAGGAGGCAGGTCTCAATATGGAATGCGGTTTGAGCATCAAGAGCTATAACGATATTGTAGAAGGCGACCTTATCGAGACCTACGAGGAAATCGAGGTAGCTAAGACCCTGTAATGGTTTCCGGACTCTGGAATCCGGAATCTGGAATCCGAAAAAATGTAAACAACTTTTTAAATAACTACGAATATGAAAGATCTTAAAGGCACAAAGACCGAAGCCAACCTATGGGAGGCATTCGCAGGCGAATCTAAAGCTCGCAACAAGTACACTTACTACGCAAGCAAGGCTAAGAAAGACGGCTATGAGCAAATAGCTGCTCTCTTCGAGGAGACTGCTGCACAAGAGAAAGAGCACGCTAAATTGTGGTTCAAACTCATTCACGGTATTGGTTCTACTTTGGAGAACCTCAAAGACGGCGCAATGGGCGAGAACGAGGAGTGGACAGACATGTATCCACGTATGGCAAAAGAAGCTCGCGAAGAAGGCTTCGAGGAGATTGCTATCATGATGGAAGGTGTGGCTGCTGTGGAGAAAGCGCACGAAGAGCGTTATCTCAAACTGCTGAAGAACATCGAGGACAAATTGGTGTTCAGCCGCGATGGCGATGCTATTTGGCAATGCCGCAATTGCGGACACTTGTATATTGGTCAGGATGCTCCAGTGGTTTGCCCTGTATGCAAACACCCACAAGCATACTTCCAATTGCAACAAAATAACTTCTAATCAACTACTTAAGGACTTGTGCACCTCTGTGCACAAGTCCTTTTTACTTTGTATATGGACATAACTATCCTCCTTCAAGCTATCTTGCAACTCGTTGCAGGTATTGGTATTTTCTTGGTGGCATGCCAGATGATGTCTTCCAACTTGGAGACAGCCAGCAGTGCCCGCCTCAAAAGTCTGTTTTCTCGCATGTCCAACTCACGCATGTTGGGCGTGGGTATTGGTACAGTAGCCACAGCTGCCATCCAGTCATCAGGTGCCACGACCGTGATGGTCATCGGTTTCGTGAATGTCGGCATCATGTCTCTGGCGCAAGCGGCTACAATCATTTATGGTGCAAACATCGGTACAACGATTACCGCACAAATCGTTGCCCTCGGTCTTAGTGGGGGTGGCGGTATCTCTACCACTGTTATTTTTGCTGCTTTCGCAGGTTTGGGTGCTTTTATCGAACTCTTCTCAAAGAAAGATACATGGAAGACTTGGGGAGGTATCATCACTGGCTTTGGTATGCTCTTTGTCGGTCTCAGTTTGATGAGTGGTTCCATGAAAGAGTTGTCTGGATTGCAAGAAATCAAGGATTTCCTTGCTTCCATTGAGCATCCGTTGATGCTCGTGCTCTTTGGTGCGATATTGACCGCTATTGTGCAGTCGTCTTCTGTGGTAACTTCCATTGCACTGACTATGGCGGTGACAGGACTCATATCCCTCAACCAAGGTATTTACCTGACCATGGGTTCGAATATCGGTTCGTGCGTGGTGGCTATTATTGCCGGTTTGACATCAGGTCTTAACGCAAAGCGTACAGCACTTATCCACTTGCTCTTCAACTGCTTTGGTGTCTGCATCTTCCTTATCGCTGCATGGATCATGCACCTCGTTACATCAGGCGCACTGAACTATGGCGTCATCTTTGAGACCATGCTCCCAGGTGCACCACAATTGCAATTGGCGATGTTCCACACTATCTTCAACTGTATCACGGTATGTATCATCTTGCCATTGACGGATTATCTGGTTAATCTGGTTGTGAAGATTCTCCCAGAGAAGAATCGTGCGGATGAGGCATTGCAGGAGGGACAACCTCACTTCCACTTCGTAGATGAGCAAATGCTCCGTACTCCTGCTATTGCTGTGAACCAAGTGAAATTGGAGATTGAGAACATGGCGGCTGTAGCTATCCAAAACTTCAACTTAGCTATGGATATCATCTCTACCGTGAACTTTGATAAGATGGAGGAGTTCAACGAGAATGAGAAACAACTCAACTATCTCAACCGCAACCTCATTCCATATATTGTGCAATTGAACACGTTGCCTATTAGTGAGGAAGACAACCGCTATTTGGCAACAGCCATCCGCACGATTGGTGACTTAGAGCGAGTAGGGGATTATGCAGTGAACTTGACCGAGTATGCCGAATTGTTGAAGAACTTTAACGAGAAGTTCACCAATGATCTTCTTTTCGAGGTAGAGCATTTGCGTGAAACGATTGCTTCGCTCTATCAATCTACGATGAAGGCATATATGGATCAAGACTTTGCTGCGTTGGACGATGTGAATAAGTATGAGGATGAAGTGGATGATACGGTAGCTACGATTGAAAAACTGCACTTGCAACGCTTGATGGATGGTATTTATCCAGCCAGTGTAGGTCAAGTATATCAAGAGTTCGCATCCGATACCGAGCGTATTGCTGACCACTTCTTGAACGTAGCTAAGTCTATCCGTCAATTGCACGTCGGTGAGGATTGATAAGAGGAGAGACGACTGCTTAGCAAAAAGTGTCAATTATTAAGATTTCTTCTCTTATCGTTTCGCCATAGGGTGCAAGATTTCACCGAGCGACGACCCTGAGAACTCCGAGAGAACTCCCTGAGACAGCTAAAACGGAAAAAGTGCGTTTTCTTAAGATTCTGACAAAATCGCCCTTTGTGTTTTCGAACACGAAGGGCGATTTTTTTTGTGCAATATCTTGCATATATCATAAAAAAGTAGTACCTTTGCAGCAAAAATATAAAGCATAGCTTTATTGACTACCAAATCTATCAATTATGTTAACCGAAAACACTGAGCAGCCATCCTGTTTCTGTGCTCTAGTTCGTGGCGCATTTTTATTATTTCTTATCTTTTTAGGCATTGAAGTGAATGCCCAGCACTTCAATTCTACCAGTTCGTACATTTCCAATGCACAGCAGTCAGGGATGACCGTTGTGCAAGAACAGACTTATCGTTCGTATCAATCAACTATTTACGAACCATTTGCTGCGGGTATTACGAGTACGGGCGACAACCAAAGCAATAGTGTATCCAAAATCAACAACCGCCAAAACTCTTGGGGAGGAGGCGGTATGGGTGATGAAGAAGATGACGATGCAGGTCACAGAGATCCCAACACCCCCGTAGGCGAATCATGGATAATGCTCCTCTTTGCTGCAATAGCCGCTGCGGTAGTGGCAAAAAAGAGACAAATAGAAAATGCATAAACAAGAATATCGTATAACAACACACATAATACAACTAAGAAAAATCATGAATATGAAAAACAATATACTCAAATCTTTATTTATCGCATTAACGCTGGTTTTAGGAGTCAATAATGCGTGGGCGGTGAATCATACAGGTGGTTATGTTTATTTTCTAAAACCTTCCACATGGACAGAAAGCGAAGTAATGATGTTTATCGGTAAAAGCAATTATACTTCTGTTTATACAATGACAAAAGTAGATAATACCGATAATCTCTATCGCTATACTATGCCATCATGGGATGGTGCTACGTATGTAGCTTTTGCTAATGCTGGAAGTGTATGGGGATCTGGAAACTGGGGATCAAGCAATAGAACAAATGCACCACATTATACTAATGTGTACAACAATTATGGTTTCAATAGTGGTTCTTATTATGTTGTTGTGCCCGCAAGCACAAGCAATAATGCTGGTATTACTATCAACTATACGGGAACCTCTGCATCTACTATCAACTTAACAACCGAAGCAATAGCTTCCGACAAAGCACATGGTACAGTAAGTGTAAGTGGCTATTATATGTCCGCTTATAATAAAGCCAGCACGCGCTCTGCAGTAAGTTCAAGCGCATCTAACTCCACAGCATCTACTACACTTGCACCAGGATCTACCGCTACTTTCAATGCAACAGCAAGCACTGGTTACGAATTTGAGGGTTGGTATGATGCAGCGACTGGCGGTAATCAATTATCCACAAACAGTACATACACCTTCAAGTATGATATTTCATACACTGGTAAAACGGTTTATGCTCGTTTCAAAGCGAAGCAATACACTATCACCTACAAAGATCAAGGAAATGTAACATTCACAGGTGAGCATGCAAGTGGGTATCCTACCAAGCATACTTATGGCACTGCAACCACGCTAAGTACAGCAACCAAAACGGGTTATACCTTCGGCGGTTGGCACAAAGATGCTACATGTACCCAAAAAGTCACATCACTCGGTGCTACAGCATACACCGCTAACATCACCCTCTACGCCAAGTGGACAGCAAACACCTACGCCATCACACTGAATGCAAACTACACGGGTGGCACAAATGGTAGTGCAACTGCCACCTATAATAAAAACACGGTTACCAACCTGACCCAACCTACTCGCACCGATTATCGTTGCAACGGTTATTATACCGCAACCTCTGGTGGCACATTGGTACTCAATACAGATGGTACTTTGGCAAAAAGTGTCAGCGGTTATACCGATGCTGATGGTAACTGGATAAAAGATGGCACTGCTACCCTGTATGCCCAATGGACATACGATGTGACAGAATATACCGTAACCTTTGGTGCAGGTACTGGTTTCACCTCTTATGGCTCAGTCACCGCAAAAAACAATTCCACAGCTGCTTCTATTACCTCACCTGCCACAGTGCGTAGTGGACAAAGCATTACTTTTACCGCTACTCCTCAAACAGGCTATGAAGTAGAAGGTTGGTACACCAATGCTGCATGTACAGCAGGCAAACATGATGCAGGAAATACCACATATACCACATTGATTACTGATGCAACAAATGTATATGTAAAGTTCGTTGAAAAGACATGGTCAGTTGCCTTTACTGCGGGCACAGGTGGTACAGTGACTACCCCTTCATCTACTCCACAAACGGTTGGCGAAGTGCAAGGTATTACTATTATTGCTGAGACAAAAGAAGGTTATACTTTTGCAGGTTGGACATCCTCTAATGGAGGTAAATTTAATGATGCCAGAGCAGAAAAGACCACTTTCTACCCAACAGCAGCAACCACCGTTACCGCTAACTTCAACGAAGACTTGTTCGCAATCGCTGTCAAATCAAGCGATGAGAACAAAGGTACCGTTACCCCATCTACTGGCGATGCTGGTATTTCCACTAATATCCCTATAACCGCCACGCCAAATACTGGTTATCAGTTTGATAAATGGATGGTAGCAGGCGGAGCTACTGTAGCCGACCCAACCAGCGCCACGACTACCGTCACCGCAACGGCGGAGGGAAGTGTTACAGCATACTTCAAGAAGATACCTCCTACCACCATCTACTTCAAACCCAACGACGACTGGAAAAAGGACAACGACAACTTTGCTATCAACTATTGGAACAACTCCACCAATGGTTTTGCAGACATGACCGAGTTGGATTGCGAAGGCAACTACTATGTGGGACAAGTGCCTACGGGCTTCACCGACATGAAAATCCAGCGCGTACAAGTGGACCCAAACACCAAATACTACATTACAGGTAATAGCGACTTGGTGGGTCAAACTAAAGCATGGAACGAAGCTGCTGTAGAGATGGCATACGACCCCAACGAAGCGGCATTCACCTACACTTTCAGCAACTTAGCACCTGGTATCACCTACAAGATGAAACTCACAAACGGTTCATGGGCTAACGCTTGGGGATACAATGCCCTAAAGAACTCATCTGCCAATATCACAAGCGACAATGACAATAATATTGTCTTCAAACTCCCATACGGTGGCGATGTGGTGGTGAAATTTGACGGAACCAATGTGACAATCTCGGGACTTTTTGTAAAAGACGATACTACCCCACAAAAATATGGTTCAGCAGTACCAGGACAATGCCATGATGTCATGCTGCAAGGTTTCTATTGGGATTCTAACCAAGACAAATACTATGGCAATACCCGTTGGAGTACTTTGCAAGGCGAAGCTGCCGATATTTCTACCTACTTCGACTTACTCTGGTTGCCACCATCAGCAATGTCTTCTGGTGGCGTAGGTTATCACCCTAAGCAATATAGCAACCAAAACAGCGATTGGGGCTCACGAAAGGACTTAGAAAAACTCATTTCTATGCTCCATGCAGGTGGCACCAAAGTGGTGGCAGATATGGTGGTCAATCACCTTGATACCAAGAGCAGTTGGTGCGATTTCTACGACCAAGACTTTGGCGAATATGGTTATTTCCAACCCGATGGCAGCTATATCTGTAATAACGACGAGATGAACTGGGATGCCGATGAGGGCTGTCGCGGAACCGCTACTGGTTCTTACGACGATGGCTATGGAGGCGAGTCTAACTACGGTGCAGCTCGCGACATGGCACACAACGATGAGAAAGTGCGTCAAATGTTCCGCGCATATGCCAAGTGGATGGTAGATGTAATGAAATACGATGGCTTCCGCTACGATTATGCCAAAGGTTTCCACATGTCGCATGTGGACGATTATAATGCCAATGCAGGTGTATATTTCTCTGTTGTTGAGTTCTGGGAGGGAAATCCAAACACCCTATGGAATGCCATTTGCGATGCGAACCAAAACACCTACGCCTTCGACTTTGGTATGAAGTTCAATATCATGAACGGTGGCATCGCCAACTTTGACTATGCGAAGTGTAAGAACCCCAATGCTTTGATTGGTATAGGCAAAGGCAAATGGGCAGTCAACTTTATCGACAACCACGACACCTTCGAACGGGGCAATGGCTACGACTTCGGTGGTGATGCTATGTCCGACGCAGTGAAAGACCGACTTTTGCAAGCACATGCATATATTTTAGCAATGCCAGGTGTACCATGTGTGTTCTATCCTTATTGGAAGAAATACAAAAACGAGATTGCTCCGATGGTACTTGCCCGCAAGGCAGTAGGCATACACTCCGAGAGTGGCGTGAACGATGAGGTTGTGGGTAATGGTTATCGTGCACATGTATATGGCAGCAAAGGCGAGTTAATCGTAGAGTTAGGTGCTGCGGTGTCTGATTCACACTATGGCTTCCGAGAAGTTGCTGCTGGTCCTGGGTACAAAATGTTTATCACTTACGAGGCTGCGGGAGCAGAACTAACCGTAAGTCCTCAGTCCACCTATTATCGTTCTCAAACGATGAGTATAACGATGAACGCAGTAGGTCTGGCGGGTGTGCCTGATATCTATTACACATTGGATGGTACAGACCCTCGCACATCAGCGAGCAAGAAGAAATATACGGGTGAGATAAGTATTTCGGGCACTGTGACCATTAAGGCATATGCAGAGATACATGGCAACCAAACAGCCGTACAAACACATACCTATACCTATTATCCTCCGCAAGAAGAACCACTCACGGTGCGATTCTTGCCTCCAAACGATTGGTGGACCTATGTCTATGCATGGGATACTGGAGGAGAACTACTTGGCACATGGCCTGGTACTAAGATTGATCCTAATGACAATGGTTGGGTAGAGTACACTTTTGCTGTAGGCAAAAACCCTGTGAATGTAATCTTCCATAATAATGTAGGTGCGCAATCCCACGATATCGTTTTGGAAGAAGATGCTTGCTATATCTGGGATAGTTCGTTGAATGATGCGGTGCTGACCAACGAGTGCAATGTCATCGATACAGGTTCTTCTGCACCAGTGGATCCCGAACAAGGCAACACGCCTAAATTGCTCTTGGACGAAACTCTCACACTCACCGTGCCTACAGATGACAAGAATCTCTATGACATGGCTTCGACGAATATCACCCATTTATATCTATCGCCTGGCGTATGGGATGTGGATGGTGCCTGGTATGCAGCTTATTTCTTTGAAGGCAACAAGAATACATGGAAAAAAATGACTGTTGTAGAGGGCTTTGATGGCCTCTTTACATGTGAGATACCAACTGGTTATACAAATGTCATCTTTACTCGTAAAAATCCAGCAAACACGAATTTAGATTGGGAAAAAGTTTGGAACCAAACAGGCGATTTGAAAGTTCCTACCAACGGAACAAATAAGTTTGCAATAAGTGGTTGGGACAACAACGGTTCTTGGTCCACCATTTACGACAATAGCAAGTGGACTACTTTCACTGCGCCTACATACACCGTTACCATAAACATCACAGGTTACGGTTCTATCGAGATTGATGGTGTGACTTATACCAACGATAGCGAAGATAAAGGCACATACACTGCGCCAGATATTACGCTCAACGAGCTGATGCAAATCGGAGCAATCACTCCTGCCAACGAGTGGACCTACGGCGTGAAACCTACTATAACAATAGGTTCGCGCACGCACGAGATGGAAGAGAACTCCACACATACCATTTGCGGAGCGACGACAATTGACATCATATTCAGTCCGTCCATCTGCGAGGTAAAATTCAATCTAAACTTACCACAAGGCGTTACCGCACCACTTTGGACCATTGATAACCAACGCATTAACCCAGGTGACACAGTCGTGACACCTAAGTTGGGCGAACTCCCTGGCTATTTCTTTGGCGGATGGTACACCCATGCCACCGAGTTTAGCAACAGCAACCAATATGACTTCGGCACTGCTGTTACAAGAAGTTTCACCCTCTATGCTCGTTGGCTGCGCTACGAAGATTGTATCTTCTTCAAGAACAATCTCAGTTGGGAGACTGTACATGCTTATTTCTATAGTTCAGATAAGTATTGGGACGACAACAAAGGTACGGGTTCGCAAAAAATGAAAATCTTCCCAAAGGATGATGACGCCGAGCATAAACCACACTATCGCGAGTTCAGGGGCGAGATGAGCAATATACCAGGCACCGACATTTGGTATTTGGACTTTATTTCCATGGCGAAAACTGTAGATGCCAACAACTGGGGAGAGATTGAAGGTTACAAAAACATCAGCTTCACCGAACACAAGCAAGACAACTACGAGTTCTTCTATCAGACCTCAGTAGTTAGACGAGGCGACTTTAATAGAAATATGTCGCTCTTTATCCCTGAAGTGGGACAATCACCTACCACGCGCAACGAATCTAAGTACTACAACCACGGTCTGTGGATGAAATATAATTCCATTGAATCAGGCTATAATTGGAGTGGTAGTGCCAATGATTGGACAACCAGTGCCAATGCCTTTACAGCGGACAAAGCGGGTGGCTATACCTTCACCTCTTTAGTTCGACTAACGGGTGGTACAGACTATACATTCAAAATCTTTGGCAATGATACTTGGTTCGGCAACACAGGTACTATGACAGAAGACAATTGCACCAATTGGCATTTCACCACCGACGAAAATAGTAATGCTAAGATACATCCTACCGCTACTGGCGACTACCTATTCACCATCTATCTGGGCGACGGAAAAATGATGGTCAGTCTGGAGTATCCGCTGAGCATAGGCGACTATCGTCTGGCATATAAAGATAATACAGCGGGTTCGTTCCACCCAAGCCACTATATCAAAAAGCGCAACGAGGGACAAAACGATACCATCAGCTTCTTCGTTCATCACGACAAGCAACCTCAGATTATTGTTCAGCAGTGTAGTGCTATTGCCAATGATGGTACAGCCACATGGACGACCCTCAACATTAGCGATGTCAACCCAGCTTATGGTCTTACAGAAACAGGTGTATATAATTTCTACTTACAGCAAATACAAGGACAAACAAATCCAAGACTGTTGGCTCAAACCCAGCCATATACTGGTGATTTCTATATCCGTACTGAAGCTGCTGATGGAGGCTGGAAATTCTTCCGTCAGGCATCTAACCTTATGACCTACAATAGTTACGCCGACAACAATGAGAACTTCGACCATTACTTCTGCCGTTGGGTCAATACCGCAGACAGGAATGTGGAGTTCGTGGTGGCGAACGACTATAGCTATTGTATTTCAGATACCCTGACTGCCGATCCTGTGGGAGCCGTACAAATTGCTTCTGCCGACGGCAAACTACCCGATGATGCCAATGTGCGTTTTGCATGGGACAGCAAGACCAACGAAGTAAGTCGCGCATACATCGCTGGTGCCAACAACGAGACACAAAGCACCTTCCTACATATCATAGACGCAGAAAGTTTGAAGAATACCAACAGAGAGGCGGTGACAGATATTCCGTTTATGGACCTACAAAACTGGATCTATCAAGCAGAGGTCGTAGTAAGCGGAGCTACCCTCATCAAACTTGTAGCAGAATACGCTGGCAAGACGCAGTACTTCAAAGGAAGTGCTACGGATAAGATTCATTTGATTTCATCTACCGCCAACAGCGAATATAAAATACGACTAATCTATAACTTCAAATGCAATCACCTTGTTGCCGCTGTGGTATTAGAAGGTGATAAGGAAATTACGGAAGACGATGTATTAGGTGCTGATTTGATGGTTGTTCGTAAAGACCAAGGTCAGGCAGAGCAACTCACCTTCAACCCGAATGCAAAGAAATTGGACGAAGTGGGTACTGCCTATGCCGTTATGACCTTCACGCGAGACCATATTACGAATAGGAGTCTAACTTCTCGCGAGCGTAGTCTATATTGGGTATCCTTCCCATTTGATGTGAAGATTGCGGATGTCTTCGGCTTTGGCGAATATGCGGAACATTGGATTATGCAATACTACGACGGCGCAGAGCGTGCTGCAAAGGGACTCTTTATCGACTCTGGTAGTTATTGGAAATATATCACAGATACCAAAACCACCTTAAAGGCGGGTGTCGGTTATGTGCTCGCATTGGACCTGGACAAGTTAAGCTTCCCCCACAATGTGAATGATATCAGCCTATACTTCCCCTCAACAGGAACTATAGGAACTATCTCGGGTGTACTACCTACTGCCCATGAGGTGCCTGCGCACGAATGTACAATTGACAGAGAGTTTGAGGACGATGGCACCACATACAACCACAAGTTTACCGACTCGCACTGGAACCTCATCGGTGTACCTGGATTTGCAGATATCAAGGATTTCGATGTAACAAGCTACCACTTCATGCAAGACGATGCAAGTTTCTATTACAACTTCTCGCTTGCAAATAGTACCTATACAGTAGAATCCAGTGCCACCAATTTCCAAGCAATGTATGCCTATATGGTACAATTTGCTGGTGAAATCGACTGGATGTCTCAAACGGTATCTGCTGTGACTCCACCTGCATCTGTTGCTGCACGTCGCAATAGTTATGGGCAACTGGAGAAACTTACACTACGTTTGGCATTGGCACAAGCAGATAAGAAAGTTGACCAAACTTTTGTGCAATTACAAGAAGAGGGTGCTACTGATGATTTTGACATGAGCATGGACCTCACTAAGATTATCAATAAGGGAAGCAACATTTATACACTTGTCGGAACGGATTGTATCCAAGTAGCAGGCAATGTACTCCCACTCAAGGAAAATACCATACCTGTTGGAGTGGATATTGCTACCACAGGCGAATATACCTTCCGTATGCCTGATGGTACAGAGGGTGTGATAGTCGAATTAATTGATAACTATGCCAATACAACTACCAATCTATTGCTGAGCGACTATACTATTTCGCTATCTGCTGGTGTAGTTGAAAACCGTTTCTTCTTGCATATCCAACCAGAAAAATCAGGTATAAGTACGAATGTAGAACAATCAACAAGGGGAGAATCAAATACCAATAGCGTACAGAAGTACATTATTGACGGACACCTCTACCTCAAGAAAGACGACATCTTATACGATGCGCAAGGTCGCCAACTTATCCATTAAGACCCCGTCAAGAACCTATTACAGGCAGGAAAGTTCCATAGATTTCCTATCCGTCTTGAAAACAAATGTATCCTGCCTGCGTTAGCAGGTGTAGGGCAGAGTAGGTCTGTAGGATAGGCAGGTGCATGATACGGCAGAGGTCATTGATAGGCAGCATGAAGGTATGCCCCTGTCCGCTGCCTGCACCTATGCCGAGGAAGTCGCACGTCTTGTGATAGACATCCATGACGAACTCCTTGTAAGGGTAGTTGTCTGACACGCGCTTGCGCGCCTTGGCTTTGTCTTGCGAAGGGTCGTAGAGCAGTACGGCAAAGGCCTTTTGCTCCTCCTGTAAGGGGCGAAAATCATCGTAACCAAAATATGTCTTCATAGCCTCTCTCGCAGTCATGCTAAAATACTTTGCCGTGTAAAGGTACATAAAAATTGCACAAAAACAAGAAAAACTTACTTGAAAGTAAACTTTCGCGCGATTTTATTGCAAATGTGCATTATTTGTTGTACCTTTGCAAAAGAATTAGTTATGAACGCCTACGAATTGGCATACGAATATGTGCAGCATACCAATCGCTGCATCTTCCTCACAGGCAAAGCAGGCACAGGAAAAACCACATTCCTGCGCCGACTCAAACAGGAATGTCCTAAGCAAATGGCTGTGGTCGCCCCTACAGGAGTGGCTGCTATTAATGCCGAGGGAGTGACTATTCACTCGCTCTTTCAGTTGCCCCCACAACTCTTTATCCCTACACCTGAGGCGCGACACAAACTCTTCTCCGAGATGCAAATGCGCTCCGCCAAACAGCGCGTGTTGCGTAACATAGAGCTACTGGTCATTGATGAGGTCAGTATGGTAAGAGCAGACTTGTTGGACACGATTGATGCGGTACTTCGACACTTCAAACATCGTGCGAACTTGCCCTTCGGAGGGGTACAAGTGCTATTCATAGGCGACCTGTTTCAACTCTCACCCGTCGCACGCGAGGAAGAATGGCGATTGCTCAGAGATTACTACGAAGGCGCATATTTCTTTCAAGCACAAGTCTTTCGAGAATTGCAACCCGTATATATTGAATTGGACCATGTCTTCCGCCAAACCAATATTGATTTTATAGAGATACTGAACCAAGTGCGAAACAATGCACTCACACCTGAATCACGCAAAATACTCAATAGTCGCTATAATCCATATTTTCAAACAGACAAAAACGGCGAATATTACATTACGCTCTCTACCCACAATAGCAAAGTAGATGCCATTAACCAGCGCGAATTAGATGCGCTGAAAGCAGATACATACACCTATCAAGCGCGTGTGAAGGATACTTTCCCCGAATCAATGTACCCGATTGATAAGACCCTGACACTCAAGGTCGGAGCCAAAGTGATGTTTGTGAAAAACGATTCCTCGCAAGAGAAACTGTACTACAATGGCAAGTTAGGCACTGTCACAGCCCTGTCGAAAAACGAGATACAAGTCCTCTGCGAAGATGGCACTGAGGTGGAGGTGCATACCGAGACATGGGAGAACCTGCGCTATACCTCTGAAACAGGCTCTGATGAGGTGCAAGTGGAGGTGATAGGTTCGTTTACGCATTTCCCCTTGCGGTTGGCATGGGCTATCACCATTCACAAAGCACAGGGGCTGACCTTCGACCATGTGGTGATTGATGCCGAAGATGCTTTTGCAGCAGGGCAGGTGTATGTGGCACTCTCGCGGTGCCGCTCGTTGGAGGGCATAGTGCTGCTGACACCTATACCCATGCGCGCATTGACCAACGCAAGAGAAGTACTGTACTTTACTCAAAATCAATTGGATATTACTACCACCGAACTGCGCTTGGCAGGTGCCCAACAGGAGTATCTGACCATACTGCTCTGCTCGCTCTACGATTTTCGTTCTATCATCAATCGGTTGTCATCGCTCTCGCGCAACATGAAGACAATGGGATCCGTGCAAGGGGATATCTCATCCTTCTTCATCGCTTGCATAGGTGGTTTGGAGGGCTTGCAGATAATAGCCGAGCGATTTCAGCAACAGATACGCAAAATCGTATATAACCCCGCCTCATTGCCTCATCGCCCTATCGCCTCATCGCCCAATCTGGCAGACCGCCTGCAAGCTGCATATAGCTATTTTGCTCCGAAGATTCAGCAACTGCTCGAAACGATAGCGAAATGTCCGTTACGAACCAATGACCGCAATGATGCTGCATTTATCAAGCAACATCTATTGGATATTCATGCCGAATTATCACGGTTTGAGTATATCCAACAACACATCTCCAAATCGCCATCGCTCGATGGATTCTTCCGGGCACGCCAATCATTCCGTTGGGTAGAACCATCGTTGGTCATTTATTCGCAACATCGCAAAACACGAAGCGATGCATCTGCATTCAAGACCTTAGGGTATTTCTACGCTGGGCTCACTATCCCACAAATCGCCAAAGAACGCAATGTAACAGTCAAAACAATAGTCAAGCATCTGCTCCATTTCATAGAGGAAGACCTTATCCACATATCCAACTTTTCACCCGAAGACCAACACCTATTGGGGGGATAAATGTCATTTCTTTGGAAAAACAGTCCATTAATTAATAAAAATTTGTTTGTTCGATTGACTATTATTACTTTTGCCTCGGAGGAGAAGAGTGGGTTAATGACCAAGTTCTTCGTTGGTTTTGCCGATATGGAGAAGTCAGCCTATCATTTCTACTTAGAGTTTGCCGACCTATACATGCTTTATCCTAATAAAGCATTACACAACACAAATTTCAAAAATTAGCCAACAAAGTCATTGACTGCTGTTGGCTAATTGATTTATAATAGATTACAAATAATAGCACACCTATATTAGATTATACGTATAAAAGATTCTCAGTTGGCGATGTATCTCGTCGCGAGTGTGGCGGAAGGCTGTTAGTCGCTCTTCTTCAGTGCCTTGCACCAGCGAGGGATCGTCAAATCCAATATGTATTCGCTGTGCCACTTTGCCCATAAAAGCAGGGCAGGATTCGTTGGCACCACCACAAACGGTGATGACATAATCCCACTCCTCGTGCAAATACTGCGATACATGCGTCGGGATGTGCTGTGAGATGTCTATCCCTATCTCCTGCATTACCTGCACCGCCATTGGATGTACCCGTTCTGCAGGTTGAGTACCTGCGGAAAATACTTGCAAAGTTGGGTCAATGGATTGCAACAAACCGTGTGCTATTTGACTGCGGCAACTGTTGCCTGTACACAAAATCAATACTCTCATAATAGCCAATTAAATAAATATCCCGAAAGGATGATTAACAATGTCACTACTCCAAAAAATATGCCAATCAGTCGCCACGTCATCACTTTCTTGAGCATGGTAGCTTCTGGGATAGACAAACCGATGATAGCCATCATAAAGGCAATAGCCGTGCCCAACGGAATGCCTTTGGCAACAAACACCTCAATAATAGGTACAATACCCGCCGCATTGGCATACATCGGCACTGCCAATATCACTGCCAACGGTACGCCCCACCAGTTATCGGCTGCCAAGTATTGCTCGAAGAAACCTTCTGGCACATAACCATGCATAGCAGCCCCAATACCTATACCAATAAGGATATATAGCAGCACACCGCGCACAATACCCCACGAGTCGCGGGCAATCGTTGGCAAGCGACGCAAGAAGGGTGTTTGTTCTGCTTGCCATTGTAGGCTCTGCGTGCTGGATTGTTTTTGGGCTGCATTCACCCAATCACTTAGGTAAGGCTCAAGGTGCATTTTGCCCAAAATGAAACCTGCCACCATCGACAACAGCGTTCCGCTGACTACATAAATCAGTGTGGCTCTCCAACCGAACGAACCCAAGAACATTGCTACAGCCACTTCGCTCACTAATGGCGAAGCGATAAGAAAAGTAAGGGTAACGCCCAGAGGAATACCGCCTTTAGTGAAACCAATAAACAGCGGAACCGATGAGCAGGAGCAAAATGGAGTGATACCGCCGAATAGAGCTGCAAGGAAGTAGTCCAATCCGTATAGTCGGTGTGTACTGAGGAATTGCCTCAGTCTTTCGATAGGGAAATAGGCATTGATAATGCCCATCAGGAAACTAATGCAAAAGAGTAATAGTATAATCTTGATGCTGTCATAAACAAAGAAATTGACAGCTATGCCCAAATGGGTGGTGGCATCTAATCCGATGACGTGATAGATCAGCCAGTCTGCAAATCGTTGAATCATAGTTATAGGAATTGAATAATGATATAATATCCTCCAATGCCAATAAATAATATGGCAACGAGGATGTTGAGTATGCGTTGAAGCGATTGAATCTTGCCCATGACGCGCCCGATATTCTGCATGCTATATGCCAATAGGAAGCTAACCAATACCACAGGCAAGGCAGTCGCTATGGCAAAGAGCAGAGGTAGTAACCATCCCGCAGTAGTGGCAAGTGAGAGAGGGAGCAGTCCTCCAAAATAGAGTACACCGCTGGTGGGGCAGAACGCCAAAGCAAAGGTGCATCCCATAACGAATGCTCCTATCGCTGTAGGCGATTGGTTCTGCTGTTTCCAAAGCGATATAGATGGTAGGCGTAAGCGGTTGCCCAGCAACAAGACTACGCCTACGAGCAGCATGATTGGACCTATTAGCCGCCCCATAGCGCGAAGAAGCGTTGCACACCAAAGGCATTGGCTCCTCCGTGAAAGACAATCATCAGTAGCCATGCCAGCAAGGTGTAGGCTGTCACGCGACCGAGTGTATAAAGAAGTCCGCTGAGTAGTACCTGATGTTTGCTCTCGATGTGTTTGCTCAAGTAGCCAATCGCTGCAATATTTGTTGCTAAGGGGCAGGGCGAGAGTGCAGTGATAAGCCCCATCAGTAGGGCACTTAGCCACGCCATGTGGCTCTGATCTAAAAGCAATTGCAATGTCTCCATAGTGCGTTAGGGTAATAGTTGTTGGATATGCTCGTTGAGCACTTGCTCGAAACGTTCGGGCTCGGTGCGTGCATAGGCAAAGGCCTCTTGTGTGAGGTCAATGCGGAGCGTGTCGCGATGCAGGATAAGCGACGACCATGCCACTTGGTAGGTGTTGGCAAGGGCAGCGTTTTGTGGGTCGCTCAGGTTAACGACTTGATAGACAATATTATCGCCCAAGTGCTGCGAATAGTTGGTTTGTAGGACTTGTTCGGTGACTTGCTGTATCGCCAGACAAGTGGGACAGCGTTTGGCCGTGTGGAAATAATAGACATGCAATTTGCCGTCGTTGGCGATATTTGCGTCTGTGGTTTGGGTGTTGCTACCACAACTGAGCAGGAGCAAGGCGATGCTTGCCAATAAATACCATCTTTTCATGTTGTTGGGGTTAATAGGTTAATAATGGCTTGTTTGCTGAGTAGCCCTGTGGCGATTACTTGACCATCGCGAACGAGGGCGGGTAGGGCAAATACTTCGTACTGGAGTATCTCTTGGATATCCTCTACTTTGCTTACTTCGGCTTGAATGCCCATTTCTTCTACTGCTTGTAGCAGATTTGCGTGCAAGGTCTTGCATTTGCTGCAACCTGTGCCTAATACAATTAGTTTCATGTTGGTTGTTAGAATTTTGATGATTTATACTATTGTTTGTATTTTTACGAACAATTAAGGTTCGGGTATATAAATGCTCCACCTCGTGGGTGGCTATGTGTGGGTTGAATAAGTTTTAAGAGTTTTAAGGGTTCTAAAGATTACTGACAACAGCAGTCGTTGGCAGAGGTGTTTGTTTTATTAAGTGGTTGGTTGATAAACTCTTGCAGTAGCATTTGCAGGAGCAACCAATTCTGCTGATTGATACAATATTTCACTTTGGCACCTTCTACGATTCCTTGAATTAGCCCTGCTTCTTTTAGAGCATTAAGATGCTGACTAACAGTAGCTTTTGCAATTGGTAGTTCTTCTTCTATATTGCCGAAGTAGCACTCCTTTCTGCGTAGGAGAAATTGGATAATCGCAATGCGCGCAGGGTGGGCTAATGCTTTGGCGTATGTTGCCAATTGCTCTTGTTTAAGGGTGTATGTCTTGTCTGTCATATGGGTAGATATTTGGATGTGTCTAATATGTAGTTATTCAAAATTGTTCGCAAAGGTACGAACAATATTTCATTTGACCAAATTTTGGTGTGATTTTTTTAGAAACTTTAACAGTTTTAGGTGAGAGGCTATTAGGCGAGAAAGACTACGAAACTGCGCAGGGGCAGTCTCGTGGTGGATGTAAGCCTGCCTCAAATGCCTTCAGCAGATATGGCAACAAGTATTGTTCAAATGGCAACAATTCTACTAACAGAAGAAGAGCGTACAGCGTACGGCACGGGTTTTGTTCTGCAATGGGTAGTACCATTCATTATTAACTATGAAAATTTTAATTCTTTCATGCAATACAGGAGAGGGGCACAATTCCTGTGCAAAGGCACTGAAGATAGCCATGGATAGGCGCGGTATAGTGTGCGATATCCAAGATACTTTGGCATTGGTCAGTAATGAACTATCGCAGCGCGTGGAAAATGCCTATGTGTCTTCTACACAAGGTGCATTATTTGAAACGGTGTATAAGATTGGTGGTTTCGTGAGCGATAATATCGACTTCCATCAATCGCTCGTTTATGGCGTTAATCGTCTGTATGCTAATACTTTATATGAACATATTCGGGATGGTGCGTATGATGTGGTAGTGTGCGTACACCTCTTTCCCGCTGAGGCTATGACTGCTCTGCGTCGCAACGCCATGTTGCAGATTCCTACTTATTTCGTAATGACCGATTACACTTGTATCCCTTTCTTATCAGAAACAGACTTGGACTACTACATTATTCCGCACGAGCATTTGGTGGAGGAGTTTGTGGAGAAAGGTGTACCCCGCGAGAAGTTGATGCCAATAGGCATTCCTGTAGATGAGCAGAAATTCACTACTCGGCAACCCAAACATAAAGCACGCCAACTGTTGGCAGATACGCTCGGACTGCATGATTGGACTACGTATGGTGGACATTGGTATTTAATTATGTCGGGCTCTATGGGATATGGCAATCTAGATGCGCTGATGCATCAGTTGTTGATGCGTATCCGTAAGGAAGATAAGGTGGTTTGCGTTTGTGGTCGTAACCAACAGATGTATGACAACCTGCAAACAACCTTTGCCAACGATAAACAACTCTGTTTGTTGGGCTTCACCGATCAAGTGTCGCTATTGATGGATGCTTCGGATGTGATATTTACTAAGCCAGGCGGCATCACTTCCACCGAGGCAATAGTCAAGAATATTCCTATAGTTCACACTGCTCCAATTCCTGGTTTAGAGAATTATAATGCGCGATTTTTTCATAATCATGGCTTGTCGTATCATACTAACGACACCAATCAACAAGTAGCTATAGCCATGCGATTATGTGAAGATAAAGCATTTAGAAATAGGATGTTGCAGCAGCAACGTTTGAATAGCAATCCGCACACTTCGGATGATGTGATAGATTTGATATTAAACAAACAAGAGATAGTATATGAAGAACAAGAAACAACGCACTTTGCACGATAGTCTGAAGCGCATTTATGCGGTGCTATTTGTCTTGACTATTGGTTTTGGCGCGGGCAATATCGTATATCTGTGGCATCAACCAGATGTAACGGCTAATGCATTGTTTTTCTGCGCGATACAGTATATTGTGATATTGGCTATTCTCACTATCCCTATACTGCTACGCAAGCGATTTATGATTCACATTCCGCTACTGATTACTGTGGTATGTGCGCTCTTTGGCTTTGTGACAATGATTATGGGCGACGGACTGAACTTCTACGGTCGCTTCACTTGGTGGGACTCTGTGCTACATTTGTTTTCGGGCAGCGTGTTGGCGTTTGTGGGATTGTGGATTATCAGTATCATGTTTGAAAATAGCAGTCAAGTGGTGCTGAGAAACAAGGCGTTTCTCGCGTTTTATGTGTTGCTCTTTGGTTTGAGTTGTGGTGCAGTTTGGGAGGTGTGCGAGTATGCGTATGATGCTATTGCGGGCACGAATACGCAGCAGTTCATGGCTACCACTACTGCCTCTATTGTTTCGGCGGAAGATGTGCCACTATGCGGTCATGAGGCACTGAGTGACACGATGGGGGATATGATACTGAACTTGGTGGGCAGTCTGTTGGTGGCTATTTTTGTCTTTCTTCGCTATGATAAACTGATGGATATGCACCAGTCGGCAATAGAGAGCAAATGAGGTGTAGTTGGCGTTATTTTTCCTACATTACTCATGCTTCTTTAGTGGGTCAATCTTGGCAAAATAGCGTGCATCCTTGATAAAGCAGAATAGATACATTACGAACATAATCGCTGCTACAATGCAACCTACATAGTCCATAAAGCGGCAGGTAGTTTCTACGCCAAGGATAACATGTGTACGGCTAAACGCTTGCAAATGAGGTGAGCAAATAATAATGGTATTGAGAATGATGACCAATAGTCGGAACTCAGTAGGACCCATCTTGGCGTAAGTCAAGCGGAACTCACTCTTTAGGTGCGCATTGATAGAAACATACGCTTCCAGCATCAAATACATCACCAACACCAGCATAGCTACGCCCATATTCATCATTGGTGATAGTCCAATACCACCGAAGATGGCTAATTGGCAGAGTAGGTCGGTATTATGGTCGAGGTAATAGCCATAAATAGGGCGTTGCGTGTTGCGCACACGAGCCAGAGTGCCGTCCAAAGAGTCGCCAAACCAATTGACTATCAATCCAAACGAGGATAGCCATAGCCATTGGTAACTAAAGTAGGTTAGTACGAACCCTGCGCCAGTAAGTAACGCACCGAATACACCTATCAAGGTGAGCATATCCGATGTGACCCACGAGGGAAGATGATTTGCCATTTTGATGAGCACTTTCTTTTCTATGCCATTGAGCACAGATGTTTGAATACGATGTGCCTGCTTGATTTCAGGCCGAGAGGTAGGAGTTGTCATAGTTGTGATGTTTATTTAGGTTACATGAAATGTGCAAAGGGTTTAACGAGTAATTGCAATATGCGTTCTTTGAATGAGCGTTGTTGCCACCAGTCCTGCGGGATATGGTTGCAGTGTCGCATGTCTTGTTCGAAGATCTGCCGCATTTGTTGAGCAAAGATTGTGTCATAGACAAATGCGTTTACTTCGGAACTTTGCGTAAAACTGCGGAAATCGATGTTTGAAGAACCTACGGTGGCTATCTTGTCATCTGCTACCCACGCTTTAGCGTGGATAAAACCAAAGGTATGGAAATAGACTTTCACTCCTGCTGCCAATAATGGTTTGAGATAGGAGCGCGAAGCGTAAGAGATAAAGATAGAGCGATCACCCCGCTTAGGAATCATCAGTCGCACATCTACGCCGCGTTTGGCAGCCTAGCATAATGCCGTTTGTAGCGGCTTTGGTGGCAAGAAATAGGGAGATTGGATATACAAGTATTGCTTCGCAGCGTCCGCCATTTGTATCATGGCTTGCAGAATAGGTGGCATGCTGTCCTCTGGGTCTGAAGCGATAAATTGGATGGGGCATGGTGCTTGGTGTATAGTGTAGTGTGGTGTAGCATGGTGTAGAGTAGTGTAGTGTGGTGTAGTTGTGGATTGCTTGCGCCAATCATCCATGAATACTTGTTGCAATTGTTGGCAGGCTGTGCCCTCAATGCGCAGGTGTGTATCGCGCCAATCGCCATTGTGTACGCCCTTTAGGTAACGCTCGGCGATATTCATCCCGCCCATATAACCAATATGCCCGTCAATGACTACAATCTTGCGATGGTTACGGTTGTTGGAGTAGGCAGACGGAAGAGGAAATATAGGATTGTAGCGATGTACCTCTATACCGTATAGTTTCATCTCGCGAAAGAAGGAGTGATTAACTATGCTGCCAGGAAACGCATCATAGATAACATATACAGGAACACCCTCGTTGGCTTTTTTTATCAACGTCTCTCGCACCACCATACCCAATGAATCCTTCTCAAACTTAAAGAACTGAAACAGCACATATTCTTTTGCGCGGTCAATGTCGCGCAAGAGGGGAGGAATGAGTTGGGATATATTGGTGTATGTCTCTATGCTATTGCCTTGTGTGGCGTGCTCAATGGATAGCGATTGCTTTAGTTCACGGAGTTGCGCAGAAGGTTTGTATTGCCTTCTCCGAACAATATCACACACAATCGCGCCAATGAGAATAATGGCGAGAGCGACAATGATAATTAGTTGATTGATTTTCATCGATTTTTATTTCGTTTTCGTTCTTCGCGACGCAGTTGGCGTTGGTAGGCACGGCGTTGGCGTTCTAAGGCACGCTCTTGGTGTTGCTTCCACATTGCCTCTTGGCGTGCTTGAATCTCATCCTGATGCTTCTCCATATACCGTTGTAACCAAGTCTTGCGCGGACGGACTACGGCAGGTGCTTCTTGTGTATTTGTAATTGTTACATCATAGTAATTCTTGCGTTTGAAGATACGGTATATCCACCATAGCCACGAGCGCGAGAAGGTGATATGTGTGTAGGCATTGTCTTCCGACAGGAAGGTGGTACTCGTAGAAACTGTAAAATCGAGCGTCATGCCCTGTTTGCCTATTGGCAGGTATCTGCCGCTACGAATCGTTAAGAAATACGCACCACGAGGGAGCGTAAAGCGCGCTTGCGGTGTTGACATCATGCCTACCAACCGTCCATTAACCACAATTTCATAGCGACGCCCTACGCTTAACCCTTGGTGCGTGATAACAATATTGCGTTCCATAGTTAATAATTACTTTATGTTTCGTTGTTGTTTGATATGTTCGTATGCTTTGTTGGCAGCTCGGAACTTCTCAGCAGCTGCTTGTTTTTCTTGCTCGGAAGCATTGACCTGTTTATCGGGATGATATTCCATCGCCATTCTTCGATATGCCTTTTTCACTTCATCATCGGTGGCGTTGGGCGATATGCCCAAAGTAGTATAAGCGGTAGGCATATCGTAAGCAGGTTCCCGTTTTGGTGGGGTATATTGTTCGTAGAATGATTCGGCGTGCTGGAATGTGCTTTGTGCACCTGCCAAACGCTTCATAAGGCGTTGGAAGAAATAAATCACACAGCCCAATTGCAACCCCATAAACAAGCCCACTGGACCTGCCCATAGCCAACCTAATAATACACAGATGATAATTGCCATTTGTTTTATATTTATCTTATTTCTCTAAGCTGTAGCCCGCAGGGCGTTCTCTAAACTCTAAACAACGCTTTGCGTTCTTTTTCCGTAGTTCCCGCTGTTTGACCGAATATTGTATATTTTACTATAGCTGTCCACCTGCAATACTCGCAGCGGGAGATTACGAAAAAGAGATTGTTACTAATATATAGGCGAAAACTGTGCCAAAAGGTCATATAAAAGCCCCATGACAGTTGTTTTCGGTCAAAGGGCAAATGCCTATATCCATTTGGACAATTACCTCTGTTCGCGAAAGGACAATGCTGACATGCCTGTCAGTATATCAAATTCCCTGCGGGTTAGGAGACCACCATAGGAGATCTGTGGGACTTCTATGGGCTTTCTGTGGCTTTAGTGTCTCAAATATTTGTGCCTCTATAATAATGATGCAAAAAGTAGCGGCAAATGAAGATAATGTTGCAGCTGATTTGTGTTTTAGGGCTTCTGAAGTTCGATGGTTACTGATGAAAATATTTTTTGCACTTGCCGCTAGTTCTGCAGCTGATTTTGTGTGCTTCTATTTATTATAGGGGTGCTGAATACTCAGCGTTTTAGTGTTTTTGTGTCTAAAATTGGAGAATTTGGAGAGTAAAATGGTATGTACATCACGCGGGAAGTGTAGTATTTACTATGCTTCCCGCGTGAGTGTACTTTTTTTGAAAAAAGTTTTTAAGTGCTGAAGATTGTGCTGAAGAATGGATGTTAATAATCAAATCCTACGACCCAAATTGGTAGTTTCTTACCAATAGCAGTCTCCATATCATCAGCCAAGATAAAAGAATCCGCTACATTGGCTATTTGTTGGAAATCTTTATCATCGCCTCCTACTTCAAAAGTATATTTGCTATCAACCAAGAAATCCCCATTTGTTTTTCGGAACTCTACCACATGATTGACTGACAACTGATTAGCAACGAATGTTTCTCTTATGGTTCCTATTTGAATTGGCGCTGTTGCCCATGCATTAAGCAGATTAGTATTGTCGATATAAATCTTATCAGGCTTTTGCATACGTTTGATATTCTTGAGATCAGAGTATAACATACGTATCAATTTAGCTTTATCCAAGTATGATAGATAATTAATGATTGTATCACGTTTTAAACCACTCTGTGTAGCTAATTTGGTTATATCCACTTGGAATGGCACACTTGCACACAAAATAGTGAGTAGAGATTTTATCTTACGAGTATTATTCAAATCGACTCCACATATACGAGGTAGCTCAATATCAATTATTTTGTTCACAACTTGCTGAATGGCAATGTGATAATCCGTCTCATTGTTTAAGTAGTATGGATAATATCCGTATTTGAGATACTCTTTCAATAGGGCTATTGGTCTGCCATGCTTGTTCATCTCCTCAATGAGTGGAGCTGGATTTTCTAAAACTTGTTCTAGAGGGTATACAGGCATGTTGATTCCTTTGTAGAAGTGTAGAAACTCACGGAAACTAAGTCCTTGTATGTCATGATTAATGCAGCGTCTTGCCAAATCAGCATCACCTTCTGTCATACTGAGCAAACTACTTCCGCTCAATACAACACGCATTGTGGGATAGAAATCGTAAATTTCTTTTATTTCGTTGCTCCAATCATCGTATTTATGTACTTCATCCAAAAACAAGTGGCGACCGCCATTAAGATAGAATTGTTCTGCAAGAGATAGTAATGAGTGATTGCTAAAGTACTTATCCTCGCAAGAGACATATAGCACTTGCCTATCCAATAACTTGTAATTCAACTTGATATATTGCAACATCATGGTTGTTTTACCTACGCCTTTAGGACCACGAATAGCCATCAATCGTGCATCCCAATTGATTGAATTAGCCCATTGGCGAATGATTTCCGTCGAGGTAACAGCTACTAAACGGTCATGTTTTTTGAATAGACTTTCCATATACGTGATATTTTTGCCCTCATATTAGGGCTTTTATGTTGGTGTGTTGCCCTGTGCGCGGGGCATTTTCGTTTTGCATTTGCCCTATATGTAGGGCATTTTCGCTGCAAAGGTAATACTTTTTTGTGATATAGACAAATATTTTTATGACAAATAGTGTTTTTGTCGAAAATTACCTACAAGTTTCGCGATCACCATAGGAGATCTCTGGGACATCTGTGGGCTTTCTGTGGCTTTAGTGTCTCAAATATTTGTGCCTCTATAATAATGATGCAAAAAGTAGCGGCAAATGTAGATAATGTTGCAGCTGATTTGTGTTTTAGGGTTTCTGAAGTTCGATGGTTACTGATGAAGATATTTTTTGCACTTGCCGGTAGTTCTGCAGCTGATTTTGTGTGCTTCTATTTATTATAGGGGTGCTGAATACTCAGCGTTTTAGTGTTTTTGTGCTGAATATTGGAGAATATGGAGAGTAAAATGGTATATACAACACGCAGGAAGTGTAGTGTTTACTATGCTTCCCGCGTGAGTGTATTTTTTTTGAAAAAAGTTTTTGGGTGCTGAGTATAATGCCGAAGATTGTACTGAATTAGCAGTGAGCGATGTAGCGTTGTTCTTGACGATTGCCCTCTTAGCGAATTAATAAGAAATCCTTATAAGTTCAATATGCGTCCAATTTGTTATCTGCATATATGTTGCGTATATGCATAGATATATTTTCTTGTGTTGTACAATAGATTTCGGCTAACTGATTCTGTGTCAGCCACAAGTCCTCATCTGCAAAGCGTACTGAAACGCGAGTAATATCCTTGTCGTCTTAATAGAGGATTATTTGATTTTGGTTGTCCATAGTCATTTAATTTTTCCGCTGCAAAGGTATCTCGTAATTTTACGAGTGAAGGATTTTTTTATGCGGTAATGTTAGTTTGTCGAAGTTTGTGGTAATGGTTCACAAAATTCTTTGTTTACGACTCTATCACGAAGTTTCTGTTTATTCTTAAAGTTACGCGATATGTTTTGTGCTATTTCAGTATAATTATCTGTACCATCTTCTTTTTGATAATAAAAGGGTTTTATTGAAACGCAGTTCTCATGTTCAAATAGCGTGTGAAGTAATGTACGATCAGAGTTCCCACACGAATGTCCCATAATATATATTTGAAATGGAGCAGATTCTACAAATTGTAACAATTTGCGATAATTGCTTGCATCAAGATATTTACTTGATTTGATATGTGCAAGATAATTATTATCATTGAAATCTTCTAATTCTTGATAATGTTTATCCATTTCATCTCCATAGCCAAAAATTATGGATTCTGGTTTGTGTATTATACCATGAATGTGATTAACCATGATATTAGGAGTGTTAGCATATTCATCAACTGTATCTGTATAATTAAATGTTAGAAGTAATGTTGAAGATAGCGGAATACCCTTAAAATAATCTGGACTATGAAAGATTGTTTTTAATGCTTTTACAGATATATCCTCTTTATTGATCGGTTGTTCTATTATTCTTTGTATATTGCTATTCTTGAAAATAGTTATATTATGTACTTCTCTTAAATAATCTATTAATTTATCTTGTAAATAAGCCAAGTGCTCATGTAATTTTTTTACCTCTATAGTAGAATTGTTTTTTAAGCACTTTTTTAGTAAATCATAATAATCTGCTTCAATATCAACCCAATTCTTATTTGTTATAGAATCTTTTATGTGTTTTAATAATGGAGAAAAATAAACTTCTACTTCTAGCAAATTGCGAGAAATTGTATCTACAAATTCTGCTGCAGATAGATTACACCAAGTAGAATAGTAATCATTTATAAGTACTCCTAAGGTGTTATTGTGAAATGCAGAATGGAGTCTAAAGTAGCATAATTTATCCTCCTCGATTTGCGCTCTACTTTTTATCAAGCGTTCTTTCCATTGTTCCCAATACCAATTAATGAAATCCGCATAACTTGTTTTCAAGCCATGTGCGAGATCGAATCCGTTTCCTATTAATACGATGCGATTCATTATAATTTCATTTTATCCCTACAAAATCACTCAATGGGCGAATTTTTGCTACATTGGTGTAGGTCTTTCCTGTAAACAGAATAATTTATTGGAGTGCTTTAATGGTTGGCATACCAATAAAGTCTCCAGCATCTAGGACAATTTCAGAATTGCGATATGATTCCAACACTTTGTTTTCTGCATCGTCTGCGGAGTCCGCTTCTATTTCTACCACTCTACGCAAAACTTCCTCTATTTCGACTTGATATTTCATGATACTAATTTATTTTGCTTGATTGAGTACATATCCTAATGTGGTATCTCTATATGTGTATAGGATATTTGGTTGTATATTGATATAGTTGGGGAATTGTTTTACCAACTCTAATTCAAATACTAAGCGGGGTTCTTTGTCATTAGTTTCGGGGTGTATTTCTGCTTTATTGCCAATACGAGCGATACGAACTAAATAGCAATCACGAACACCTTTTCCTTTGATATAAGGCATAAAATAATACAAATTATTCAATGCTATTGTAGAAGGGAAATTGCGTGTCTTACCTGTATAGTAAATCTTTGTAGGCACTCCATCCAAAAAATACTCTGCATTATCGTCTTTAACTAATCCTATTAACAAATGTTTAGTTTCGTCTAAAACAACCGTCTTTTTGGGTGTATTGCATGCAATAGGAGTAGTGAGATTGTCAAACAAACTCAATTCCAGTTTAGGTTGTGCTTCACGCTGTATATGGATTGGATTGTGCGAAATAGGTGCTTTGCCATAAATGAATTTATACAAACTCTTACCTACTTCTTGAACAACGCCACATACTAACGCATTGCCCATTAAGAATGCACGACGACCATCTGACACTTCGGCATGTAGCGTATGGTTATCAGGGAACATATTTAGGCGTTCTAATTCAATAGGAATCAGTCGGCGGTATCTGCCAGAAGGAGTTTGTATCACATGTTTGAAACGAGATGGGGCATTACCTCCCTCGCCCGTAATCATTGTTCTTGAGGGTTTATCCAAATAGTCTGGGAAAGCCATACCGCCTTCCGAGAAGATATACTCATACCCCTCTTTACTTACGCGATTGATTTTCTTCGCACCCTTCTCGTATTGCCATTTAGGTAGTTCTTCATCAGAAATAAAAAACTCTTCAGGTACAAAAGATTCATCCACAAGTATATCGCCTAATGTTTGTCTAATATCTCCTGCATAAGTAGGGGTAGATTTTGTAGTATAAACTTGCCTATCTATCATTATGCCTGCATCTTCAAAAGGACTATCTTTTTTTCCTTTGTTGAAATTGTCAGACACATTCTTTATATCGCCATCGATTGTAAACTCACGCTCAATGTTGTCTTTGATGGTGAATGGGAATGCTTTTGCCAAAACACCCTCGAACAATGTCCATTGCTTTGCATTTTCAACTTTTGAAGCAACTACGCTACTCTTTTGATATGCCACAATATATGTTCGTTTTCTACGTTGTGGGAATCCATAATCCGCAGCGTTGATCACACGCCATTCTACGATATATCCCAAGTCAGCCAAAGAAGTTAAGATAATTGCAAAGTCACGACCTCGTTGGTTAGCTGGAGAAATGATGATACGGTCTACATTTTCTAAAAAGAGATATGGAGGACGATTGTCGCCCTTTTCACTGAGTATTCGGTAAATCTGCCACCAAAGTACACCTTTTTTACCCTCAATACCACCTGAACGGCTTAATGTTGCCGCTACGGAGTAGTCTTGACATGGAAAGCCACCAACCAATAAGTCATGGTCAGGAATATCGCTTGTGGCGATTGTATTTATATCTTCGTTACAATGCCCCTTTTTACCAAAACGCGCTTGATAAACCAAAGACGCATCTTGATGTTTTGTAGAAGGTTCCCACTGGTTATTCCATATTGTTTTGAAGGCGTCTGAAGCACCCTCTAATCCAATGCGGAATCCACCTACACCCGCAAATAATTCAACTACTCTTATCTCTTTACCCATACTTAATTATTGTTCACTATCTTTGTAATATACTTATTATTAAACCAATAACAGAATTTCTTGCAAGGTGCATATTTCTCCCCTAACGGGTTGGCAGTTCTGTCGCTTGACTTTGCACCTTTAGGGCGAACATGAAAATTCATATTGGTACTTTCTTTCCAGAAGTATTCATGGTCAACATGGTCTTCTAATACATTGTGTCTAATATGCTCCCAATATTCTTCTGCAACATTCAAATCTGCTTGTGGCATTGTCCAAAAGAATATCTTTTCGAGCAGATAGTCACCTTGTCCTTTGTTTTGTTCTTTGAAAATAACGAACAAGAATCTACTAGAAAATATCTCATATAATCTTGACTCAATCCACTCATCGTTATCATATACTTCTTGATAGTCGATATTTTCAAAAGCCATCGCTTCTTTGATATTCCCATTAGCCTGTACACGAATAGTTTTCATCATCATACCCGCTTTCAAAAACTCCTCGGTTTTGTTTACATTAAAAGCTCTGCCTTGACATGCAATAGCAGAAGCAATAGTAGCAAACATATTTTTAGGAGCGTTGGAAATATCTATTTTCAGTTTCTTTGCAATGGTGTTATAATCCATTCCTATATATGGTGCAAAGCGACTCAGTACAATATCCTCGAATGAGTGAGTTTGTAAATCTTCTGCAGAAACTAAACTTGAAAGTTCTGGTTGCAGCGTATTGAGATGATTTTTACCTGATTTGAGTGCCCACTCTAATATAGTACGCATATATGCAGGTTTTAAGCTAAATGCTCTACCTACAGCTTTTTCTATGCTATATGGTTGTTTCCGTAAAGCATCTCCTTTTTGTCCTTTGCGGCAAGCTCCTAAATAAAGTGTGTCGCCTTCAGATAATTCATGGGCTTTACCCGCTTTAATCTTACCAACAATCGTTTCGTAGTCATGGCGAATAATGGCAAGATCTTTAGCCGGAAAACGCCATAGTATAGAAAGTAAAAATTCTAAATCAAGGTTGTCAGTATCTTTTACGTATAAGTAAAATAGTAACAACATCAATTGACATTTGGTGTAGAAATGCGATTGTTCGAAATCCTCATTTACAACAGCCATATAATCAATCATATTGCAGACCAACCTTTCCTTAATTAGCAATTGCTCTTTTGCTCCTTTTTTCAAAGGTGTGCATTTCAATTCAACACCAGCAGAGTGAAAATCAGCTTCAGCACGACTGTTGTTCTCTATTTGAAAATATATTTCCTCAACCATTTGTCCTAATGCACCTTTGCCTGTATTAACTTTATACTCTTCCATACCAATAAAGTCGCGGAGAGTATGTCCTAGCAAACCTGCACTATATTCCCAAATACTTTGGGCAGATTTGGGATTATAACCTAGAGAGTCTATATTGTTCATCGTTCGAATCGTATTATTTAAATTCAAGCTGCAAAGATACACTTTTTTTTTGAGATGTGCAAGAAAAATGCAGTTTTGGGGTGATTTTTTGTTTGGAGGATAGGCAACTATTTCAGGAAGTCAGTCAACCTTTTTAGGAATGGGAACAACTTTTTTAGGAAGCAATCTTAACAAAACGCACTTTTTCGGTTGAGGCGTTGTCGGGGAGTTCTCTCGGTGTTCTCAGGGTTGTCTCTCGGTAAAATTCAGAAAAAGATAGAGAAACGAAAAGAGAAAGAATCTTAATAATTGCTACAAAATCAAAATATAAATACTTCCAATTTTAGGTATAAACTATGAGGGATGAGTTTAATCAATTACCTCTGTTCGCGAAAGGACAATGCTGACATGCCTGTCAGACGATGAAAGTACTTACAGAAACTGCTGGCAGAGGAGAAGTGCATCTCGGCAGCTATCTCCTTGACACTCTTATTGGTGTTGGATAGCATAGCTTTGATTTCTGCTACTGCTACCTTATCAATAATCTCCGTTGGGGTGGCTTCTATGGTGATACGGCAGATAGATTGCAGATACTTGGTTGTGATACACATTTGTTCGGCATACCAACCTACATTGCGCTCTTTGCCTTTGGTGTCCTTCAGCAGGCGCATGAACTCAAGCATTAGTTGTTGCTTGCGGTCGCTGGTGGGAGTGTCCGCAGGGGCACAACGCATCTGCTCATCTATCCACGAAAGCAGTTCAAAGATAGCCGATTGGCACAACAGGTATTGAATACGCTGGTGGTAGATATTATCGGGAGCGGTATGCGACAACAATATATTATAGTACTGCTGCATATGCTCACGCACGGAGGAGGAAATAGTCAGCACGGGATGGGCGTGAAGGAACTGAATCTTCTTGTGCCATTCTTTCTCTATTTGCAGGCAAGAGTAGATGGTTTCATCCATCTGCGAAGTAGGATTGATGATGATATTGCACTGCCAATCGGGCGAAAGAGCAAGTATCGTGAGCTCTGTTGCAAAACTACCAAACAGCACCATTTGTGAAGTCAGGTGGTAGTGGACATGATTAAACTCAATGTCTGCCCAACCTTTTGTAACAATCAGAGTGTAGTTGGCAGTAGCAGGAAGATACTGTTTGTCGCAGAGCAAATGAATGTCGTTGCTGGTTGCAATGTGTTGGAACAGGTTTGTTGGCATGGCGGTTCAATTTTGGAATGAAAGAGGGTAGTCATTTTACTAACTACCCTCATTTTGTGTTATGTATTTAGAGGATTATTTTACCTCTTCGAAGTCCACGTCCTCGGCTGCGCCTTGGTTGTTGTTGCCACCTTGTGCGCCACCTTGTGCACCGCCTTGGAAGTCAGCACCAGGTTGAGGACCTGCTTGACCTTGAGTAGCGTTGTACATCTCTGCACTGGCTGCTTGGAAAGCTGTCATCAATGCTTGGTTAGCTGCCTCGCATGCATCAGCATCCTTCTTCTCGTAAGCATCCTTGAGGTTCTTCAATGCCTCCTCAATTGGGGCTTTCTTGTCAGCAGGAATCTTGTCGCCAAGTTCTGCCAACTGCTTCTCGGTTTGGAAGATAGTAGCATCTGCACGGTTGAGTTTCTCAATGCGCTCTTTCTCCTTCTTATCTGCCTCAGCATTAGCCTCTGCCTCTGCCTTCATGCGCTTGATCTCTTCATCGCTCAAGCCACTGGATGCCTCAATGCGAATCTTTTGCTCTTTGCCAGTAGCTTTGTCCTTAGCAGTAACGTTGAGGATACCGTTGGCATCAATATCAAAGGTTACTTCGATTTGTGGCTCGCCACGGCGTGCAGGCATGATACCATCGAGGTGGAAGATACCGATTTGCTTGTTTTGTGCAGCCATTGGGCGCTCACCTTGCAATACCTTAATCTCTACAGAAGGTTGGTTGTCCACTGCTGTGGTAAAGGTCTCGGTCTTCTTGGTTGGGATAGTGGTGTTGGCCTCAATCATCTTGGTCATCACGCCACCCATAGTCTCGATACCGAGAGAGAGTGGGGTAACATCGAGGAGGAGGACATCCTTCACATCACCAGTCAATACACCACCTTGGATAGCAGCGCCAAGAGCTACAACCTCGTCTGGGTTAACACCCTTAGATGGAGCTTTGCCGAAGAATTTCTCTACTGCTTGTTGGATAGCAGGGATACGAGTTGAACCACCTACGAGAATGATCTCGTTAATATCGCTAATGCTTAAACCTGCGTTTTGCAAAGCGGTGCGGCATGGAGCGATAGTGCGTTGTACGAGGTCGTCAATGAGTTGCTCAAACTTAGCACGGGTGAGGGTCTTTACCAAGTGTGCTGGCACACCGTTTACAGGCATGATGTATGGTAAGTTGATCTCAGTAGAGGTAGTGTTAGAAAGCTCGATTTTTGCTTTCTCAGCTGCCTCTTTGAGTCGTTGCATAGCCATAGCGTCTTTGCTAAGGTCTGCGCCACCGTTCTCGCTCTTGAACTCTTGAACGAGCCAGTCGATAATGCGGTGATCGAAGTCATCACCACCCAAGTGAGTATCACCATCGGTAGCTTTCACCTCAAATACGCCGTCGCCCAATTCGAGCACGCTGACGTCGTGTGTACCACCACCGCAGTCGAATACTACGATCTTCATGTCTTTGTCGCTCTTGTCAAGACCGTATGCCAAAGCAGCAGCTGTTGGCTCGTTCACGATACGGCGAACATTCAGACCTGCGATCTCGCCTGCCTCTTTGGTAGCTTGACGTTGGCTGTCATTGAAGTATGCAGGTACAGTAATCACAGCCTCTGTTACCTCTTGACCAAGATAATCTTCCGCGGTCTTCTTCATCTTTTGGAGGATGATAGCTGAAATCTCTTGTGGCGTGTATAAACGACCATCAATATCCACGCGTGGGGTGTTGTTGTCGCCCTTTACTACTTTATAAGGTACGCGCGATACCTCATTAGCAAGACGGTCATAGGTCTCACCCATGAAACGCTTGATTGAATATACGGTGCGAGTAGGGTTGGTGATTGCCTGACGCTTAGCAGGGTCGCGCACTTTGCGCTCGCCACCATCTACGAAACCAACCACAGATGGGGTAGTACGTTTACCCTCAGAGTTGGTGATAACTACAGGCTCATTGCCTTCCATAACTGCGACACAGGAGTTAGTTGTTCCTAAGTCAATTCCAATAATTTTTCCCATTTTATTTGATTTTTTTAGTTAATATTCTTGTTTGTTCGCTTTGCTCACGTTAATGGCTCGCAGTGCGAGCGTTTGTGGCTTTGCGTACATGGCTTTGCGAAATTGGTTCGCCAGTGGCTCACGTACACATTAGTATAGACAAATGTTGTGCCAAAGTGATTTTTGTACAAAAAACTGACACGTTACTGACAAAATGGCAGAATAATTACGAAAAAATGGCTTTCTCTTGCATATTTACATTTTTTTTTGTACCTTTGCATGCGAAATTAGTGTATGTTATGAAAGTATTACTTATCAACGGTAGTCCGCGTGCGAACGGAAATACCAGTATAGCATTGGCTGAGGTGGCAAAGACCTTAGAGGCAGAAGGTATTGAGACAATCACAGTGGGAATTGGTAATCAGCCAGTTCGTGGTTGTGTGGCATGTGGTGCATGCCATACTAAGAAAGGCAAATGTGCTTTCTCGGATGTGCTTTACGACAAGTTGTATGCTATCCTCGCAGATGGTGTAGATGGCTTGGTGGTGGGGTCGCCAGTGTATTATGCAGGACCCAATGGCTCGCTCTGCGCATTGCTGGACCGATTATTCTATTCGGCAGGTATGTTGCTGAGTTACAAGCCTGCTGCTGCGGTGGCAGTCTGTCGCAGGGGTGGGGCAAGTGCGTGCTTTGATAGGCTGAATAAGTACTTTACAATTAATAATATGCCTGTTGTATCATCTCAGTATTGGAATAGTGTCCACGGTTGGGAGAAAGGTGAGGCAGAGCAGGATGCCGAAGGGCTACAGACCATGCGCACTTTGGCACGCAATATGGCATGGATGATGCGTAACCTTGCCAAAGAGCAACGCCCCGAAAGTGAGAAACCAAAAATGCGTACCAATTTTATATAGGCGATAAAAAAGCGAGATGAAAGCGGCATATATTCATGGATTCACGGGTTCGATTTATTCTCCTATTGTGGAGAAGTTTCGTATGTATTATCCCGAATTGGAATGGTGTTTTATCGAGGTGAATCAGAACCCCGATGAAGCATTGCCTAAAATCAGGCAGTTCCTCAACGATAATCCCGATGTGAAGTATCTGATTGGCAGCTCAATGGGCGGTTTTTATGTGCTCTGTACGGAGTTTGCAGGGCGAAAAATAGTTATCAATCCATTATTGCAAGCAACATAATATAAATAATGTGTACGAAATGACTAATCAGGAAATAGAACAGCGCGTAGAACGCGCCAAAGAGCTTTTTCACCAAGGATTCAACTGTAGTCAATCTGTGTTTGCTGCATGTGCCGACCTCTATGGTATTCATGATGAGGCACTTGCCTTGCGATTATCTGCCTCTTTTGGTGGTGGTATAGGGCGTATGCGCCAAACATGTGGTGCTGCATGTGGTATGTTCATGTTGGCAGGATTGGAGAATGGCAGTGCTACACCTCACGATGCCAAAGGTAAGATGCAAAATTATTCGCTCGTACAGGATTTGGCAGCGCAATTTAAGGGGGAACATGGCAGCCTTATCTGCTCTGAACTCCTTGGCATTGCGCCAAAACCGCAAAATCCTATGCCCGAGGCTCGTACTGAAGCATATTATCAGAAACGTCCTTGTGCCGAAATGGTGGCAAGTGCCGTGCGCATATTTCTAACAAACAAGTCATAGCAACTCAAGAATAGCATTATGAAGAAGATATACCTATTTGTTGTTACTCTTTTTGTTTTAGGTCGATTGTATGCTTTCAATTGTCCTATTACGCCTGCCAATAGTTTGCCCGAATACTACCAATCCATAGATGGTACCAGTGGGAAAGTGCTACTTGACTCCATTCAGCAAGTAGCCAAATTGGGTTATAGAACGACTGATTTTCGCTACGACAGTGTGTGGCTCGCCTTTAAGTACACTGATTTGCGTCCAGATGGACTGGTGTGGGAGATATATAGCGATTGCCAATTTGAATACGAAAAAGACCGCACCTCCAACACCGAACAGACGGGCGAGTGCAAAGGCTACAACCGTGAACACGCGATGTGTCAGTCATGGTTTAGCGAGTATGACCTGCAAGGCAACAAGATGAGCTCGAGCAAGAAGAACTCACCGGGTTCGGATATTTTTCACATATACCCCACCAGTTATGGTATGAATAGTCGCCGTGGTAATCGTCCGTACGGTGAGGTGGCAAAGGCTGATTTCACATCGGGTAATGGCACTCAGTATGGTGCACCTGTTACCACATTATCTGTAGAAAATAGTGTGGCTGGTGTGTATGTGGAAGGCACAATCAATATGAGTACCAATGTGCTTGAACCTGCTGACGAATACAAAGGCGATATTGCTCGTAGTTATTTTGGTACTATGGTCAAGTGGGCAGGCGAATGGACTTTCAATCGCGTGGATTTAGGGCGCGTAATCTTTGATGCTACCATTGATAAGGACACGCATTACGGACCAGAGAATAACTACGGTCTCACCGACTATGGATTGGCAATGTTGCTGAAGTGGCATCGCCAGGACCCCGTGTCGCAAAAGGAGGTGGACAGAAACAATGGCATACAAATGACACAGGGCAATCGTAATCCGTTTATTGATTATCCCTATTTGGTGGAATATATTTGGGGTGAGATGTCTGGAGAGGTACTAAACTTGGAGGAGTTGTTGTGCTCTGCCGACGAACTATTCGAGTTGGGTGTGAGCAATGGATATTTGGGTGAAGTGACTGACAAGCAGGTCGATACGGTGCTTTGGATGGTAGGTGATGTGCTGCATGCTATGTCATTGGTCAATCATGGTACTCAGCTAAAGTATCTGCCTTCTACACCTGTTTCGTGCAGCGATGTGAGTACGCGATTTATGGGGTGGACCGAGGCACCAATCATAGGTATTAGTGCTACTGCTCCTGCTTTGCTATATACCCATCTCTCTGATTTTCCTGCGGTCAATGCCCATACGACTTACTATGCTGTCTTTGCACAAGAGGTACAATCGGAATTGACGGGTGAGACTATCACCATTAACAAGAACGATTCTACAGACTGGACACTCCATCATCTCAAGCATAAGCAGAATCAAACCGATGGAGCCTATTGGATTTTGGCAAAGGATGCCAGTATCATTTCGCCTGTGATTGACCTGCAAGCATTGGATTCGGTGTCTATGAATATCCGCAGTTATCAAGGCAAGAAAACAGTAGCCATTTCGGTTGATGGAACGGAGGTCGGACAACTGACTGCTTCTACCAATACCATTCAACGATATGTATGGACTGCTCCCGAACTCAGTGGCAATCACTCATTGACTTTCACGGGTATAGATGTCACAGCAAGTTACGGAGTGGGAGTCAATGAAATTTCCATTTATATGGGCGGTGAGCAGGCTACCTATGTTAATTATCTTACTCATTGCGACAAGACCTCTTTGGATGATTTATCCATTCAGGTGCCTAATAGGCAGATGCGCAAGATATTACGTGATGGACAACTATATATCCAGGTCAATCAACAGACATACGATAGTATGGGTAGAGTAGTAAACCGATAAAAATCAAATAGATATGAAATACTTTTTAGCAATCATTGGTGGTGGTCCTGCGGGGTACACTGCCGCAGAGATTGCCTCCAAAGCAGGCAAAGATGTGGTCATTTTCGAGCAAACCGCATTAGGCGGTACTTGCCTCAATGTAGGATGTATTCCTACTAAGACCTTATTATATAGTGCAAAACAGTACTATAATGCTACCCACTCTGACAAGTATGGGGTGAAAGCTGAAAGTGTAACCTTCGACTATACCAAGATCGTGCAACGCAAAACCAAAGTGGTGCGCAAGTTGGTGGCAGGCATTAAGCAGAAGCTCAACAACGAGCACTGCACCATCGTCATGGGGGCTGCATCTATCGTGAGCCGTACCGATGAGCAGGTGGTGATAGCGTGTGGTGAGGAGCAATACGAGGCAGAGAATTTGTTGATTTGTACGGGTTCTACCAATTTCGTGCCGCCTATTCCTGGTATTAAAGACAACCCTGCTGTATGGGATTCGACTGATGCGTTAGATACGAAAGAGTTGCCCCAATCTATGATTATCGTGGGTGGTGGCGTGATAGGAATGGAGTTTGCTACTTTGTACCACGAGTTGGGTGTGCCAGTCACGGTTATTGAGGCGATGCCAACTATCCTGCCTAACCTTGACCAAGAGGTGGTAACTATCTTGTTGGAGAAATACCGCAAAGCGGGTATTCAAATCCTAACGGATACTAAAGTGACAGAAATACAGGGTAATAAGGTGCTGACCACCAATGGTGAATACGAGGCAGAGCATATCCTTGTGTCGGTAGGTCGCCGTGCGAATATGCAGGGATTAGAGGCTTTGACTGACCTTGAGATGTACCGTGGTGGTATTGTGGTGGATGAGTTTATGAAGACCAACCTCCAGAATGTCTATGCCGCAGGCGATGTGACGGGCAAGATTATGTTGGCACATGTGGCAAGTCGCCAAGCCGAAGTAGCAGTGGGGCGTATGCTCAAGCAACTGCCATTGCAGCGCATTGCCTACAATGCAATCCCGAGTGTTGTTTATACCAATCCTGAGATAGCGTGTATTGGATTGACTGAGAAGGACTTAAACGATATTCGTGAAGGCGATTTTGCACCTACAATGTCGCTTGACAAACCGTTTGTGGAGTATGAGGTACACAAACTGCCTATGACCTATTCTGGACGTTTCGTGGCTGAGAATGAGGGAGAAACAGGATTGTGCAAAGTGATTGTGGACAAGAAGAACAAAACTATTATTGGTGTCCACATGATTGGTAATCCATGTTCGGAGTTCGTGGCTGCTGCCAGTTTTGCGGTGCGTATGGGCTATACGGTGGGCGAGTTCAAGCAGGTGGTCTTCCCGCACCCTACGGTAGGCGAGGTGTTGCGTGAGACAATTATGGAGGCATGAGCATGGAACGCCAACAAAAAGTATTAACTTATCTGTCTGAGCATCAGATACCTTATGAGTGTTACAACCACCCAGAGGGTAAGACTATTGAGGAGGCGAAGCGTTGGTGGCGAGAGGATGGCAGTGTGCATTGCAAGAATATTTTTATGCGCAATCACAAGGGCACGCAGCATTATCTTATTTGTTTCCATTGCGATCACGATTTGGCTATTCACGATTTGGAGCAGCGTCTCAAGGCATCCTTGTTGGCTGCGGGTCAGAACTCCCCAGGTAAGTTATCCTTTGCCAGTCCCGAGCGTATGCTCAAGTATCTTGGGCTCGAACCGGGTAGTGTCAGTCCTTTCGGGCTTATCAACGATGAGCAGCACCATGTGATACTTTTTCTTGATAAACATTTGCAAGAGGCTGATACTCTGAGTTTTCACCCAAACGACTGCCGTGGTACGGTGGTTATCAAGCGAACTGATTTTTGCCGTTACCTGGAATTGGTGGGCAATACGGTGGAGTGGATTGAGTTGTATTAGTTTATAGTTTTAAGACACGGAATATGAAAAAATCTACACAAGAATGGGTAAGAGTTTTTAAGTTTGTGTTGTTTTCTGCCAGTGCGGGCATTATTCAAATCGGCTCTTTTACCTTGTTGAATGAATTTACAGGTTGGCGATACTGGCCATGTTATCTTATTTCGCTATTGTTGAGTATTTTTTGGAATTTCACGTTCAATCGTCGATTTACCTTCAAGTCCAATGCGAATATCACTCGTGCCATGTTGTTGGTGCTTGCGTTTTATGCGGTGTTCACCCCTGCAACTACTATTTTGGGCGACTGGTTGGCTGAGGATTTGCTTTGGAACGAATACCTTGTAACGGGTATTAATATGCTGCTCAACTTATCGTTGGAGTATCTTTATCAACGTTATGTTGTATATCGCAATAGGGTAGATAATAGAGAATAATAACCATTTGATTAATAATAATATGAAACGATTACTTACACTTTATTTTATGCTGCTGGCTATTGTGCCAAGTATGCACCAATTGTATGCTTGGGGGCAAAAGGGTCACCGTATTGTAGCGCAGGTGGCATACGATAATTTGACCAATAGGGCGCGTAGGCAGATTGATGCTGTTTTGGGCAAGCATGGTATGATTTACTTATCCACTTGGGCGGATGAGATCAAGAGCGACACGATTTATCCCACCAGTTTCACATGTCACTACCAAGACTTGGATGGTGGTTTGAGTGATGCTGAGGTGGTGGCTATGCTGAATGATTATCCTGAGGAGGGTGGAGAATTGTTCATGGCATTGGATAGTCTTGAGGTGGTATTAACACGAAACAAACAGTGCCATGATGCTTTGGTGTTCTATGTGCACCTGTATGCCGATCGTTTTTGCCCCATGCACGTAGCACACTTGGATGACAAAGGTGGCAATGCGGTTAAGATGAAGTGGTTTGGACAGAACACCAACCTGCACTCTGTATGGGACGGCAAGATTATCGATAGCAAGGGCTTTAGTTATAGCGAGTATGCTGCTTATCTACACAATGTATATGGTAGCAAAAAGCGTGAGGTGATGCAGCTTACCGATGAACAGACACTGCTCCAGACTTATCATATCACCGATGCTATTTATCAGTATCATGCTACTTGGTCGGGCAATGCCTACCACTATACCTATCATTGGACTGCTCCTATGGAGTGGCAGATGTACACAGCTGGCATCAAATTGGCTCAGGCATTGAATAGAATATATAAATAACCTGCGAATAGATGTTCTGGACTTTACTAACTATATTCTTCGCGTTACATAACCCCATGACTGACTTTACTTTACGAAAATATCGTGAGTTGCTCTTGGCTTTGCAGAAAAAAGGGTATAAATTTATCACTTTTGAGCAATATTGTGAGCAAAAACAGCTTGCCTTATCACCTCATCACCTTATCGCCTCATCGCCTAAATGGATTATCCTCCGCCACGATGTCGATCTCAAGGCGCCGAACAGTTTGGCTACTGCCCATATTGAACACGAGTTAGGGATTAATGCCAGTTATTATTTTCGGGTAGTGCCTCAGAGCAATCAGCCCGAGGTGATTCGTGCTATTGCTGCGTTGGGGCATGAGATTGGCTATCACTACGAGGATATGGCTTTGGCTGATGGTGATGTGGATGCGGCGTATGTGCATTTTCAGAAGCAGTTAGCCTATTTCCGTTCGTTTTATCCTGTGCGTACCATTTGTATGCACGGTGCTCCTACCAGCAAGTGGGATGGCAAAGATTTGTGGAAAAAGTACGATTATCGTGCTTTAGGTGTGATTGGCGAACCGTATTTTGATGTTGATTTTGGTCAAGTCTTTTATCTCACGGATACGGGTCGTTGTTGGGACGGGTATAAGGTTTCGGTGCGTGATAAGATACCCAAGTATCAAGATGAATGGGTAAAAAGTGGTTTAGTTTATCATCGAACGAACGATATTATCCGTGCTGCTGAGGGTGGTACGTTGCCTGCTTGTATAATGATTACCACGCATCCTCAGCGTTGGACGGACAAGCGCGTTGAGTGGGTTAGAGAGATCTTCACGCAAACTATCAAGAACGTAATTAAACGATTGATAATCAAATTAAAAGGTCACTAACTTTAGTGACCTTTTAATTACTCCTCTTCTTGATAATATCCTTTTTCGATACCGTATTGCAGTTCGCCATCCATGATGAGTTGGATTTGTGTGCTGCTGAGGGTGTGTCCTTGTTCTTTGGTGGCTTTAATCAAGTACTCTAATTGTTCTGTTTCATCGATTTCGCCATCGAGATAGGTCATTTCACCTGCTTGCTCATCTTCTTCTAAGAGACCATTTTCTACCAGATAGTCATCCATGAGGTCGAGTACGAGTAGTACGTCTGACTGTGTCATACCTTGGCGATCCGCTTCAGGAATATGGTTCCAGATGTAGTTCAAAAGTTCTTTTTCCTCTGCATCAAGCAGGCTTAATTCAATGTTTGTATTCATAATTTCTGATATTTTAGTGAATTTGCTTGCAAAATTACAAAATTATTCTTACCTTTGCAAATTATTTTAGAAATAATTTACGATTATGAATAATTTTGTCAAACGAACCCTCTCTGCGATTGTGTATGCAGGTCTGGTGCTCACATCTATTTTGGTGCAACCTCAGTGTTTTGGCACGCACCCATTGTTGTTTGGTGTGTTGTTCTTGATAGTTAGTACTTTGGCGGTACGTGAGTTCCACGTGTTGGTGGGTTCTGATATTCGCCTCCAGTCGTATGCGATGATTGCTAATGCGCTCTTGTTCACGACCTTGTATTTCCTCTTTTATGGCGATGGTATATGGTCTGCTTTATTGGTGGCATATGTGGCAATCATGTTATTGGCATTGATTACGCAGCTTTTCCGCGAGAATAGCCATGCGATAGACTCTTGGGGTAATCTGTGTGCCAGCCAGATTATGGTGGCATTGCCTTTTGCGCTGATGAATGGCGTGCTGATGCACAATCGATATTTGCTCTTGGCGTTGTTTATCCTTTTGTGGGTGAATGATAGTGGTGCCTATATCATTGGCAGTTTGACTGCCAAACTACCAAAAGGTAACCACAAGATGTTTCCACGCGTTAGCCCTGCCAAATCGTGGGAGGGGCTGATAGGGGGTGTGGTATTCTCTCTGTTAGCGGGCTATGTGTTCTACCTAATAGGTTGGACGGCAGATTTGGGACTGGCAAATAGTTTGTGGTTTGCAGTTTTTGGTTCGGTCTTTGGTACGTTGGGCGACCTAATGGAGAGTTTGCTCAAACGTACATTGGGCGTGAAAGATTCGGGCAAGTTTATGCCTGGACATGGCGGTGTGCTAGACCGTTTTGATAGTCTGATGTTGGCAACGCCAGTGGTGTATTTCTTGTTTGTGTATCTAACAAATTATCTGTATTAATAGCGAACAGAGTCCCCGCGCAATGCTTTTTCTTATTCGCATATTAAGCCGACTTCCATTACCGCTATTGTATTTCGTAGCGGACGCGTTGGTGTATCCATTGATGTACCATGTGGTGCGTTATCGCAGAGCGGTTGTGGCTAAGAATTTGTATCTTTCTTTCCCTGAGAAAAGTGCCAAGCAGCGCCGAGATTTGGAGCGTCAGTTCTATCGTCGTTTTGCGAGTACGATCATGGAAATCATTTACGGCTATCGTATCAGCGATGAGGAGATGCGTGAGCGTTTTGTGTTTGAGAATGTGGAGATCGTAGAGGAATTGGCGCATAAGAATAAGGGGGTGTTTTTCATGTTGGGACATTTAGGCAATTGGGAATGGATAGCAGATATAGGTAAACGTTATACGGATACCAGCATTAAGGAGTATAATGTGTATCGCCAGCAGAAAAGTCCCTCTGCTGACAAAGCGATGTTGGCATTACGCCATAAGCGTGGTGGTGGCGGATGTATAGAGAAGAAACAGTTGCTGCGCCAACTTGTGGCTATGAGGCACGCAGATAATCCTATCACTATAGGACTCATATCGGATCAGAAACCTTCTCCACGCAATGCGCATGTCTGGACTACGTTTCTTAATCAGGAAACGGCTTTTTTAGATGGCGGAGAAGTCTTGGCACGCAAGTTTGGCTATGCAGTTACCTATGTGCATGTGGAATCGCCTAAAAGAGGGTATTATCGTGCCCGTTTTGAAGTAATCACGGATAATCCCGCTGCTACTAATCCGACAGAAATCACCTTGGCGTATGCTCGACTCTTGGAGCAGAATATCTTAGAATCTCCCGAACTATGGCTCTGGACCCACAATCGCTGGAAGTGGAGCAGAATGAATAAAGAGGGCTAATGGCTCTCTTTTCTTTATCCTTATTATTAGTCCTTTTAGATAATGTTAGGGGAATTTAGCTCCCTTTGATGGTCATTTATGATGATTCACGAGAATTGAATATTCTGTGCAATTGTACAGATTGTTGCAAAATATTCAATTCTCGTGAATTAGTATATGCATGGCACAATTTCTATAAAAAAGAGTAGGGATGTGAATTTTTTACAAAATAATCGAATAGTATAGAAATGTAAATATCTAAATAAATCCTTAAGTACAGAATATGAAATTCACAAATATATACCACTAGGCGAATGGTTATATGCGCGAAATGTGAATTGTCGAACAATATGAATGCAACAGACATAAGACAGAAGATAGTGTGCGTAAATATAAAATATAAATACCATAAAATCAATAAGATATAATGAATAATTAAACTGAATAAACAATTATTTTTTACCTGTGATCGATAAAATGAGCAAAATACGTGCAAAATGCATACTTTATATTTATAAATAACTGATTATCAGCAGTAATATGAAATTTACATAAACTAAATAAGCATGTACTTATAATGCAGAGAACCAGCGGTATAATGTGTGGATATAGAATAGTGAATAATGTGATAAAGTTCACACGTGTGAAAATAATTTATTTTTGAAAAGTGAATTGTAAAATTTGCACATGTGAAATATTTTTCATATCTTTGCACCCGATTTTCGTGTTAGTTTGTATAACGGAAATGTAATTTGTCAAATTGTAAATAATATGAATGAGCGTGATCGGGTGTTGCAGGTAATGCAATCGGAAGGCATGAATGCCAAGCAGTTTTGTCGTGAGGTAAGTATTAGTCAAGGAACACTATCTAATATCATGGGTGGAAGGAATAAACCCAGTTTGGATGTGATGCAAGCGATATTGCGTCGTTTTCGTGCGGTGAGTTGCGATTGGTTGATTATGGGTGTGGGGACAATGTATATTGCTGGTGCCCACGAGGAAGGTGTGCTGCCGTTATTTGATAATGATGCACAGGTGGAAGTTCCTGTTGTGTCGGCAGTGAATGTGCCAGTTGAGGAGCAAAAACAAGCTATGGTGACTCCTGCTCCAAGGGTTGTTTCAAAGATTATGGTCTTTTATTCCGATGGTACCTTTGAGGAGCGATAGTATACCAAGGGTATAGCATACCTATACGATTGGTGAGATAGGTGGCGCGAGTGTTTTGATACTTGCAAATGGCAAAAGGAAAGAAAAACAATAATTATTTGCGTATATCAAAAAAAAGCAGTACCTTTGCAAAGTTTGTGAGAAATCAAAATAATTCAACTAAAAATGCGTCTTTTATTAGCAATAAAACAAGGGATTTTCGAGAAGGTGGTTCTCGGAGCGTTGATGGTTCTGTTTGCGTCTGTTGCTATTGCGCAGGAGCGTGTGATGTTGATAACTGATCCGCACGTATTGGCTAGTTCGCTCGTGGAGCAAGGTACTGCCATGGATGAGATGATGGCAGGACAGCGCAAGATGCTGGACATGAGTGAAGAGGTGTTCGTGGCGCTGATTGACACGGCGTTAGTGCACAAGCCAGCTTTAGTGCTTATTCCTGGTGACTTGACCAAAGATGGCGAAATAGCCAGTCATGATGTCGTAGTAGAGCAACTTGAGAGACTGCAAGCGGCAGGTATCAATGTGCTTGTTATTCCGGGTAACCACGATATAGGCGGCAGGGCATACGCTTACCAAGGTAGCGAGAAGGTGGCTGTGGATGTGTTAGCTGATACAGAATGGGAGAGCCAATATGCTTGGGTATATGAGCAAGCCATAGCTAAAGATTCAAAATCGCACAGTTATGTAGCTGAGCCATTGCGCGGTGTGACCGTGTTGAGCATAGACGCTTCGCATAATGCAGGTGAGGGCTATTTGTCGGATGAGACATTGACGTGGGTACTCCAACAGGCGGATGACGCACGTGCGAAAGGCAATATGATATTGGCTATGTGCCACTGGCAAGTGCTGGAGCATGTAGATGGTGGCGGGTTGAATGCGGACATTTCTGCTCGATTGCAAAACGCAGATGCTGTACGTGACCAACTCATGGCGCACGGTGTACGCATGCTGCTCACAGGACACGTACACGTGAATAGTATATCTACCTATCGTGATACGCTCCAGATGAGTGGCGATAGTATTATGGAAATCAGCACGGGTTCGCCTATCACCTATCCATGCCCTTATCGTTGGTTGACCTTGTCGCAAGACAGAAGCACCGTGACTGTAGAGACCGACTACTTGACCGCGTTGCCAGGTCATGCCGACTTGACTGACTATAGTCGCGAATGGATGAGCGAGCATGCGCATGTGATGGTGCCTGCCTTGTCTGTTCGTCTCTATAATCAAGCCTTAGGCGTGATAGAAAGTTATATAGTCAATAATGTGCCTATGGGTAGCATGATCTTCCAGATGTTGAAGATGTCCCTTCCTCAGACGGATGAAGAGAAGACTAAGTTGGTGGAAAAGCATCTTGCTTCTACCATCGTTGAACTATATCTGCTTCACAGCGAAGCCAATGAGCCAGAGCATGCGCATGCCGATTCGTTGGCGCAGGCATTGTATAATGGGGTAGGCAATATGATTCATGAAGTGACAGATGCTACCCTGCAGAAGTACGGCAGCATACAAGAGGCGATGATTGATGTAGTCGTAAAAGTGATGAAACTATCGGTGCAATCCCTGGTGGAAGATCGTACGCATTGGGCGTCGCAATATAGCGACCTCACAGACGACTTGACAGGTCAATGGTTCATCAACGAGCCTCTGCCAGAGACTCCTGTGGAGAATGTAACGGACAGCGAGGAGGACGGAGCGATATATGATCTGCTTGGACGTCGCGTGACAGAACCTCATTATCGCGGCGTTTATATACAAAACGGAAAGAAAATTATAAAATAATATACAAAATGAATCTATCAGAATTGACTAACAAAATCTACGCAGAAGGCGTAGAGAAAGGTAATGCCGAGGCAGCTGCTATCGTGAAGAAAGCACAAGATGAAGCTGCTGCTATCGTGGCTAAAGCCGAGAAAGAGGCAGCGGAGAAATTGGCTGCTGCAGAAGCAAAATTGGCAGAGATGGACAAGAACACTCGTGCCGAGTTGAAACTCTTCGCTGAGCAAAGCGTAAGCGCACTCAAGACAGAAGTAACCAATCTGCTCACCGAGCAAGTAGCTGCTGACAGCGTGAAAGCTGCTACCGCTGACGCTAAATTCATGCAAGGCGTAATCGCTAAGCTCGCTGAGCAAATGGCGAAAGATGGCAACGTGACCATCGAGGCAAAAGATGCAGAGGTATTGAAGAAATACTTTGCTGCTAATGCTAAAGGTTTGCTCGAAAAAGGCGTGAAGATCAACGAAGTGAAAGGTATCAAGACCGATTTCGCTATCGTACCAGAGAAAGGTGGCTACAAATTGAACTTCGGCGAGAAGGAGTTTGTAGAGTACTTCAAAGAGTTCTTGCGTCCACAATTGATCGATTTGTTGTTCTAATGGGATACGAATGTTTATTAGCTGGTTTGCCTGACTTGAAAGCGGGCGGAGAGGCACCGATGAGTATCGATGCTCTCTTGGAGCTTTTGGGTGAGACACTCACCGAGAAGGACCTGCAACTGCTTTCCGTATTGCGTATGCCATCTGATGCGCAGAAAGTGCTGGATAAGATTGCCGAGTATGACGAGACAATCTTGAATCAGCCAAGCTGGTGGGAAGACGCACGCGAAGTGCTGTCTGAAACCGACTTGCGCACACAGGTGCTATACGAAATGGGTCTTGCGAGCAAAAACGCGTTCGTTCGCAAATGGTTTGCGTTCAACCAAGACATGAACAATGTGTTGGCAGCTACTATTTGTCGTCGTCACGGTTTTGATGTGCGTAAGGCAATCGTTGGGCATAACCCTGTGGCAGAGATCTTGCGTAAGGACTTGCCACAAAAGGATTTTGGCTTGGCAGGCGTGATGGATAATCTGTCGGAAGTGATGGCGCTCGTGGAGATTGATAACCTCATGGAGCGTGAGAAACAGATGGACGCCATCCGCTTTGCATGGTTGGAGGAGAAGACACTATTCGTGAACTTCTCGATAGAAAATGTATTGGCTTACTACTTGCAAGCAGAAATGCTGAATCGTTGGGCTCTCCTCACAGTAGAACAGGGTGAGAAGGTCTTTAGAGAGTTGGTGAGTGATATGAAAAAAGGAATAAATTTACAATAAAGATATGACAACAGGAAAAGTAAAAGGTATCATCGCCAACCTGGTGACTGTGGTGGTAGATGGACCTGTATCACAAAACGAAATCTGCTACATCAAGCTCGGTGAGACCCGATTGATGGCAGAGGTCATTAAGGTGATTGGCGACAATGTCTATGTACAGGTGTTTGAGAGCACCCGTGGACTGAAAGTCGGCAATACCGTAGAGTTTACAGGACACATGCTCGAGGTAACCCTCGGTCCTGGTCTTTTGAGCCGTAACTACGATGGTCTGCAAAATGACCTCGATAAGTTGACAGGCGTTTTCCTCCAACGTGGTGAGTACAACTTCCCACTTGATGAGGAGAAGCTATGGAAGTTCGAACCAATCGCAAAGGTAGGCGATAAGGTAGAAGCTGCTGCATGGTTGGGTGAGGTAGATGAGAACTATCAACCACACAAGATCATGGTGCCATTCGTATTCGAAGGCACATACACCGTGAAGAGCATCGTGGCTGCTGGCGAGTACAAGATTCACGATACCATCGCTGTCTTGACCGACGCTGAAGGCAATGACCACAATGTAACCATGGTACAAAAGTGGCCAGTGAAGAAGCCAGTATTGGCATACAAGAGCAAACCACGTCCATTCAAGTTGCTTGAGACAGGTGTGCGTACTATCGACACCGCTAACCCAATCTGCGAGGGCGGTACAGGATTTATCCCTGGTCCTTTCGGTACAGGTAAGACCGTGCTCCAACACGCTATCTCTAAGCAAGCAGAAGCAGACATCGTGATTATCGCTGCCTGCGGTGAGCGTGCAAACGAGGTAGTAGAAACCTTTACCGAGTTCCCAGAATTGGAAGACCCACATACAGGTCGCAAACTGATGGAGCGTACCATCATTATCGCCAATACATCTAACATGCCTGTAGCATCGCGTGAGGCATCTGTATATACCTCTATGGCAATTGCAGAGTACTACCGTTCAATGGGTCTCCGCGTATTGTTGATGGCTGACTCTACTTCTCGTTGGGCACAAGCATTGCGTGAGATGTCTAACCGTTTGGAGGAGTTGCCAGGTCAAGATGCGTTCCCAATGGACTTGTCGGCTATCATCGGTGCGTTCTATGCGCGCGCAGGTTATGTGTACCTTAATAATGGTAAGACTGGTTCTGTAACCTTCTTGGGTACTGTATCACCTGCTGGTGGTAACTTGAAGGAGCCAGTGACTGAGGGTACAAAGAAAGTGGCTCGCTGCTTCTACGCACTGGAGCAAGCACGTGCTGACCGCAAGCGTTACCCTGCTGTGAACCCAATCGACTCATACTCAAAGTATATCGAATATCCTGAGTTTGAGGAGTATATCGCTGGTATCATCGACGATAAGTGGCTCGGCAAAGTGAACGATATGAAGACCTACTTGCAACGCGGTAAGGAGATTCAAGAGCAAATCAACATCTTGGGTGATGATGGTGTGCCAGTAGATTATCATGAGGAGTTCTGGAAATCAGAGGTCATCGACTTCGTGGTACTGCAACAAGATGCATTCGATAAGATCGATGCTGTGTGCCCATTGGAGCGTCAACAATATATCCTCAACCTCGTGATGGATATCTGCAAGCATGACTACAACTTCACCAACTTCCTTGACGTAAGCGAATACTTCAAGCGCGTGATTAACCTCTGCAAGCAGATGAACTATAGCGAGTTCAAGAGCGAAGAATTTAATAAGTATCAACAACAACTCAACGACTTGCTCGCTGAGCGTCAAATAAAAGCATAACGACTATGGCAAAAGCATTTCAAAAGATTTATACTCAAATCACGGCTATCACCAAAGCAACTTGCTCGCTGAAAGCCGAAGGAGTAGGTAACGACGAGCTCGCTACTGTGAATGGTAAGTTGGCACAGGTCGTTAAGATTATGGGCGACGATGTGACATTGCAGGTGTTTGAGGGTACAGAGGGTATCCCAACCAATGCAGAGGTAGTGTTCCTCGGCAAAGCTCCATCACTGAAGGTGAGCGAGCAATTGGCTGGTCGCTTCTTCAACGCCTACGGTGATCCAATCGATGGCGGACCAGCTATCGAGGGTCAAGAGGTGGAGATTGGTGGTCCAAGTGTGAACCCAGTTCGCCGTAAACAACCATCTGAGCTCATCGCTACTGGTATCGCAGGTATCGACTTGAACAACACTTTGGTGTCTGGACAAAAGATTCCATTCTTTGCTGATCCAGACCAACCATACAACCAAGTGATGGCAAACGTGGCTCTGCGTGCAGAGGCAGATAAGATTATCTTGGGTGGTATGGGATTGACCAACGACGACTATTTGTACTTCAAGAATGTGTTCTCTAACGCAGGTGTATTGGACCGTATCGTGTCTTTCGTAAACACCACCGAGAACCCACCAGTAGAGCGTCTTCTTATTCCAGATATGGCATTGTGCGCTGCTGAGTACTTCGCGGTACAAAAGCATGAGAAAGTGTTGGTGCTTTTGACCGACATGACTTTGTACGCCGATGCATTGGCTATCGTAAGTAACCGTATGGATCAGATTCCATCAAAGGACTCTATGCCAGGTTCACTCTATTCTGACCTCGCTAAGATCTACGAGAAGGCCGTACAATTCCCAGAGGAAGCAGGTGGTGGTTCAATCACCATTATCGCTGTGACTACTTTGTCAGGTGGCGATATTACCCACGCTATTCCAGATAATACGGGTTATATCACTGAGGGTCAGTTGTACTTGCGTCGTGATAGCGATATCGGTAAAGTTATCGTGGATCCATTCCGTTCACTCTCTCGTTTGAAACAGTTGGTCGCAGGTAAGAAGACACGCGAAGATCACCCACAAGTGATGAACGCTGCCGTTCGCCTCTATGCTGATGCTGCAAATGCAAAAACTAAGCAAGAGAACGGTTTCGACCTTACTGACTACGATGAGCGCTGCCTCGATTTTGCAAAGGACTACTCCAGCCAAATTTTGGCTATCGATGTGAATATCAACACCACTCAGATGTTGGATGTGGCTTGGACATTGTTTGCTAAGTACTTCAAGCCAGAAGAGGCAAACATTAAGCAAGCATTGGTGGATAAATATTGGCCAAAAGCATAATTCGTAATTGGTGATAGAAAGATGAAACGCCTATTATCATTAATCGCTATTGTACTATTCTGCGGTATCATAAGTGCCGCAGAGTGGTCGTTTGGTGGTGGCTATATTTACTTTGACAACTCCAAAACCAAATGGCAAGATGAGTGCATCATGCTTATTATTGGTAAATCATCGTGGTCGGGTGTCTATGAGATGATGCTATACAACGATTCTACCTATTATTGTGCTTTGCCAGAGTCGGGCTGGGGAGATGCGGAGTATATGGCTGTCATTGGCGGTTCTTCTCTTTGGACCAAAGGCGGGTGGGGAAGTAGCAATCTGACGAACGCTACTCACTACTCAGCACCTTATACCGCAGGACTGAAATCGACTGCAGGACAAGGGTTTAGTTTTACTCCTCAATCCACGAATAACGGATGTACATTGACTCTCACATATTTGGGTGAAGGTTATCAGGGACTCTCGTTTGAGACAATAGACAAGAACAATTGTTATCGCATAGATGAAGCAAAGAATGAGATCACATTCATCTTTTCGACCTCGTCTAAGCGATTCAATATCAGCAAGTCTAATATCAGCAAGGTCTATGTCTATGGTTCTATCACCGCATGGAACGACAAAGATGAAGACTATCGCTTGAATGGATACTCTGCTGATGGTTGCTTCTATCGTACATTCCCATTATCTGCTATTGAGCGTGTGGGCAATAGTGGTCAACCCGAATTCTTGTTCCATGTCTATGAAACCAATGGCTCGAACTACACCGTGAAGAGTAATCCTAATTGGGAAGGTGGTATAGACAAGCGCTTGATTTTTGTCAATAGTGGCGAGAATATGATGGTGGCACTGCCTGGTGATGACTTGGACGAACTATATGCTCGTTGTCAAGAAGCAAAAGAGGTACATAAATTGTCACAGTTTGACTTGACGGAAGTATCTGAGCAATTGCGCATTAGTAATTTCCGTCGTGTACCCGGTACGCGTCAGCTATATCGCAGCTATCACCCCTACGACCCTTCGCGTCCGCAATACGACACCGAGGAGCGAAGATTGTATTATGTAGCAAAAAATGCTGAAAGAGCAGGCATACGCACCGACTTGGCGTTGTCAGGCAATGAAAGCAGCAGGGTAGGCAAAACCTATTCTTGTGGTGGTAAAACATACACTATTGCTATTCCAACATATTATCAAAGTATTGTTGACAACAACAATGTGTTGTATGTGGGTGAAAAAAGTGGCAAGACACCAAGTTATAATAGTGCAGTCTTTGAGAGCGATAGCAAGCAGTATGCAGAATGGATGAAGGAACTGGTAGAGTATGTGAATGATGATGCTCATACAGGACCTTTCCAAATACACTGCGCATTGGGTTCTGATCGTACAGGTTCTTTCTCTGCCATGATTGCCGCATTGTGCGGTGCGTCATGGGAAGAGATTGCACGCGACTACGAAGCTACATCCAACTTGAAGGTGCAAGAATATCGCCATCGCAATTGCATACGCTATTGTATTCGTCATTTGGCAGGAGTTGATCCCGCTACTGACCCGTCGTTCGGAGAAGCCGTGCGTGCGCATTTTGTGGACGGAGGTTATTTGACCGAAGAGCAGATAGACAAGATGGTGGCGAAACTGAATAAAACGAATAGTATCACTTATTCAGTAGCAGTACCTGCGGGCACACCTCAATGCTATATTGCTGCATCGTGGAGCGACTGGCAACCTGTTCGTATGGACAAGGTAGATGATACCCACTATACTCTGACTGTTGAGAATGCGAATGCTTCGCAAGGATATAAGTACCTCTGTGGTGCAGATTGGCAGTATGAAGAATGTACCGCAAATGGTGCACCGTTATCTGCGAATAGGGTGTATGCAACTGTAGACAATGTGGTAGCATGGAAATCTGCTGCCAATAAGGTAAATATGCCTACTTATGCGCCTGTTACTATTCGTGTGTATTCGCCTGCTGGTGCTCCACAAATATGGTGGTGGGGCGGTGGCGATCGCACTCGTTCGGCAGCCGAAAATGCATATGTGTGGTCTGCCCGTCCGTTGATGCAACAGACAGAGGAAAAGGATTGGTATGGTATCACTTTCCCAGAAGTGGATACTGCTGTGGGAGTGAATTACAATATTACTATTCCTGGCAAAGAGAAATCAGACAACTTCATTGCTACAGCCTCAGAATGTCGCACAGACAACTATTCGCTTATCGCATGTGCTGATGAAACGGCTGTTTCAGAATCTGTCGTATCACCTGTAGTAACGACACGAAAGCAACTGCTAAATGGTCAATTACAGATTATTCATAACGGCATTACATATAATGTAATGGGTAATGTTGTGGAATAATACAATGCAAAGAATAAAATAAAATTATATATGGCAATTAATTATCAGTTTAACAAAACATCGTTGCAGGCACTTGAGAAGGACCTCAAAATGCGCCAACGTACTCTGCCTACGCTTCAGAGCAAGGAGTCGGCTCTCCGACTGGAAGTGAAGCGTGCAAAGGACGAGATTAAGGCACTGGATGAGGAAGTGGACCGCCGAATCAAGGACTACGACCAGATGTTGGCTCTATGGGGCGAGTTCGACACCTCGCTCATCCATGTGGACGACGTGCGCATGTCTATTAAGAAGATCGCAGGCGTGCGTGTACCCATATTGGAAGAGGTGATGTATTCAACCAAAGAGTTTAGCATCTTCTCAAGTCCTAAATGGTTTGCAGACGGCTTCAACCAACTCAAAGCCATTGCCGATGTAGGTATTCGTCAGGAGTTTGTACGCCGTAAGGTGGAGCTCCTTGACTATGCACGTAAGAAGACCACCCAAAAGGTGAACCTCTTTGAGAAAGTGCAGATACCTGGTTATCAAGACGCTATTCGTAAGATTAAGCGTTTTATGGAAGATGAAGAGAACCTCAGCAAGTCATCGCAAAAGATTGTAAAATCCAAACGCGAAACAGAAGCACGTATGGCTGAGGAATTAGAAAGAAAGGGGGCACTAGCATGATTACGCAAATGAAGAAATACACCTTCTTGGTGTTCCATCGCGAGTATGAAGCCTTCCTCGAGCAGTTGCGCGAGGTGGGAGTAGTGCATGTGACAGAGAAAGCAGCTGGCTTGGCAGAAGATGCACATTTGCAAGAACTGCTGGCTAAAGCCGACAACGCTCGCAAACTCATCGCGCAGGGTGCTCCTGACCAGTTGCTGCAAGAAAAAGCTGCGCTCGAAAGCCGTATTGCTGCTACCCAAAAAGAGGTCAATAAGATGGCTATCTGGGGCGATTTTTCGGCTGAACGCATTGCTCAACTCAAAGAAGCAGGTTATACACTCCGCTATTTCACATGCCCAAAGAAACTCTTCCAAGAGGAGTGGGGTATCGTAGTAGCAGAGCAAGGAGCGATGGTGTACTTCGTACAGGTAAACAATGCCGACGATGCACCAGAAGGTTGCCAAGAGCAATACTTGAACGAGAAGTCTGCTGCTGACTTGCAGAGGGATGTAGAGGGCTTAAACGGCTTGCTCGTAGCACAAAATGCACGTATCGAACTTTGGGCAAAAGAGAATATCCCTGCATTGGAGAACGAACTCAACGAACTGCAACAACAGATTGACTGGAAGCGAGTTACACTCAACACTGCATCTGAAGCAGATGGTAGCTTGAGGGTTTTGGAGGGTTTCTGCCCAATCGACCAAGTGGCTGCATTGGACGCTATGCTCCAAAAGCAAGAGGTATATTACCAAGCCGAAGATCCTACGGCAGAGGACAATACGCCTATCAAACTGCGCAATAACAAGTTCACCCAACTCTTTGAGAGTCTGACAGGTATGTATGGTTGGCCTAACTATGGTGAGTTTGATCCTACACCAATCTTGGCACCATTCTTCCTATTGTTCTTCGCCATGTGTATGGGTGATTGCGGTTATGGTATCTTGCTCATTATCATCGGTTTGCTGATTGCAAAGAAGAAACTTAATATCGCTATGTTTGAGGGTCTTGGTCCTATCATTACTGTGCTGGGTGTGGGTACTACGGTAGTAGGATTCTTCCTTGGCACATTCATGGGTATTGACCTCTACAACGCGGAGTGGGTACCTCAGGCGTTGAAGAATGTGATGATTAAGGGTAATGTGATGGGCTACGATATTCAGATGGTATTGGCAATATGTATAGGTGTGTTCCATATCTGTCTGGCGATGGTGGTGAAAGCTATCTGCTATACCAAGCAATTTGGCTTCAAGGAGAATATCGCTACTTGGGGTTGGTTGTTGCTCGTCGTAGGTGGTCTGATTGTGGCTATACTGGGCTTGACCGTATTGCCAGAGAACGTGTTTAAGTGGGCGTTGATAGCAGTAGGTGCGATATCTGCATTGGCTATCTATATCTTCAACACTCCAGGTCGTAACCCATTGATTAACATAGGTGCAGGTTTGTGGGATACCTACAACATGGCCACTGGTATCTTGGGTGACGTGCTCTCTTATATCCGTCTGTATGCCCTTGGCTTGGCAGGTGGTATGTTAGGTGCAGCGTTCAACAACTTGGGCTTGATGGTAATGGGTGGCACTACCGAAGGTGCCACATGGCAATGGTTGCCATTCGTGTTGATTCTTGTCTTGGGCCACGTATTGAACTTGGCGATGTCAGCGCTGGGTGCGTTTGTTCACCCATTGCGTTTGAGTTTCGTAGAGTATTTCAAGAACGCAGGTTATGAAGGCAAAGGTACGTTGTATCAACCATTTAAGAAATAATAAGAATAAAGACAAGGAGTCACGATTCCTGAATCTCGACTCCCGAATCCCGAATCAAAAATTAATAACAAAATAAAACATTAAACAATTATGAATGAAATTTTAGGTTATCTCGGCTGGGGCTTGATGTTGGGTCTCGCTGGTGTTGGTTCTGCTTATGGTACCACTATTGCAGGTAATGCTGCTGAAGGTGCATTGAAGAAGAACAAAGAAAAAGGTAGTAGCTACATGATTTTGTCTGCTCTTCCTGCTACTCAAGGTTTGTACGGTTTCGTTGCATTCTTGATGTGGATGGGTAAAGATTTTGCAGCTCAAGGTCCTATGCTCTTTGCAGTTGGTTTGGCAGTAGGTTTGGTTTGCTTGTTCTCTGCTATCCGTCAAGGTCAAGTTTGTGCTAATGGTATCGCAGGTATCGCTGCTGGTCACGATGTACAAACCAATACCATGATCTACGCTGCGCTCCCTGAGTTCTACGCTATTTTGGCACTCGTAGGTGCGTTGATGTTGCCATAAGCGTAACAATAACAAATCTTGTTACGAAGAAAAATGGAAGGATATAACGTGTCCTTCCATTTTTTTATTTCCATGATGCAAATGTACAAAAAATGCCCTCTTTAAATGTTCTACAACATAAATTGCACCAAAATGTGCTGCTGCGTTTGCACAAGTGCAATATTTTTTGTATCTTTGCCCAGTTAAACTAATTGAATGAACCATGAAACACCTTCTTTTAGGCGATGAAGCCATAGCGCAGGGCGCTATTGATGCGGGACTGAGTGGTGTATATGCTTATCCAGGTACACCATCTACTGAAATCACTGAGTATATTCAGAAAACGAGAGTCGGGAATCGGGAGTCGGGAATAAACGGCAATATCTTTTGCCAATGGGCTACTAATGAGAAGACTGCTATGGAAGGCGCTCTCGGTATGTCGTACATGGGCAAACGTGCGCTTGTCTGCATGAAGCATGTGGGTATGAATGTATGCGCTGATGCGTTTATGAATGCTGCTATCACGGGCGTGAATGGTGGACTGGTGGTAGTGGCTGCTGATGATCCATCCATGCACTCCTCTCAAAATGAACAAGACTCGCGCTTCTATGCTAAGTTTGCCATGATTCCATGCCTCGAACCAAGCAACCAACAAGAGGCATACGACATGATGCACTACGCTTTTGATTTGTCGGAATCTTTGCGTACACCTATTTTATTGCGCGTAACCACGCGCATGGCGCACTCGCGCGCGGTGGTCGAGACAATGGATACCCCTCGTGAACAAAATCCTCTGTCTGCTCCTGAGAATACCAATCATTTTATTCTTTTGCCTGCATTCGCGCGCAAAAACTACGCAGAACTCGTAGAAGCACAAGCCGATTTTGTGCAAACCAGCGAGGAATCGCAATACAATACCTATACTAAGGGTACACAACCTCAAAAAGCCATAGTTACTACTGGTATTGCATACAACTATCTTATGGAGGCGCTACAACACGACACCATACTACACCATACTACACCACACTACACCATTCTCAAGATTACCCAATACCCTTTGCCAAAGGCATTGATTGACCAGATGGTTGCAGATGGTGCAGAGGAGATATTGGTAATGGAGGAGGGACAACCCGTAGTGGAAGAACTATTGCGCGGTATGGTACCATCTTCTGTGGCTGTCAAAGGCCGACTGACGGGTGACCTCCCTCGCATGGGCGAACTCACACCTGACTGCGTAGCTCAAGCGTTAGTGGGTGACCAGCTGCCGGCTCCCGGATGCCAGATTCCTGAAATAGTCGTCGGTCGCCCACCAGCACTATGCCAAGGTTGTGGACACCGCGATATGTATGCTGCGCTCAATGAGGTGGCACGCGAACATGAGAATGCCAAGATTTTTGGCGATATAGGTTGTTACACCTTAGGTGCATTGTCGCCTTTCCACGCTATCCACGCTTGTGTGGAGATGGGTGCAAGTATCACTATGGCGAAAGGTGCTGCTGATGCAGGACAATTCCCTTCGTTTGCGGTGATTGGCGATAGTACGTTCACGCACTCGGGCATGACGGGATTGCTGGACTGCGTGAATAGTAAGGCGAATGTGGTAGTGCTTATCTCCGATAACCTAACCACAGGTATGACTGGCGGACAAGACTCTGCGGGTACAGGCCGACTGGAAGCAATCTGCGAGGGATTGGGCGTAGAGAAAGAGCATGTGCGCGTGGTAGTGCCACTGCCAAAGAATATGGAAGAAATCAAGCAGGTGCTTCGCGAGGAAGTAGCATACAACGGCACTTCTGTTGTCATCGCTCGCCGCGAGTGTATCCAAACCCTCAAACGCCACCTCAAAGCAAAAAAATAATTCAAAATTCATAATTCAAAATTCATAATTAACTTATGAAACGCGATATAATTTTAGCAGGCGTAGGCGGACAAGGTATCCTATCTATTGCCACAGTGATTGGCGAGGCAGCCCTCAACGATGGACTCTATTTGAAGCAAGCCGAAGTGCATGGCATGAGCCAGCGAGGCGGTGATGTGCAATCCAATCTCCGTTTATCCAGCGAACCCATTTATTCGGATTTGATAGCCAAGGGTGGGGCAGATATCATCATCTCGCTCGAACCAATGGAAGCATTGCGCTATCTGCCATACCTCAAACCCGAAGGATGGATTGTTTCCTCATGCAAACCTTTTGTGAATATCCCTAATTATCCTGATATTGAGCAAGTTCTGGAGCATATTAAAGCAGTCAAGAACCACGTGCTATTGGATGTAGAGGTACTTGCCAAAGAGGCGGGTGCTCCTTTGCAAGCAGCGAATATGGTGCTCTTGGGTGCAGCTATCCCTATGTTGGGCATTGACCATGATAAGATTGTCGCAGGTGTGGAACGCATCTTCGCCCGCAAAGGCGAAGCCGTTGTAGCAGCCAACCTCGCTGCCATTGAAGCAGGGTACCGTGCCTCTCGCCTTTAACCTTTCACCTCTAACCTCATAAATATGAGCTTTCCATTAAACAAACAACTCGTTGACCAAACTTGTATTGATTTTGGTCTGCGTAACGCCAAAGAACTGGGCGGTGCCTCTATCCGCCAACTCGTGGGCGTAGTCAAAGATATCGAACGTGCTACAGGTCAGGAGTTTATCCATATGGAATTGGGTGAACCTGGCTTGCCTGCCGAACAAGTGGGCATAGCAGCTGAGCATGCTGCCCTGAAAGCGGGTTATGGTTCGCGTTATCCTATTATCACGGGTATTCCCGAAGTCAAGCACTGGGGCAGTGAGTTCGTGCGCGCTTTCCTCGGACTGGATATCCCTACTGATTGCATTGTGCCTACAGTGGGCAGTATGCAAGCCGCTTTTGCGCTTAATATGACGATGGCTCAACTGGATAGCCAACGCGATACGGTCCTCTTTCTTGACCCCTGTTTTCCTGTGCAGAAACAGCAATGCAAGGTGATTGGTGTGCGCGTGGATGCGTTTGATGTGGCGAATTTCCGTGGCGAAGCATTGGAGAAAGAGTTGGAACGCCATTTCCAGTCGGGTAGGATAGCCGCCATGCTTTTCTCCAATCCGAATAACCCATCGTGGATGTGCCTCACCGAACGCGAGTTGGAGATTATCGGTCGATTGGCTACGTTGTATAATGTATTGGTAATCGAAGACTTAGCATACCTAAATATGGACTTCCGCGATAAAGACCGTGGCACACCCTATGAACCGCCATACCAACCCACTGTGGGCAGATATACCAACAATTGCGTGCATATGATTTCGTGCTCCAAGATGTTCTCGTATGCAGGTCAGCGCGGTGCTATCGTGGCGATGAATCCGTATTTGGCACACCGTCGCTTCCCTTCATTGGCAGAACGCTATAGCAACGATGGCGAGTTTATACGCAATTTTGTGTATATTGTGCTCTATAGTCTGTCTTCGGGTGTAACGCACTCGGTGCAACATGCCATGGCTGCTATGTTTAAAGCGGCTTGCCAAGGCAAGATTGATTTCGTGAACAATACCCGCGAGTATGCTCGCCGTGCAAAGATTGTCAAAGAGATCATGATTAAGAACGGCTTCCATATAGTCTATGACCAAGATGCCGATGAAAAGGAGGTAGGCGATGGTTTCTTCTTTACGTTTGGTTATAAGGATTGGACGGGCGAAAAGATGCTTAACAAACTGATTTACTATGGTATATCGGCTATCTCGCTGACCAGTACAGGTGCGAAACGCGAGGGTATGCGTGGCTGTGTGTCTTGCATCCGCGACGACCAATACGAACTCCTTGATGAGCGCCTCGCGCTCTTCAACCGTGACTATCACGATAAATGATTTGTTGTGCTGTTTGTTATATTTTTTTGTTTAATTCGACTTATTCGCCGTTCTCAAACTTCCCACCAATCCCCTATCTATACTATGACATTACTATGTGATTACTATGCTATTACTATGTGATTCCAATCCCTTTATAATAGCATTATAAACTCATGATTGGCACCTCGCACCTTTTTCTATGTCCATTCTTCCGAATGTCATTCGGTTTTCTAAAGTTTTCTAACAAAAAAATCAAAAATATCAATATTTCTTTGGTTATCTCAAAAAAATATTGTACCTTTGCACCCGAAAGCTCAACGCCGGGGTTTAGAGGGAGGGAAGTGTCTCCTCTTGGAAAGCCAAATTATTTGACCAAACACCCCAGTCGCAGCTTTCAAGACATATTAAATGGCGTTTATTGACGCTCCGTTCTGATGTTCAGAAATCTCGCAAATTTCAGAAATATCCTCGGAACAGTGCAACGATAGATGTCCTACGGGATATAGATTATCCCTCTGTGCCTATTTTGGTACGTCTTTTGCGTATATGCGTATGCGCACACGCGTACCTTAACTAAAAAATAGCACGGAGAATGTTTATATTCGGCGTGGGCTTCGCGTTGTCGTTTTAGGATATTAGGCAATGCGAGAGCCTCTGAACGTGGAACGACAGCAGTCGGAATCCACGTTTTTTGTATGCCTATATGTGTAATGCAAGAAGAATATAAATAACTAATCATTAACCCATAAAACAACAATCGTATGAAAAAAGTACTATTTGTAGCGATGGCATTGCTGATAACATGCAGCGCTAGTTTTGCACAAGATGCAAAAGAAATCATGAAAGAACGCCAAGAAATCAAAAAAATGGCAAAGAAAGAATTGTCTGCTCGTGTGGATAAAGCAACCAAGAAAGAAGCCAAACGTCTTGCCAAAGAAGGTTGGGTAGTGAGTCCAGGGGCATTGCCATTGGAAAAACAATTACAACGTTCGTATGAAATGGAGTACCAATACGATGATTTAGGTTTTCCAAAATACATTATGGCAAATGCACAATCCATTGCAGAGAATTATGATGCAGCCAAAACTGCTGCTACATCGTTAGCCATTACCAATCTTGCAGGTCAAATCCAAACAGAGGTAGCTGCATTGGTTGAAAACACGGTTGCCAACCAACAACTTGCAGCCGAAGACGCAGTCAGTATTTCTGAAACAGTCATGTCAAGCAAGAATCTCATTAGTCAATCTATTGGACGTACCATTGTTGTGGTAGAATGTTATCGCGTTTTGAAAAACAAGAACCGCGAAGTAATGGTGCGCATTGCGTATAATGGCGAAATGGCAAAACAAGCAGCAAAACAGGCTGTACGCGAAGAATTAGAGAAGAAGGGCGAGAAATTGCACGAACAATTAGATAAAGTACTTGGCTTCTAATGAGATACACCATTCATCTGATATTATTTCTTTTATTGGCAACAACCATTCACGCGCAACGTGTAGCAACTGTTTGTGGCGAATATCGCTATATCGTACCTGGCGAAGTACCATTGAACCACGCAAAACAAATAGCCATTGATAAAGCGCGCAACGAAGCTATTGCCAATGAATTTGGGCAAGTTGTATCACAATCTACCACGACAACTATTCACACATCGGATAGCAAATCACAAGTTCAGTCGGATAGTTATGCTTCTACCGAATCAAAGGCAATTTGGTTGAGCGATACCAAAGAACCTGAAGTTAGTATTGCATATGAAAATGATGTCATGGTAATTACCGCTTCTGTGTGTGGCAAAGCGCGTGAGTTGAAAACCGCAGAGGTAGAACTGAAAATGCAAGTCCTCAATAATGGTTTTGAAGCTGACCAATTTAGGAGCGGAGATAAAGTGTCTATTTTGTTCAAATCACCAGTCAGTGGCTACGTAGCAATCTTCTTTCGCGACGATAATGCAGGTATTATCTCTTGTATGATGCCCTACGAAAATGAAGACGGTACGGCACGAGAGGTGAAAAGTAATAAAGAATATACATATCTCTCTACTGCTGACCCCATCTATCCTTATCAAGAGGAAACGATTTTAGTGACAGAAAAGACGGTAGAGTTTGATACATTTATTCTGGTATTCTCTAAAAAAGCATTCTCTATGCCTGCATCAGATATGGGAGAATTTGTACCTGAATTATCTGTAGAAGACTTCCAGAAATGGTTGCGCAAAAATCGCATCAATGATGAAACGATGCAAACAATAGAAAAAACAATTCAAATAAACAAATAAAAAACAAATAATTATGAAAAAACTTCAATGTGTAATAATATGCATTATTTCTGCCATTTCTAGTATGTTGGCACAAGATTATGCTGACTTATATGTTTTTAGGGATGCTAAAAACGGTGCTTTCGGTATGGGAGATATGATGACATACGATGTTGTTGTTAATAATGTAAAATTAGCAGAATTAAGTACTTCTGGCTATATATATGTTAAAATACCTGTGAATAGAGTTACGAATATAAAAATTACAGATCCAGGGTGTGTAGAGCCATACGCTACAACAGGAATAAAGGCTATTGCAGGTGGAACATACGTTGCTCAACTTTCGCTGAATACTCTTTTTGTTCCACAATTAGAATTGTTTGAGGATAATCGAGCATTAGCAAAGACAAAAAGATTAAGTAGATTTAGTATTTTAGGAGAATTTGATCTTGTAAACACACCCCACCAGGCATCAACAAATTTGGCATCTGATACACAAAACACATCAAATTCCATAGCCAATAAAAACAGCGATGTTGTTACTGAAATTAAGCAGTCTATCCTATCAGATGTAGATAGAAACATACCTCAATCGTCTAATATACAAGACAATACGTATGCTTTAATTATTGCTAACGAGGATTATCAATTTGTAGATGATGTAAATTTTGCTGCACATGATGGAGAAATATTTAAAGAGTATTGCGTAAAGACTTTAGGTATTCCAGAACGTCAAATTCGCTATTGTGTAAATGCTTCATATGGTGTTATTTCGGGTGGCGTAGATTGGCTGAAATACGCACTCAATAATTTTGAAAACAGCAGAGCAGTAGTCTATTATTGTGGGCATGGTATTCCCGATGAGAAAACTGGTGATGCATATATCATTCCTGTAGATGGTACGGGTACTAATACAACAACATGCTATAGTCTAAACACCTTATATACTACTTTAGCTAGCACTAAAGCAGATAATATTACATATTTTATGGATGCATGTTTTACTGGTGCAAACAAAGAAGGCAGTATGCTCGTTGCCGCACGTGGCATTGCACGCGAAGCGAAAAAAGAAGCACTTAATGGCAATGCTGTTGTATTTTCAGCATCCAGTGGCGATGAAACAGCTATGACATATCCTGAGAAGGGACACGGATTATTTACCTATTTCCTACTTAAAAAATTACAAGAAACAAAAGGGAATGTGTCGTATGCAGAATTGGCTGAATATATCAAAAAGAATGTTCAAAAAGAAGCATTTTTGATTAACGAGAAGCCTCAAACACCAATTGTTGCAACAAGTATTGATGCATCTCAATCATGGGAAAACATGAGACTTAAGTAATAAGATATGTATGCATATCTTTTAACATTATTATTAACTTTTAACTTCTTTAATTTATGAAGAAAAAACTATTTCCTATCGCATGTGCGATAGCACTTTCACTGGGATTGACCAGTTGTGGAGCAATGGAAGGTGTTATGTCAGGTTTCATTTTCACCAACCACACAGTGCCAGTTGCAATTACCAGCAATGTTGTTGGAACAAAAGTTGGACGTGCACAAACTCTAAATGTATTGGGCTTAGTTACTGCTGGAAACGGTGGCATTAACAAAGCTGCTAAATCTGCAGGTATCACTCGTATCAGTCACGTTGACAAACAAGCTAAGAGCATTTTAGGCTTGTACGTGATTAATGTTTACACCGTTTATGGTGAATAATTAACAACTAAAAGGGGGAGAAAATGACGTTCTCCCCCTTGATTAATTTTATAACTATGAAGAAAATACTGATTTTGCTTTTTAGCCTATACTCCTGTCTCTCTTTCGCAGTTAAAACCGAAGATATGTATTTGATGCGAAATATAGAGTTAGGCAATTTATTCTTTATTTTTGAGAATTCTTTTCAGTCTGCCGACAACAAGAATCCATTGCTATTTGATATGACTCATCTAAGTTCGTGCGATACTGTTTCTATCAAAATGACTTTAACTAATAAAACATTAGTGGATGTTGATTCTGTGAAACTGTCATGGAACGAAGGTTCGTACACCGTTATAAATCCAATTTTAATCTATAAAGAAAAAGATAACAAATGTTGGGTCAATCGTTGTGATTGTATTTTTCCGTACATATTTGTAGAACAAGCATTTACACATCAACAATGTCCGACATTCACAATTTATACAACTGCCCATACAATTTCTTACTCCTTATCTCAAAATAAATGGGATAAATTGAAATTACATTTTCAAGAAATTTTTATAACAATTCAGTCACATAAACGATTAACCTCCAGAAAATAGATATAGAAGGAAGTTACTTGAGAATATTAGATTTATATTATAGAAATATAATCTATATTATTCACATGAAAGCTTTTTCAAAAAATACACTCACGCGGGAAGCATGGTAAACACTACACTTCCCGCATTTTATATATATCGTTTTATGGTCTCAGACAGCCAATCGGCACGACATGTACTCCGTCTGCACGACGAGTAGCAAATTTTCCGCCTGTGTTAGAGGCTGCAAAGGTACTAAAAATAAATGATATATGCAAACTATTCGGTGTTTTTGATGTGTTTTGTTCGGTGTTTTTGAGGTATTTTGATCCGTACTTTAGAGGGTATTCTTACATAATTACTGCAAACCAGATTTCCGAGACAGTGTTTCGGAAATCTCAATAGGCGAATCTAATTTTCGGCACAACATTCAGCATGGTGGTCCCGAAACCCGCAGAAAACACCCCTGCACTTCCCGCGTGTTGTAAGATCTTTGTACCCAACTACCTCCGTAGTGCTATAAGCAAGTGTGTGGTACATAGGTTACAAGCGATTGATCTCTTCAATGGCGCGTTTGAGTTCTTTGTCGTAGCGTAGCATATAAGCATAGTAGCCACGGTGGTAGTAGTAGCGTTTGATAATCTCGCCACCAAGCAACTCTTCTACTTCCTCGCGATTACGCTGAATGGCAGTATGAAAGTCTTCCGTCAAGCGAGGCTTAAATGCCTCCAAATCAGCGAGTAGAGTAGAATCTATATCCTCTTGCTTGGCCATCTTGATGAGTTCGCCTAAGTAGCGTCCTGTTTCGGTTTCGTAGGAAAACTTCTTCTCTTCCAGGAATTGGCAAAAATCCTCTAAATCGCTGTCTGTCAGTTGAAACTCTGTGGCAGGCGCAATAGTCGGGTGTTGATTGTAGTAGCGATTGGCATAGTCGAAGAATAGGTGATCGCGGTAGAGGTTGTAGGTGATATCCAGTTTGGCAGAGTCATTCAGCACTACATCAGGTAAGATACCACCTGCGGTGTCGCGGTGCAATTGATGTCCACGTTGGCGCTCGGCATAGTCAATGGCTTGAATACAACGACCCGAAGGCAAATAGTATTTGGAGGTAGTTACTTTCAAGTGTCCGCCGTAGGCGATAGGGCGGATGTTCTGCACGAGTCCTTTGCCAAATGTGCGTTCGCCCACAATAGTGGCACGTTTGAGGTCTTGCAAAGCTCCTGCCACAATCTCACTGGCAGATGCCGATTGCCCATTCACCAATACAACCAATGGCATATCGGGGAAGATAGGCGATGTTTGGGTTTTGTAGGTGCTATTGCTGCGTTCGGTCTTGCCCTTAGTAGAAACGACCTCTGTGTCTTTGGGTACGAAGAATCCGACAATCTGTATGGCTTCGTCAATGATACCACCACCATTGCCACGCAGGTCAATGATAAGTCGCTTAATACCATTGGATTGTACCATTTTGTCTAAGGCAGTAAGCAGTTCTTGGGCAGAGTTGGAGGTGAAGTCATTGAAGAGGATATATCCGATAGAGTCTTGTAGTACAGTGGCATATCCCACGGCAGGGAGGTGGATATCACGGCGCGTAACCTGCTTGGTCAGGAGTTGGCTATCGCGCTCAAGGACAATCTCAATGGTAGTGCCTGGTTTGCCACGTAACTTATCCGATACATCTTTTGTGTTCTTGCCTTGGCAGTCCATTCCGTCCACCTTGACAAAGCGGTCGCCAGGCAACAGTCCACTTTGTTGTGCGGGCATGCCTTCGTAGAGTTCGTTGACATAGACATTGCTATCGCGGTACATAATTAGCGAACCCACACCTCCGTATTTGCCTTGTGTCATTCGGCGCAGTTCGTCGTCCTCACGCTTGGGGATATACATGGTGTAAGGATCCACTTTGTGGAGCATGTAATTGATACTCGTTTCGATAAGGTCGTCGTAGTTGAGTGTGTCCACATAGTTGATATCCAACTGACGCATAACATCGGTGTAGATAGTCAAGTTCTTGTCAATACGTGTGGTCTGCGTTTCTGCTAACAGGTTGATTGTCAGCAATAGAAGGGGTATGAGTAATATTCTTTTCATTGTTTAGGAGGTAAAAATGGGGTAATGTCTTTGTGGTGTGAATGCAAGTCGCGCACGAGGGTGGAGGAGATATGTGCATACTCGGGTCGGGTGTAGAGTAGTACGGTCTCGATGCCCGACAGTTGTTTGTTGGCTTCGGCTATATTGCGTTCGTATTCAAAGTCTTGCGTAGAGCGTACCCCGCGCAGAATAAACTGAGCATTATGCTGTGCAGCAAAATCTACGGTCAATCCGTCGTACACCTCCACGCGTACGCGCGATTCCTTATCATACGCGCGCTGTATGGCAGCCAAACGGTCGGCTATGGGAAAAACCTCGCGTTTGTTGTAGTTGCGACCAATGCCAATGATAATCTCATCAAAGATTTCCAGTCCGCGCATCACGATGTCGTGATGTCCTATGGTAAAGGGGTCAAAACTCCCTGGGAATATCGCTCTTTTCATATCCTTTCCTTAAACCTTAATTCCTTAAGCCCTAAACTATTTCCGCATTCTTCAGTGCCTCTTTGGTGGCTTCGCGGTAGGCGACCATCAGTCCGCCAGTGCCGAGCAGGGTGCCACCGAAATAGCGGACTACCACCACGAGGATATTGTCGAGTTTTTGGGCATCGATGCTGCGAAGGATAGGTAATCCTGCTGTTCCGTGGGGTTCGCCGTCATCTTTGGTACGCCATAGATTCTCGCCCAAGCGATAGGCATAGCACACGTGGCGTGCATCGTGGTATTTCTTTTTGTACCACGCTATGCGTGCTTTGGCTTCATCCTCATTGGCAATAGGTTCGGCAAAGGCGAGGAATTTGCTTCCTCTATCTTTGAAGATACCTTTTGCCAGACCTGTTATAGTAGATTTTGTTTCGGACATAATCAGTCAAAATACAATTTGCATGCAAAGGTACAAAATTTTTTACAATTTTGCAAATATGTGCGAAATAACTTGCATATATGCATATTTTTTTGTATCTTTGCAGCATATTTAACCACAATATCTGTACCAACTATGATTGTACATGTAGCATCGTTCTTAGAGAGTATAGGTGGCTCAATAGATAAAGAGCATTACCTGCGCCCTATCCCTGGCAGAACTGGTTGGGCTGCGTATTGCCGCAAACCCGAGTATTCGAAAGCCAAACGAAATGAAATGGCGGAACGCCCTATTGTGAAGAGTTTTGCCGCGATTAGTGCTGAAGCCAGTGCAATATTGCAAGACCCCGTACGCCGTGCAGAATGGCAAGTGAAATACAATGCGGCTTTGCGCAATGTGAGTAAGCATCAACGCGCGCCTAAGAAAGATGGCAAGCCACCTGTGCCAGGACGGTTGTGCGACTTTGTACGGAAGGAGTTGGCGAAAGCTGCTAAAGAGGGGTAGAACTGATATAGATAATAGGGAGATGTTATAGTCATCCTACGGTGAGGTTCCAATCAGGTTCCAATCAGGTTCCAATGAGGTTCCAATGGATATAAGGGGCAAGTGAGGGGCATGGGAGCAGAAAATATGAAAGGAAAAAGGGATAAGATACGTGAGATGTACGTAAGAAATTGTGATTATGCTAACAAAATTATGCTAATAGAATAATTTAATTTGCATAATTCAAAAATCATTTATTGTTAATTATCAATAGAAAAGTATATAAAATGAAAAATGCCCGAGTAGATTAACTCGGGCAAAGTTAATACGCAAATATTACCAACGAACAGGTGTGTATTGTGGAAGGTTTGCATTCTTGTCTTCTACACATTGGATATCTTGATATGATCTGCTAGAAGTATTTGTAGAAGAATTTGAACTTCCAGATGTATTAGAAGAACCATTATCATAACCTGCGCTACCAGAAATAGTAGTTCCATATGCTTCAACTTCTACACCTGCAGATGCATTGAAATTTTGAGAAGTGGTATTAGAATGGTTTTGATTTTCACTTGTAGAATAGGTCTCAGTAACCGTTACCTCTTTCCATGTTCCCAATTTTCCATCTTGTGTAGCACAATCTCTTCCCAAATCGTTTCTTGTTGGATTGTATTGTGCAAAAGACAATACACTTAATGAACAAAAAAATAATAACATTAGTTTTTTCATTTTTATTTGTAGGCAGTTATATCCCATCGCCTCCATCGGTTTTAAATTTTAATAAATGAAATGAACCCTAATGGGTGATTAGTGTTGATTTTGTTGTGCTTGTTGTTTTCCTTTAACCCATCCTTCTGCACCTTCATCAATTGCTTTGAAAATTTTTCCTACAATACCAGGTTGATCTATATCAACATAAGTAATCTTTAATCCATATATTTTACTATATACAGAAATGGGTTTCATTTTTGTCTTAGGCGGTATTGGTTTATCAATTAATAAATCTCGCCAAGGTGCTTCTTTACTACCTGTTTTGTATTGAATTACGATGTAGCAAGGATATTTATTAGTATTTTCAATATCAATACACTTCACATCATCTTTATTGCGATCAATTATTATGCCTTTATAAGTAGTTTGAGCATTGATGGTTGTACTGAAGCAAATGCAAAGTAGAAAAATTGAAAATAATTTATACGTTTTCATTTGAATATTGATTTTAGTTTTTGAAAAAATCTATCATTACATTTCGTATTTTCAATGGTAGTGCTATCATCAGTTGTTTTAGATTTTTCCCTGACAATAATGACATCTACCAATTTGAGACCAATAATAGTACTATCTACGCATCCAATTTTTTGTGGTTCAATACTTGGTGGAATCAATTCTTTTACAGGGTAATCAATCCAATCTGTGTATCGACTGCCTATTTTGTATTGAATAACAACTCGTACTGAATCAGCATTATCATTGCAAATATAGATACAATTGGTCTCAGTATCTTTTCCTCTATCAAGTGTGACTTGATTGTAAGTGGTTTGTGCACTTACATTCAAGACACACAAAATAAATAGGAAAGTAGCAAAAAGATTATGAATAATTTGCATACTTGATGAAACTATTATCGACGAGCAGGTGCATCATAATAAGTCTCGTGTGGGGTACTTGGACTGTTTGGTTCTTCGCAAGAAACTAATACAGAACCCACTGCTACAAGAGCAATTAACATTAAAAAACATTTTTTCATCATTTTTACCCATGCCCTTGGGATTTATTTGTGCATCTGGCGCGCAATAATAAATAATTAAAGTCCCTCTACATCAGGCTTTCGTGGGAAGTAATTTTCGCCCGTTTAAAGAGTTTCGTTCTCTATATTACACATATAGACACATAAAAAGCGCAGACCTCCGTTGTTTATTCACCAACTGAGGCCTTCGCATTGCCTAATAGAACAAATAAACAACAGGAAACCTACGCTGATATGACAACACACCGCATCTATAGAAGATACAATATGGATATAGTCATACCCATAGGCATTTACTGTTACTTTGGTTTTGTTCTATTACTTGAAAGTTGCGAAGTTTCAGTTAGTAAAACGCAAAGCGTCAATAAACGCTATTCAATATGTCAGAAACCTACCCTAAAAGTGCGTCTGCAAAACGCTTTTTGCAAAACATATCTGCCCTCCAGCGTAAATTTCGACTGCAAAGGTACAACAAAAAATGCACATACGCAAGTAAAGCGAGCATTATTTTCAAAAAAAAGAGAGATTTATATCCTTCTGCTTTCTACAAGTTCTATAACGCTCATTTGTTGGATAGCAATTTGGTTGACCAACAAGCGACAAAAAAAAAGAGGATGTGTCAGCATTTTGACACACCCTCTTGTTCTTATTTAAATCCTTCGGATTAACCTCCGAAGTTATCGAACATGATCATATCATCTTCAACGCCCAGTGAGTGGAGTAGATCAAGCACAGTCTTAGCCATCATTGGAGGGCCGCAGAGGTAGTACTCGATGTCTTCTGGAGCGTCGTGTTGCTTGAGATAGGTGTCGCCCAAGACTGGAGCAATGAAGCCAGCGGTATATTTAACACCCAAAGCGTCTGCCTTAGGATCTGGACGGTCCAATGCCAAGTGGAAATGGAAGTTAGGATACTCCTTCTCCAATGCCAAGAAGTCCTCCATGAAGAATACCTCATCAATAGCACGAGCACCATAGAAATAGTGCATCTCACGGTCGCGAGTGTGCAAGGTCTTTAACATGTGCATGATTTGCGCACGCAATGGAGCCATACCAGCACCACCACCGACCCAAATCATCTCGCGCTTGCTATCGAAGATTGGGTGGAAGTCACCATAAGGACCTGACATAGTAACCTTATCACCTGGTTTGAGGTTGAAGATATAAGTAGATGCGATACCACATGGTACATCCATGAAGCCAGGACCTTGCTCTTTTGGTTTGAATGGAGGAGTAGCGATACGCACGGTCAAGGTGATGATATCACCCTCATCAGGGTAGTTAGCCATAGAGTAAGCACGCACGGTTGCCTCAGTATTCTTTTGCTTCAAGCCAAAGAGTCCGAACTTCTCCCATGCTGGTACATACAAGTCGCCGATCAACTCGCGGTCGAAATTGTTGTAATCGATATCGTACTCAGGGATGAGGATTTGTGCATACGAACCAGGCACGAAGTCCATGTGCTCGCCTGGAGGCAATTGCACTTTGAACTCCTTAATGAAGGTAGCCACGTTGCGGTTGCTGATAACGGTACACTCCCATTCCTTAACGCCGAGTACAGACTCGTCCAACTTGAGTTGCATATCGCCTTTCACTTTCACTTGGCAACCAAGACGCCAGTGGTCTTTTTGTTGTTTGCGGGTGAAGTGTACAGTCTCGGTAGGGAGGATCTCGCCACCACCTTCGAGCACTTGGCATTTACATTGACCGCAAGAACCTTTACCACCACAAGCAGATGGCAAGTGTACGCCTGCTTCGCCCATAGCGCCGAGCAAGGTACCACCTGCAGGGATATGATATTCCTTATCACCGTTGATAACCACTTTCACATCGCCCGAAGGAACTAAGTATTTCTTAGCCACCAAAAGAATCACTACTAACAGGAGAATCACAGCAAGGAAAACTCCTACAGAATATAAAATTGCTAACATATTCATACTTCTTTCCTCCTATTAAATGTTCAAACCACTGAAACACATAAACGCCATAGCCATCAGACCTACTACGATGAAGGTGATACCCAAGCCTTGTAATGGACGTGGCACGTCGTTGTACTCCATTTTCTCGCGAATACCTGCAAGGCAGACAATAGCGAGCAACCATCCGATACCAGAACCTAATGCGTAAGCAAACGCATCACCGAGGTTAGCAATCGCTTTCACATTCTCTGGCTCGAGTAAGATACGTTGTTGCATAAAGAGCGAACCACCCATGATGGCGCAGTTTACTGCAATCAATGGCAAGAAAATACCCAACGAAGCATAGAGCGAAGGAGAGAACTTCTCAACCACCATCTCCACGAGTTGCACCATCGCTGCAATCACCGCAATAAAGAGGATGAAGGACAAGTAACCCAAACCAAGTGGATTGAGCACATGCACTTGCAACAAGTAGTTTACAGGCAAGGTGATAGCCAACACGAAGATGACTGCTACACCCAAGCCAGCACTTGTTTTTACATTCTTGGACACAGCCAAGTATGAACACATACCCAAGAAGTATGCGAAAATCATGTTGTCAGCAAAAATGCTGCGAACAAATAAACTAATAGCGTGTTCCATATTACTTCAACTCCTTATTATAGCCACGATGAGCCCAGATTATACATGCTACGAGAATCAGTGCCATAGCTGGCATCATCATCATACCGCAGTTTTCATAGAATCCTCCATTAGCTACATACCAACTCTCTGGTATGATACGGAAACCAAGCAAAGTGCCAGCTCCCAGCAACTCACGGAAGAATGCTACAATCACAAGGATGATAGCATAACCGAAACCGTTGCCAAGACCATCGAGGAAAGAATCCCACACTTTGTTGGTCATAGCAAACGCCTCAAGACGTCCCATGAGAATACAGTTTGTAATAATCAAACCGATATATACACTCAGTTGCATCGCCACATCATAAGCAAAAGCCTTCAGCACCTCGCTCACGAGAGTTACCAACGCTGCTACTACCACCAATTGGATGATAATACGGATTCGCATTGGGATAGTGTTGCGAATGAGTGATACAATTACGTTCGCCATAGCCACAATGATAGTAACGGCAATACCCATTACCAACGCTGGCTTCAGTTGCACGGTCACAGCCAATGCAGAACAGATACCCAACACTTGAACAACCACTGGGTTGTTAATGTTCAGAGGGCCAAACAACACCTCTTTTGTTTTTTGAGATAATGCCATAACTTATTCCGATTTTTTAGTGGTTATTACTAAAGCACCATTTTTTGCAGCCTCACCATAGGTCGCAATAGCAGCGGAGTCCTTCAATACGGTGATTTGCTCAATGGTATTAGGATCAAAAGCAGCAAGTTCTCCTTCAAAAACCTCACCATCAACAATAATCAATGCTGTTTTATCAAGGACCACATGTCCGCTTTCGCCCAAAAACTCTGCATACTCAGCGAGGTTGGTAGCAATCATGGTGCTAACGCCATCGCAAGTGATAGTTGCACCAGAGAGGGCATCTACTTGCTCTTGACCATCAGCCACTTTGCCTGCTTTCAACACAGCCACTGAAACTACTTCGCCAGCAGCATTGCGGATATGCTTGCCAGGGAACTGACTGCGGAACTTCTCTGTTACGATCTCAGCACCCAAACCTGGAGTCTCACTTTCGTGGTTGAAGTTGATACCGTAGATAGTGTTCTTATCAGCATCCAAAGCCAAATAACCACCGATACCGCCCCAAAGACCAGCACCGTGGAGCTTGAGTACATACTTGGTATTACCCTCAATGTTAGCCACGAACACAGGAGCACCGTTTACATCAATGGTATCGTTTACCAATGAGAGATACAATGCAGCAGGGTCGGTGTTGTCGTAGTTTTGGTTGAGGGCTACGAGGATTTGTTTTTGTTGGTCGAGCAAGCGGTTAGCCTCTTGGCGAGGGCTGAGCACTTGGCTTACCAAAGCGAGCATCACAGCCACGATAACTACGATGATAGTAGCATAGATAATGGTGTATGCGTTGCTGTTGGTATCCAGACCTTTTTTCTTTTCTTCTACAAAGACGCCAGATTGCTTGCATTGTGGGCAAACCTCAGGTGCCTTATCGCCGTTGTGAACATAGCCACAAACGGAACATACAAATTTCTTCTGTGCCATATTCATTAAATTTTAGCGCGTTTCATACGTTTCTTAATATTCACTTGCACTACGCACCAGTCGATGAGTGGAGCAAAAGCGTTCATGAGGAGGATTGCCAACATCATACCCTCTGGATAACCAGGGTTGAGTACGCGAATCACTACAGCCATGAAACCGATCAATGCACCATAAATCCACTTACCGCACTCAGTACGAGCAGAGGTAACAGGGTCAGTTGCCATAAACACAGCACCGAACATGAAACCACCTGTAACGAGGTGCATGTACCATGGGTAGTTAGCCACAGCAGTCTCCGCACCAAATTGGTTGAAGAGCCAAGCGGTGAGTGCACCACCAGCGAAGATGCTAAGCATGGTCTTCCAGCTTGCTACGCCAGTCACGATGAGCAATGCAGCACCGAGCAAGATAGCCCAACCGCAAGTCTCACCAATAGAACCAGGAATCAAACCGTTGAAGGCAGTCCAGAAGTCCACTGGCATGAGGTTAGCTTCGGTAGAGGTAGCGAGTTGGGTGAGTGGGGTAGCACCAGAGAAACCATCTACGAGGGTTTGTCCGTTGTCCCAGCCCCAAGTACCATCTGTACGAACGAAGCACTTGTCACCAGTCATGTGGGTAGGATAAGCAAAGAAGAGGAACGCGCGCGCGACAAGGGCTACGTTGAAAATGTTGTAACCTGTACCGCCAAATACCTCTTTTGCAAAGATTACCGCAAAAGCAGTAGCCACAGCCACCATCCAGAGAGGAGTGTTGATTGGCACGATAAGAGGAATAATCATACCTGATACGAGGAATCCTTCTTGGATTTCTTCTTTCTTCCATTGTGCTACGGTGAACTCGATACCGAGACCTACACCATAGCTAACGATGATATATGGCAACACTGCCAACGCTCCAAATGCGAACGCCTTCCAGAACATTGCGCAGGTCATAGCGCCACGCACCAACTCGCCAGTAGCGAGGAAGTGTTGGTAACCTACGTTGAACATACCGAAGAGCAGTGCTGGAACGAGTGCCATTACCACAAGAATCATTGTTCGCTTGCTATCCGAACCATCGTGGATCTGCGAACCTACGCGCTTAGCGGTGGTGTTTGGGGTAAAGAGGAAAGTCTCGAAACCGTCAAACAACGAGTGCAGCGCGGACAACTTGCCACCCTCTGAGAAGGTAGGGCGAAGTTTCTCTACTATGTTATGTAATTTCTTTAGCATCACTCAATCTCCTTTTTTAAGTTATCCAATGCGGCACGAACGATGGCTTGCAATGGCATCTTACTTGTACATACGTACTCGCAGAGCGCAAAGTCCTCTGGTGCTACTTCGTATGCACCGAGTTGCTCCATGCTGTCGAGGTTGCCAGCAATCATTGCCTTAATCAAATACTCAGGATAGATATCCATTGGGAATACCTTGTCGTACTCACCGCTGACGATGATAGCACGGCGACCACCTTTGAGGCGAGCGTCCCAGTTGTATTTCTTCTTACCGAAGAGCCACTCCATGAGTCCGCAGTTCACCATCTTAGCAGGGTCAGTCTTGCCTGCATTGAAGCTATTAATGCGAGGCATGATCCATCCCATGAACTCGTGGGTCTCGTCACCCTCAGCGAGTACGGTGTATTGGTTGTCATAGATGCTAACCATCTCATCAGCGCATACTTGGTGACCAGAGAGCACGTTACCTGCTACGAGGCGAGCGTTGCAGCCCTTGTAGATGTTGCTGGTGAAGATGGCACTGAGTGGCATGCCTGGCAATACGTTGTAGTATTGTGCACCGCTGGCGAGAGGGCCTGTGAGCGCCACTTTCTTTTGCATGTCCACGATACCTTTGGTAAAGAGGCGACCGATGAGTGCGAGGTCTTGGATATTGATAGTCCAAACGGTCTCGCCCTTAGCGATAGGAGCCACGTGGTTGATTTGTACACCTACGTTGCCTGCTGGGTGAGGACCTTTAACCTCGTATTTCTCGCAGTTGGTCAAGCCACGGAAAACAGGTGCGCTTGCGCAACATTTAATACCTACGTACACAGGTGCGATAGTAGCGAGTGCATTTACCGCTGCTTGCAGCACTGCACCTTGTCCATTGAGCACCCACTCGTAGTTTGGTGCTACAGGAGCGGTGTCGAAGGTAGAGATGAAGATGGCCTTAGGTTGCTTGCTTGGAAGAGCAATGCAATCGTAAGGACGTTGCTTAATGAGTGCCCAAAGACCTGATTGGAGCAAGAGGGTTTTAGCGTCTTGCTTGAGGTCGAAGGACTCATACTCAATCGTAGCATCGGCTTCGATGTCGATGGACATCACCTTGCGGCGTTCGCCACGTACAATGGCTACTACCTTACCGCTTACAGGCGATGTAAAGAGCATCTCAGCAAATGCCTTGTCGTGGAAGAGGGGAGAACCTGCTTTCACGCTGTCGCCTTCGCGGACCATGAGTTTTGGGGTCACGCCAGCGAAATGGTCTGGGACAATGTGGAAGATAGCAGGACGATTCACACTACCGAGTGTGAGGGCTGCTGCTCCATCAAATGGGATGTCCAAACCACGTTTCAGTTGGATTTTTTGCATGATGTTAATTGTTTTTATTGTTATGTTTTATGTCAATTTTTAAGATTTTTGTCGTTTTTGGTGCTTTCTATCTTCCGCTTATCCTCAGGGTAACATCAGGATAAATGATTATTGAAGAAAAAGTGTCAATAATTAAGAATCCATAAAAAGCGCGCAAAATTACAATTTTTTTTTGATATATACAAATAAATTTGTACCTTTGCCGAAAATTTGTTAAAAATGATACTTGGACTTATCTTTTCCATACTGAGTGTAACATACACCGTGGAGTCTTCGAGTAGTGTGCATGTTACAGGCGAAGCACCCATAAGCAGCAATGCCATATATGCGCGCAGTGGTACGACTGGGCAAAAAGGACAAATGACAGCAGGCAATTCTACCACCTTGCAATTGACAGGGTGGGACGGTTGCGTGATAGACTCGGTGGTGCTGAGTATGCGCTCTAACAAAGAACAAGGTGCTGGCAGTCTGACCATGTCCATCGGCGAACGATTAGCGTGGAAAATATCCGATTCGGATTTTGCACACCATAATTGGCATGGTAGTTATACTACCAATTGGGTGGATATAACCCAACATATTGGCAAAAGAGTTGCCCCCCAGGAGGTGGTGAAGATTCATATCAAAGCCAGCAAAAACAGTTTATACATACAACATTACACGATTTACTATTCATTGCCCGATCCTAAAGCATATGAAGTACGTTTGTTGTCTGGACTATACGAAACACCTGCTCCAATGATAGAAGAAACGATAGGCGCAGGAGTAGTGCTGCCTGCGTGGGGAGATACATTGGAGTGGCGATTCTTAGGTTGGAGCGAAAAAGAGGTGCTCAAAGACAGCGTCAGTCCAGCCGTTATGCAAGCTGGTACGCGCTACTATCCCAAATGCGATTGTATGCTCTGGGCCGTCTATTCGGATGGTGAGGGTAATATACACCAGACAGATGTTCCGTCTGGGGAATATGTGCTGGCTAATGCCTTCTGGCAAATAGCCCTAAAGGGCGGGGTGGTGAACGAAATGATAAGTACCACATCTGCAACCATTGAGGAGAGTGCCAATGACGAGCAAATACTGGTGACAGGTGCGCAGGTGAGTATGATGTATTATCTTGATTTTCAGCAGGATAATACCGTGAATATTTGGCATGTGGGTAGTCAAACGTGGATTGGTCACGAGGGGACTCACTTGATGGATAATGACGAAAAATGGCAGTACAAAGTGCTGGAGGATGGCTCGTATTGCTTCTACTATAACGACAATGGACAACAACGGATGTTGTGTCTGGGATATGGCAAGGATGGTAGTAGTAATCAGTTGGTTGCATATGTCAATAGAGCCAATGTGGATGTGATGACTGGCAAAGGATTCTTGCTCTTTGCGACAGGTGAGGTGGAGATGCCAACTTTCACAACGTGGCCCTTCGGGAAATTGAATAGCGTGGAAGATGTGCCTGTGCCCAATGTGAAGAGTAGGGATGGAGAGTATATGCTATACATTGGAAATGCCGTATTACACATTAAAAATGGACAAAAAACACTGATAAAAATGTGTAGATAACATAAATATTACTATCACAGTATCACACTATCACATAAAAAAATAAGTCGAAAGGTTGCATATTTCACAAAAAAGTATTATCTTTGCACGATTTTTTTAGGAAATAACATGAGACATACTTTATTATTATTATCACTGGTCCTATTGTCTGCCTCAGTACGTGCAGACAGAATGATGGATATTATGCGAAATTATAACGCCAAGACAATGTCTGTGGCAGAGATGGATAGTGTACTATTAGGCGATGAGGCGATGAGGCGAGAAGGCGAGAAGGCATTGCGATATAAACTGGAGTACAAGAACGAACAGAAGCTGTTTCGTCATTCATTCTACGCCGATTACTATCTCGTAGATACCCAGAAAAACGATACGCTGTGGCTAACGAATGAACCTGTGCGCGATGCAGCCATGTCTCCCAATGGCAAGTATGTAGTATATGCCAAAGCCGATAATAACCTATATATTTATAAGGTGGATTTCAAGACCGAAGTGGCAATAACCACCGATGAGAATACAGAAATCTTTAATGGTATATCGGATTGGCTATACGAAGAGGAGTTTGGCACAACGGCTTTGTATGCTTTCTCACCCGATAATAAGCAGGTAGCCTTTGTGCGATTGGATGAGACGGAGGTGCCAACGTTTGAGTGGCAGACATTTTTAGGTGATGAGGCGAGAGGCTCGGAATTGTATCCTAAACTGCATAGTTTGCGGTATCCGAAGGCAGGATCACCCAATGCCAAAGCAAGTGTATGTGTGTATGATATACATTACAAGACGATTCGCCAAATGCAGTTGCCTGACTATATGGATGGTTACTTGCCCCGAATCACTTGGACACCTCTAAACACCCCTACGAAGAAAGATGAGCAACCTACGAGCGACCTCGTACTGCTACACCTCAATCGCGACCAAAACCGAATGGACGTACTGAAAGGAAACCCTAAATCCACCGTTTGCCATCCATTCTACAAAGAGGAAAGCAAGAAATACTTCGTGAACTACGAACTATTTGATTCGTGGCAATGGCTATCTGACGGGCGCGTGGTAGTCGTGAGCGAGAAAGGTGGTTACACACAAGCATATATGTACTCCGCGCAAGGTGTAGAACAACGATTGCTGACCCCCGAAGAGCGCGATATAACCAAGGTGTACGGTTATGACCCTAATACGCAAACCCTATATTATCAGGCAGCTAATACGCCTATGACCCGTCAGGCATACGCGCTGAACATAAAGAAGAACACGACCACGCAACTCACCAAAGGCGAAGGCACACACGATTTGCACTTTTCAAAAGACTTTACCCGCTATATTCACTGCTATCACAGCGTAGAAAAGCCACATACGTATACGTTGTGTGAGGCAAAAGGCTATGAGGCGAAAGGCACGGTGTTAGACAACGACTCTATACTACAGGCATGGCAGGCGTTGGGCGTGAATGAGAAGGAGTTTTTCACCATCACCACCGAGCGCGGTGATGTGCTGAACGCATGGCGTATATTGCCAAAGGACTTTGACAAGACAAAGAAATACCCTGTGGTAATGTTGCAGTATAGTGGACCAACCAGTCAGCGCGTGCTGAATAACTGGCGCAAGCGATTTGGCTATGCATTGGCCGATGCAGGATACCTGGTGGTGAACGTAGATGGTAGAGGCACAGGGGCTCGCGGTAGAGAATGGCGTAATGCCACCTATATGCAGTTGGGCATAAAAGAAGCAGAAGACCAAATAAGTGCAGCCAAATACCTAAAGACATTGCCATACGTGGACGGCGAACGCATTGCGATCTGCGGTTGGAGCTACGGTGGGTATCAGGCGTTGATGTGTTTGAGCCTTCAGGCTAAAAGCGGGGATGTATTTAAATGTGGTATAGCCATTGCGCCAGTGACCAATTGGCGACTGTATGATTCGGCATATACAGAACGATTCATGCGTCGTCCACAGGTGAATGAGTTTGGCTATGAGGGTACGGATTTGATGAAAATGGCAAAAGACCTGACAGGTGAGTTGCTGATCGTACATGGTTTGGCAGATGACAATGTGCATGCGCAGAACACTTTGCTCTACACCGATGCACTGGTCAAAGCTGGCAAACAATTTGATATGCAACTGTATGTGGATGACAATCACTCGATTCGCAAGCCTGAAAACAACGAACACCTGCATAAACGTATTATGCTATTCCTGGACAAAAACTTATAATACTAACAATAAAATCTATCTATTATGACAAACAACAAATCAAACATTCTACCCATTGTGGTCATGTTTCTGTTGTTCTTTATGATTGCCTTCGTGACCAATTTTGCAGGTTCAATGGGCGTGATTGTAAAGACACAATTTGGTGCCTCCAACGCGATGGCACAGTTAGGTACATTGGCAAACTTCATTGCATACGCTGTGATGGGCGTGCCAGCTGGTATAATTCTAAAGCGTAAGGGCTATAAGTTCACTTCGCTATTGGCAGTCTCCGTAGGTTTTGTGGGCGTAGGCATACAATGGCTGAGTGGCTATGCTGAGAGTTTTGGTGTGTACGTACTGGGAGCGTTCGTAGCAGGTTTCTCGATGTGCTTGCTCAATATCGTAGTAAATCCAATGTTGAATACCCTTGGCGGTGGTGGCAAACGCGGTAACCAATTGATTCAGTTCGGTGGCTCGTGCAACTCTATTGGTGGCACTTTGGCACCAATCATTTTGGGTTATCTGATTGGTGGTAGCGCTGCTACTGCACAAGTGGGCGATGCAGCTCCTGCTATGTTGGCTGCTATGTTGATCTTCTTGGTTGCCTTCGTGATTATCTCATTGACCAAAATCCCTGAGCCACATATCGAAACGGCTGAGCAACGCGCAGCTGCGAAAGCCAATAAGGATAAATATAGTCCACTGAGTTTCCGCCACTTTGTATTGGGTGCGGTAGCCATATTCTTCTATGTAGGTGTAGAGGTGGGTATTCCTAATACAGCCAACCTGTATATGTCGAATAATCCTGCCGTAGGTCCAGCTATCGCAGGTACCGTGGTAGGCTTGTACTGGTTGATGATGATGTGCGGTCGTCTGTTGGGCGGTGCTGTAGGTGGCAAAGTGAGCAGCAAGGCAATGTTGGTATCTGTATCATCATTGGCCATCGTGATGCTGCTGTGCGTGATGTTCTTCCCAGAGACATGGGTGGTAGCGTTCAAGGGTATTGAGTTGCCAGTTAGCATGATTATCATGTTCCTCTGCGGTTTGATGACGAGTGTGATGTGGGGTGCTATCTTCAACCTCGCAGCGGAGGGCTTGGGCAAATATACTCCAGCAGCCAGCGGTATCTTCATGGCATTGGTGTGCGGTGGTGGTATATTACCATTCCTGCAAAACTTGTTAGCTGACCATACCAATTATTTGATTTCGTATATTGTACCAATCGTAGGACTGCTCTATATTCTATTCTATGCGTTGATAGGCAGCAAAAATGTGAATAAGGATATTCCTACGGAGTAGTGTTTAGTGAACGCTGCGCTACTGTTTAGTGTTTAGAGTTTAACGTTTAAAGACAAGAATTATATGCAAAAGAAACCTTATGTTTTAGGCCTGGATATGGGAGGAACAAACTCCGTATTGGGCGTAGTAGATGCACGTGGCCATGTGTTGGCACGTACAAGTATCAAGACACAAGCATTCCCAGACATTAATGACTATGTGAATGCACTGTATGATGAAGCACTCAAGATTGTTGATTCAGTAGGCGGTATGGACCTTATCCGTGGTATAGGTGCGGGTGTGCCAAACGGTAACTACTATACTGGTATGATTGAGGGCGCGATGAACTTGCCATGGCAATCAGTTCCATTCGCACAACTCATGACCGATCGCTTCGGTATCCCATGTAAGATTACCAATGACGCCAACGCTGCTGCTATGGGTGAGATGACCTATGGTGCTGCTAAGGGTATGAAAAACTTCATTATGATTACCTTGGGTACAGGTGTAGGTTCGGGTATCGTAGTAGATGGCAAAGTTGTATATGGTCATGACGGTTTTGCTGGCGAGTTGGGTCACACCTGCGCTGTACGCGGTGAGGCAGGTCGTCCATGTAACTGCGGCAAGAAGGGTTGCTTGGAGGCATACGCTTCTGCTACCGGTGTAGCACGTACCGCTAAGGAGATTATCTCTTCTACTACCAAGGAGACCGTACTTCGCAATCTTGATATTGATGCTATCACCTCTAAAGATGTATATGATGCAGCAGAGCAAGGTGACGAGGTGGCAAAGGAAATTTTTGACTACACAGGTACTATCCTCGGACAACAATTGGCTGACTTCATTGCTTTCAGCGCACCAGAGGCTATCGTGATGTTTGGCGGACTTACCAAGTCTGGTCATTGGATCAAAGATCCAGTAGAGAAGGCTATGAATGAAAACGTATTGCCATTGTGGCGCAATAAGGTAGCCGTATTATTCTCTGATTTGAAAGAGGCTGACGCTGCTGTATTAGGTGCTTCTGCGTTGGCATGGGGCGATTGATAATAGTGTTTATAAGACTATTATATCAATTTCCCACATGGATGCAACGCCTATACAGAGGCGTAGTGTGGCGCATGAATCCATCGTCGAAGGTAGTGTATCTGACCTTCGACGATGGTTCTATACCTGAGTGCACACCACAGGTGCTGGATATACTAGCACAACACGGTGTAAAAGCCACATTCTTTATGGTGGGTGAGAATGCAGAACGCTACCCCGAATTGTTGGCACGTGTGCGCTCTGAAGGACATGCTGTAGGCAATCACACCTATCATCACCTGAAAGGGTACAAGATGTGTACTCATAACTATTTGCAAGATGCCCAGCACGCAAACGACATCTTGCATACCCACTTGTTTCGTCCGCCACATGGACGAATGAAGTATTCTCAGAAGAAAAAACTGCGCGAATTAGGTTGTACGATATATTTGTGGGATGTTCTCACACATGATTACAACCCGTGCTACAGCGTAGAAAAAATGCTGTCGGTGGTAAAACGCTGTACGCGCAATGGCAGCATAATCGTGATGCACGACTCGCTGAAATCGAAAGACAGAATGTTGCAATTATTGCCCCAAATGATAGACTGGCTACATGCGGAGGGGTATAAATGCGAAACCTTACCTTAGTTGATAATTATGATCAGTATGTCTATCCGTCCTTACACCATATATTTCGTTTTAGTAGTTCTATTGGCATGTTCAGCATGTGCCAATCGCGGTAGTGGTCCACAGGGTGGACCCAGAGATACTATTCCACCTGTAATGATCAAAGAATCACCTGTGAATGGCACCTTGCGTTTTGATGCTAAGCGCATAGAGGTACAGTTTGATGAGTATATCCAGTTGGCTGATATACAGAAGAATGTGATGATTTCGCCTCCGCAGCTCAATCCGCCAGATATTAAGGCGATTGGTAAGACCGTGTCTGTCGTCTTTAACGAGGATTTGCTGGACTCGACGACCTATACCATAGACTTTGGTGCTGCTATTTGTGACTACAACGAGAAGATACCGCTTGAGGGTTATGTCTATTCATTCTCCACAGGTGACTATATGGACACATTGGCCGTGTCGGGTAGGGTATATAACGCTGAGAACCTCAATCCGATGCCAGAGGTGCTGGTTGGTATCCATAGCAATCATAGCGATACTGCGCTGAGTAGCATACCTTTTGCGCGTATCACACGCTCGGATTCAGAAGGATATTTTACCATACACAATATCCATGAGGGGGCATATCGTCTCTATGCCCTCAACGATATTAGTCGTGACTATATGTACCAACCGGGCGAAGCCATGGCATATTATGATTCGATTGTCACACCTTATTTCGAGCGTCGCGAGGTGCAGGATACCCTCTGGCGTGATACCTTAGGCATAGATCCACTTACGCATGATACCTTGTTTACCGAGCAGATAGACACCATACAGACGGTCATGCGCACCTTCTTTTTGCCCGATAGTTTGGTGCTCTGGTACTTCGAGGAAGATAGACAACGTCATTACTTCCAAGGTGTGTATCGCGAGAAGCAACATGCTTTTACGCTGATATTCTCAGCGCCACAAGATACACTACCTGTGATGCGCTCATTGAAACGAAGCGAAGTGGATAGTTTGGCTTCCGACTCCGCTTGGATAGACTGGCAAGCATATACCTTGTTACAGACTAACCCAACTATGGATACGATAACGTTTTGGCTGACCGACTCCTTGGCGATAGCGCAAGATAGTATCTATATGGAGATGACGTATCAGGTGACTGATTCGCTGTATAATTTGGTTTCTAAGACTGATACTGTATTGGCGGTGTATCGTCGTCCACGTATGTCGGAGAAGGCATGGGAATCGCAGCAACGCCAGAAACGGGAACGCAAGTTAGAAATCAAGTGCAATGCTTCTTCCCGATTTGAGATATATGACACACTACGCGTATATTCACCATTTCCTGTGGATTCAGTAGATAGGGATAAGTTCCGTCTCGTACAACAGGTGGATTCTATCAAGCGAAGATTATCATATGAGCTCGTAACAGGCGATTCGCTGCGTCAAACACTCATGCTGCTGACCAAGTTAGAACCAGAACAGTCATATGTACTGACCATTGATTCGGCAGCGATGTTTGATATATATGGCAAGTGCAATGACTCTGTAGATTACAAACTGCAACTCAAGTCCTTGAATGAATATTCCACTTTGCTGGTCAAGATGACACACTACGATGCGCGTGCGCGTATTCAATTGCTCAATGACCAAGATAAAGTGGTGCGCGAATTGCCCGCCAAGGAGGAGGGTGCGAAGTTTGAGTACCTCGCTCCGACGACTTACTACTTGCGTCTATATTTAGACTACAACGGAGATGGCAAGTGGACAACGGGCGACTGGATGAAGAAACGTCAGCCTGAACCTGTCTATTATTTCCCATCCAAACTCAAACTGCGTGCGAATTGGGATTTTGAGGAGAATTTTGACCACTTAGCAGTTCCTCAGACCAGTTCTAAACCCCGTGCACTGATTAGTAAGAAGACCAATAAATAGAAGCAACTACTAAGCAACTATGTCCCTCCGTCGTACCACATGGATTTTTCTGATACTGGGTGTATTGGTGCAGGTAGTCACGTTCTATGTATTGCCCGAGGATAATCCTTGGTCATTGGTCAGTGGTGTATTGGGTATTTGTTCGGTGGTGCTTGGTGCGCAGGGGAATATCCTTAGTTTTGTGTTTGGTTTTGCGCAAGTGGCCACCTATACGTATTTGTGCTGCATAGAGCATTTTTATGCGGAAATAGCCATGAATATCTATTATTTCATCACGATGATTTATGGCGTATATTGTTGGCGTAAACGACTGACTAATAACTCGATGCAATTACAGACTCGTCGCTTATCTGCCAAGACATTGCCTTGGATTATTGTGGCTATTATCATATTGTCTGTGTTGGTGGGTTGGCTCTTGGGGCGTTATACAGACGACCCACAGCCCTATATGGATGCATTTACTACGGTACCTGCTATTGCAGCCCAATTATTGATGGTATTGGCATACCGCGAACAATGGTATCTGTGGTTGGTGGTTGATTTGTTGGCGGTGGTGATGTGGCTCCGTGCAGAGAACTATTGCATGGCAGCACAATACGCCTTCTGGTGCGCTAATTGCGTATATGGATACATACAATGGACCAAACTCTTAGTCCAACAACCTGCTGAAAATAAATAAGGAAAATTGTCTCAACTATATTTGCGTGGGTAATTGAATAGAATACCCATGAAGGCAATCACGCCCAATGCCATGGGGTAATAGAGAAAACCAATAATCTCAAATGGCGTGATATGTGCCAGACCTGCTGCCATTAGTAGCTGTGCACCGTAGGGCAGAAAACCCTGTGTGAAACAACTGAACGTATCCAATAGCGATGCGCTGATACGTTTGTCGATACCATATTTATTGGCTATTTCTTTTGCCATAGGACCTACGGTTACGAGGGCAATCGTGTTGTTGGCTGTACACATATCTGCCAGTATGACCAAAAGGGCGATGGTGAACTTGGCACCACGTTTGCCGTTGATACGCATGGTCAGGGCGCGTATGAGATAATCTATACCACCGTTGTGGCGAATCAATGCCAACATTCCACCCGCTAAAAGGGTGACAATGATGAGTTCGCTCATACCCATGATACCTTCGCCCATGGCACCCATCCATCCGATAGCAGTAAAACTGCCCGTCAGAATGCCTATTATGCCTGCCAATAGAATGCCGATAAACAGTACTACCAATACGTTTATGCCCACAATGGCCATTACCAAAACGGCTATATATGGTATCACTTTGTACCACTCTAATAGCGGCACATAATCTGGGACTTGCACGCCTTGTCCGATGAAGATATAGGCAATGAGTACCACTATGGCAGCAGGCGCAGCCAGCCATATATTGGCTTTGAACTTATCGTTCATCTTGCAGCCTTGTGTCTGGGTAGCTACGATGGTGGTGTCGGATATAAAACTGAGGTTATCTCCGAAGAAGGCTCCACCTACGACTAATGCCACTATCAAGGGTAGGGAACTACCCGTTTGCTCGGCTATACCCACGGCTACAGGGGTAAGCGCAACGACCGTACCAACCGAAGTTCCGATAGATAGTGATATGAAACATGCTGCCAAAAACAACCCTGGCAACAGCATACCTGCGGGCAAGAAACGTAGTGTGAGGTTAACTGTGGCTTCAATAGCCCCCATCTTGCTGGCTGTAGTGGCAAAAGCACCTGCCAGGACAAATATCCATATCATCAGCATGATATTCTCATTGCCTGCGCCGCGAGAGAAGATATTGATGCGTTCTCTAAGTTTGATTTTTGGGGTGATGCCGATTGCGTATGCCGATGCTATCAAAAATGCTACCGTAAGGGGCAACTCATAAAAGTCGCCCGCAATGAGCGACCCTATGAGATACACTACCATAAATACGATGAACGGTGATAGCGCCAACATAATGATTGTCTTTTATCTCTAACTTTTAATCTAATTTGCGATAGCGGATGCGCTTAGGTTCGTTGGCATCTTCGCCCAGACGCATTTTCTTGTGCGCTTCATATTCGGAGTAACTGCCTTCGTACCAATAGAGTTTGCTATCGCCTTCAAAGGCCAAGATATGCGTACATATACGGTCAAGGAACCAGCGGTCGTGTGAGATAACCACGGCGCAACCAGCAAAGTTCTCCAGACCTTCCTCCAATGCACGAAGGGTGTTCACATCTATATCGTTGGTTGGCTCATCCAGCAGTAGCACATTGGCTTCCGACTTCAGGGTCAGAGCCAAGTGGAGACGATTACGCTCACCGCCTGACAGCACACCGCACTTCTTCTCTTGGTCTGCGCCTGTGAAGTTGAATCGGCTGAGGTACGCGCGTGCATTTACTTCGCGTCCGCCTACGCGGATATATTCCGTGCCTTCGGCGATAGTCTCAAATACGCTCTTGTTAGGATCAATATTGGAGTGTACTTGGTCCACATACCCCACGCGCACGGTCTCGCCTACGGTGAATGTTCCCTTGTCGGCTTTCTCCATGCCCATAATCATACGGAATAGAGTAGTCTTACCCGCACCATTAGGACCTATGATACCCACGATACCGTTGGGTGGCAGCATAAAGTCAAGATTCTCAAAGAGCAGTTTATCGCCAAACGCTTTGCTCACGCCCTCTGCATTGATAACCTTGTTACCCAAGCGTGGTCCGTTAGGAATAAAGATTTCCAGTTTCTCCTCGCGCTCTTTTTGCTCTTCGTTGAGCATTCGGTCGTAGGCAGCCAAACGTGCTTTACCTTTGGCTTGGCGTGCTTTAGGTGTCATGCGCACCCACTCAAGCTCGCGCTCGAGGGTCTTGCGGCGTTTGCTGGCTTGCTTCTCCTCCATCGCCATGCGAGCAGTCTTTTGCTCCAACCATGAAGAGTAGTTGCCTTTCCATGGAATACCTTCGCCACGGTCCAATTCCAAAATCCAACCAGCCACATTATCCAAGAAATAGCGGTCGTGGGTGATACAGATTACCGTACCTGCATATTGGTGCAAGTGTTGCTCCAACCAGTCAATAGACTCGGCATCAAGGTGGTTAGTAGGCTCGTCAAGCAGTAGAATATCTGGTTGTTGCAACAGCAGACGACATAGTGCTACACGGCGGCGTTCACCTCCAGATAGGTGCTTCACTTGTGCGTCATCTGCAGGACAACGCAGGGCATCCATTGCGCGGTCAAGACGTGTGTCAATGTTCCATGCATCTACGCTGTCGAGTTTATCTTGTAGTTCGGCTTGGCGAGCCAGCAGTTTGTCAAAGTCTGCATCAGGCTCAGCAAATGCCATGTTGATAGCATCGTATTCGGCAAGCATGTCCATGATAGGTTGCACGCCCTCCTGCACACATTCGCGAACGGTCTTTTCGGGGTCCAATTGTGGGTCTTGCTCCAGGTAGCCTACGCTGTAGCCAGGGGAGAATACTACTTCGCCTTCGTAGTTCTTCTCGATACCTGCGATTATCTTTAGCAATGTGGACTTACCTGCACCATTGAGACCTATGATACCGATTTTTGCTCCGTAGAAGAAACTGAGGTAAATATTGTTGAGTACTCGTTTTTGTGGGGAAAAGGATTTGCTCACGCCCACCATTGAGAAAATAATCTTCTTATCATCTGCCATAATTGTGATGTTTATTTTTTGTTAGCGACCATCAATATGTTGTCACCTATGATTTGTTTGCTACCAATGAACTCTTTTCCTGAGTATTGTAGATTGATGTGAATCGTTTCGCCGTATATGGTTCCATAGCCATATACCTCGGTATTGTATTGCTCTGTTTGGATGGTTTCAATAGGTATGCCTAATATGTTGGACACTTGTGTCTTGTAGGAGATAGTTATGACACGTTCAAAGGGATTTAGCTCCAGTTGATTGCCCTCTACAGTGGCTTCGGTGGTATAGGCGCAACCGTCTGTGGTGTTGAAAGTGAGCAGAAATGTGTTGTCTGTTAGATGTATCACTTGCAATTCACCTGCTTCGTTGGGTAGTACCACCACTTGCGCATCGTTTTGGGTAACGTATCCGCTGACCTTGAAGTCATATTTGCCTACAATTTCGGGTATAGGCGACTCGCATGCAGATAGGCATATCATTGCTAATGGTAATGCTAAGAAATGCAGTAGTTTTTTCATTGTTGTAGGGGATATATTTGGTTGGATTATTAACGACGGCGCAGGCCTTGCATTTGTTGCATTTTCTTCATCATCTTGCTTGTTTGCTCAAACTGTTTGAGGAAGCGGTTTACTTCTACGATGCTTGTGCCCGAACCTTTTGCAATGCGGTTTTTGCGGCTACCGTTCAGTAGTTGTGGGTTGCTACGTTCTTGTGGTGTCATGGATGAGATGATAGCCTCAATCGGTTTGAATGCATCATCGCTGACCTCCACGCCTTTTAGGGCTTTGTCCATGCCTGGAATCATACCCATAAGGTCTTTCATTGAGCCCATTTTCTTGATTTGTGCCAATTGGGATAGAAAGTCGTTGAAGTCAAATTGGTTTTTTGCGATACGTTTGCTAATGCGTCGTGCCTCTTCTTCATCGTACTGTTCTTGTGCGCGTTCTACGAGGGATACCACATCACCCATGCCCAATATACGGTCTGCCATACGCGATGGGTGGAAGACATCCAGCGCATCCATCTTCTCGCCAGTACCGATGAACTTGATAGGTTTTTGTACCACCGAACGGATACTGAGGGCAGCACCACCACGCGCATCGCCATCCAGTTTGGTGAGGATAACGCCGTCAAAGTCAAGGCGGTCGTTAAACTCTTTGGCAGTATTTACGGCATCCTGACCTGTCATGGCATCAACTACGAACAGGGTCTCTTGTGGATTGATGGCTTGTTTTATAGCAGCTATCTCCTGCATCATTTGTTCATCTACAGCCAGACGACCTGCGGTATCGACAATCACCACATCGTAGCCATACACTTTGGCTTCTTGTATAGCTTTTTGTGCTTTGATGACGGGGTTAGCTTCGCCTTCGCCAGTATATACTTTGGCATTGATTTGCTCACCGAGGACGCGCAATTGTTCAATAGCAGCGGGGCGATATACGTCGCACGCTACGAGCATGACACGTTTGTTCTTTTTTGTTTGGAGGTAGTTGGCTAATTTTGCAGAGAAAGTTGTTTTACCCGAACCTTGCAAACCACTCATGAGGATGACGGCAGGTGCAGCTTTGAGGTTGATTTCGGCTGCTTCACCGCCCATCAGGGTTGCCAACTCATCGTGTGTGATTTTCACCATGAGTTGTCCTGGTCTGACGGCTGTCATTACGTTTTGACCGAGGGCTTTGGCTTTTACTTGGTCGGTAAATTGTTTGGCAGTCTTGTAGTTCACATCGGCTTCCAACAGGGCTTTGCGGATGTCCTTGACGGTCTCTGCAATATTGATTTCGGTGATACGACCTTCACCTTTGAGAATCTTAAATGATCGTTCTAATCTTTCTGATAAATTGTCAAACATAGTACTCCATATTAAATTTGCTGCAAAGGTACAACAAAAATTGCACATTTGCAAGTAAATGAGCGAAAAGTTTACTTTTTCTTAACATTTCAGCACAAGTATATCACGCAGATTGGTGGTATAGCACGGAGATAGTTTCTCGCGTTTGGTGAGCGGTTTGTCTGTGCTGAGCACTTGCGTGGCGACTTTGAGTGCTGTTTTGCCATATTGGCTGTTGATATGGTCGATGGCTTTCTGTAGTCGCTCATCGCGCTCTTTGGGGCGCTCATCAAAGAGCATCTGCTGGGCATTGTCTGCTGACGTGAGCCCCATCAGTACTACGCCCGCTTTCTTGTAGGGATAGGGTCGCCATTGTTTGCGTAGGGCGGCAAGCATGTAGCCAACCAGTTCGGCTGTGATAGCCGTGGGGAAGGGTAGTGTCACTATCTGATGAATTACCTGCATTTCCTCCTCGGCAAAGCGCGAGGTATGCGCATATACGCTAAACTGGCGACACAGGCTACGCTGTTTGCGCAGTTTATCGGCACAATCACTCATAAAGTCCACCAATGCTTTCTCTAAGGTAGCTTGGTCGGTAATACCTCGCTCAAAAGTACGCGATTGCGATATGCTTTGCCTTTCAGCACGCTCTGTGATGTCTATGCAGTCGTAGCCATTGAGTTCTTGCCAAGTCTGTAGTCCGGGTTTGTGTAGCAGGTTCTTGGCGAACTCAGGCAGCCGTTGGCTGAAGTCCCATGCGGTTACAATGCCAGTGGGTAGGAGTTTCTTCTGTGCCTGTCGTCCAATACCCCATACATCTTCGATGGCAAACCCTTGCAGGGCTTTCTGCCGTTTCTCGTCGGTGTCGATGATACATACACCATTGTAGGCAGGATATTGCTTGGCGTATTTACTGGCAATCTTAGCGAGTGTACGAGTAGGCGCTAATCCTATGGACACGGGTATGCCCACCCATTTGCGGATTTGTAGGACCACCTGCTCGTAATAGGGTTTGAGTTCGTGTACGGGCAGATGGTCACAATGCAAAAAGGCTTCATCGATGGAGTACTGCTCCAATCGTGGCGTGTGCTTGGCAAGTAGGCTCATCACCCGACTGCTTAGGTCGCCGTACAAACTGAAGTTGGAGGAGAACGCAGTTACACTCGCCTCTTGCCTTTCGCCTAATTGCTTTTTCGCCTCAAACCACGGTTCGCCCATCTTAATGCCGAGCTTTTTGGCTTCGTTGCTACGCGATACTACGCAACCATCATTGCCCGATAGTACAACTACGGGCTTACCTTCGAGGTCGGGACGAAACACTCGCTCACACGATACGAAGAAATTGTTGCAATCGCATAATGCGTAATACATACCTCTCACCTTTAACCAATAACCAATAACCAATAGCCCGTAGGGCGTAGGGCGTCCTACAACTTATGCACACAATGGGTGATGACACCCCAAATGCAGAACTGGTTGTCTGCGGTTACTTTGATTTTCTGAAAATCCTTGTTGTGTGGTATGAGCCACGCACATTGATTTTTGGCGTCGAATAGATACTCTTTGATCGTAAATTCGCCATCTATGCAGGCAGCCACATAGTTGCCGTTCTGCGCTTCCAGCGAGCGGTCAATCACCACGATGTCGCCATCGTGTATGCCTGCTTCTATCATGCTGTTACCCGATATACGGGCGTAGAAAGTGCTTTCGGGGTGGCGCACCATCTCGCGTGCGAGGTCGATGGTCTCTCCCGCATGGTCTTGCGCTGGGCTAGGGAAGCCAGCATGCAAACCATCAGCAATCTCCAGTTCGATGCCCATATCGTGGGCGGTGGATATGTCAGTTAGTTTCATAGTCGTTTTACGTGCGTCATTCTTTGCGACCTGCTTTCCGAACGCTCGGCAAAGATAGTACTTTTTTTTGAAGTGTACAAGAAAAATCGCTTTTGGGTGCGTTTTTTCATCATTTAAGACAATTATTGTTGTATATTAAAATATTTTTTATATCTTTGCACTCGATTTACATCTAAAGTATGGATTAAGACAGAAATTAATGTAGTTATTAACACTGTAATTGACGTTTCGTCCCCATACTTTTTACATCCAAAAACTGGATAGTTCATTGGGCATTGACCCCGCATTCGCAACGATAGTGTTCAGATGTATAAGATGTTTAATCAATGCAATAATTCAAATAACAGTTATGATGTACATTGGTATTGACGTAAGCAAGGATTCGTTTGTAGCGGCTTATCCTGCAACGAGTGGTTACACCACTAAAACTTTCAACAATGACACCAAGGGTGTGCGCCAGTTTATCAAGTCTCTTCCCGAGGAGAGCCACTGCGTG
>JAZNMH010000029.1:0-111347 GCA_045579505.1 Paludibacteraceae bacterium
TATGCTTGCGGGAACATCCGCGAGGGCGGAACAAGTGCGCGAGTTTGACTATACAGGTAATTTTTGTAATAGTTCGGTGGTGGGCATCTCCATGCGGTTGAAGGCGAACCACTTTTTGCCGAGGTCTTTGATGCTGGCACCAAGGTGATAGACTGTCTCGTCGATGCAAAGAAAGCGGTCGTGAGAGCGGTCGAAGGTAACAATATCTATCGGAGGATATTGTGCATTGTGCTTCTGGATGTCCAGTTGCAGTTGTGCGGATAGTTTTTTGTATAGATGGTAGCAGCCACCTTGTCTGCTCGTTTGGCGAGCATGGTTAGCACGCTATCATCGATGTAGTTGTCAATGATGATGATGCGTGTGGTGGCTTCGCGTATGCGGTCGTTGATGAAGGTATAGGCATCGAAGATTTGTCCATCGTAGAAGATGCCTTGGTGGGGAGGTAGGCTTGTGCGGACGAAGAAGTTTACTTTTTCTTGTAAGTTGTGTATTTGTATGGTATGGTCTTGCAGCTGTCTGCCAATGCGCTCTTCCATAGCAAGCATTTGCTGATTGATTGCATACCCCTTGAGCATGTAGTCTTTTAAAACTTGATTTGCCCAACGGCGGAATTCAATACCACGACTACTTTTAACACGATAACCAACAGAAAGAATAACATCAAGGCTATAAAATTCAACCTGCCTTATAACTTCGCGATTACCTTCTTTTTGAACTATCGCAAATTTTGCGACAGTTGCATTAGATGTCGAATCGTTTCCAGTTGTTGTAGATTTTGCGACAACAGGATATAATTCTTCTTTCAATGCATTATTGATATGCTTACCAATCGTCTTGACATCACGATTAAAGAGAATAGATAGTTGTTGTCGGTTTAGCCACACAGTTTCATTTTCCAATTTTACCTCCAAAGACATTTGCTCATTTGGTTGGTACAATACAATCTCGTTTGCCATAATTTTGCTTTTTTTCGTTTCACGCTGCAAAGGTACTGCACTAAACTGACGAAACCTGTCATAAGGTCAAAGAAAAATACAGAAAATGTGATTTTTCTGCGTAATAGCGATAAAAAGAGTTTAGCTTGCTCCTTTTTTGTGCTATATTCATAAAGATTGGAAGAAAAAAGGAACAAGCTATAGGTGGAGTTAAACGGGAAGAGGGGAAGAGGAGAAAAGCGTATATCCAATATATAAAAAGCAGCACCCTTTGTGTGGGTGCTGTGAGGCTGGATTATTCTTTCAATATATCTACCCATACTTTTGGGAGCGACACATGAGAAAGTTCTAACAGTTCCTTAAACAATGGTGCCATCTGTTCATCTGTGAAGCCAGCTATGCCGCATCCGATGCGTGTAACGAGAAAATGGAACTCGTTGTGCTCTTTAGCGTAGGCGATGAAGTCATCCACATAGGGTTTGATAGCATCAATGCCACCGTGCATAGTAGGGATAGCATAGCATTGTCCTGTCACACCAACACCAACGCCCCATTCGGCGCCAAACTTCTGGTGTGCTATGCGTGCGGCTCCGCCGCCGTGCATACCGTGAAGGTTGCTACCGAAGACAAAAATCTCGTTATCCGATAATTGGGTAATAAAATCTGGTGTATAGTTCATAGTCATTCTTATTTTATTAGTTTCTTTGCACTTTTGAGGATGGTGTTGCCGATTTTGCGCTCAAGACCTTGTTTGGTCATGGGTATGCTGTTGCACGAGCGATTTTTTGCTTGGCTTTATTCTTTTACGCAGAAAGAACAGGGGCGTTTGGATAGTTCGTGTGCTTGGTCAAGAGATATAGCGTGAAAGTTCTTGTGACGGATAGTATGGCAAGTGGAGTCGGCGTGGTAACACTCGCCATGAGCGGTGATATAGACTTGCTCGACATCAACGATTGCTTTCGTTGCTTTATGCGCCTTATAGCAAGATATACCATAGTAGCAACCGCAAGCAAGGATAAGTGCTCCCAATGCTATGAGAATGTACTTCAAATAGCGTTTAAACGGTTTATCTGCTGAAGTAGGAGTAGAAGGTATAAGGACAGGGTCTGTAGGGTGTAGTGCAGACTGAATAGCTTGCACTACATCGCTAATAGCGGTTTTGGGGTTGGCGAGATAATCTATGTATTGCAGGCTGGCGATGTAGATCATCAGTCCAGGATGATAGGCTGATGTGTCGTAACGCAACGGTATGATAGGCTTGTGGTAGTGATGGGCAGTGGCGATTTCGTTGATGACCCATGGCGATTGGTTGGAGTTCTCGGTGGAGATGAATAGGAACACTTGGCAGTGTTCGATTTGTTGGGCGATTTTTACGGGAAAGGTGTCGCCTGCTTGCAATCCTTCTTCATCAATCCAATAAGAGATGCCCGCATCGCGCAGTGCATTCTGCACGCGCGACACGATATTGTTAGGTATTATGTGATTTTGGTCATCCACATAATCCTTGCGAGCGTAGCTTATGAAGACGGAGTAAGGGAGCATTGGTGATAAACCATTAACTGCCGTTAATAAATAGTAAACGATTTAGACGATAGGCACTTATTATCACACCAAATTTCTATTCTATATACACCTGCACTCCAATGTCCTTTAGTTTTATTCCCCCAACCAGATAATGTGAGTGTATTTTGCCCTATAGAGATATAACTAGTATCACTAAATGAATATCCTGATGGGGATGAAGAGCCTGTGCTAAGGGTACCTGATGGTATAAATATCTTTACTTTAAATGTTTTCGTTCCAGATTTCAAACCTACATAATTAATACGAGGTTTGATATACATTGTGTTCCTGCTATAAATCGTAGAACCATAATTGGTCTCTATATTACCATTATCATATGCATTACCTATTTTTAAGTCTGTGATTATCAGCGGAATATTATTTGCAATAGACGAAAGAAGAGATTCTTTTGTCTCGCTTTCTTGATACCAATAATCCCTACTCTTTATTGCATCAACATATAATGCGCTCATGATTATTGTTGCCAAAATCAAAAATATAATAGCAATTATTGATCCTGTATTAGTTTTTTGTTTTACAACAGGTACCTTGCTGCTATTAATGTCTGTTGTGTCTTTTTTAGTAAAAACAGTATAATCTACTTGTATAGAATCTAGCTTGGTAGCCCATTCAACGAGAGTAGCAGCCGTAGGACGATCCCAAGTTTCTTTGCTCAGCATTTTGAATATAGTAAACTTGAGTGCATCAGAGATAGGTGCATTAATAGAGGGGATTTCTGCGCCCATCTTTTGCATACCGCCTCCTACTTCTCTTGGGAATGGCGTAGTGCCTTCTGTTAACTCATACAATGTTGCACCTAAAGACCATATATCACTCGCCTTAGTAGGTGCAGGTTGATGACTAAAACGTTCAGGTCCCATATAGGCAACTGTACCAGATCCTTGCGAAATAGAACTGCCGACAACACTTTTTTGCAAAGTACTTCGAGCACGAGTCGAAATACCAAAGTCTGTAATGAGGTAGTTACCTTCAGTATCAATGAGGATATTATCTGGTTTAATATCCTGATGTATCAGATCTTTTTCATGAAGGTAGGTAAGACCTGATGCTACATCACGTATAAGTTTCCATAACTCAGGTTCAGTCATAGTGCCTACTTGTTTTTCACATGATCCTGCTGGACAGTATGCCATAATAAGATATGGCATGTTCTCCCATATTCCAAGATGTTGTGGTTTTAAAAGGTTACTATGGTTAAGATGAAATACTTCCTTTATTTCATGACGAAATTCATTGATGCTATGTTCATCCATACCTTGCCCTGGAGCATAGATTTTAATAGCTACATCCAAATCCATGTAACTATCGTGAGCAAGCCAAACCTCACTAAATCCACCTCGTCCTAATTGGCGTTGCAGCGTATAGTGAGAGTCAAAAGTCATGTTTTCTTGTAATTTCATGTGCCAAATAAGTGTATTTGGTTAATAACTACTTAATAAATCCTTCAAACATTTTAGAAACCTTGGATTTGGTAATGTTGGTGAGTAGGTCTTTATATCCTTGTTCTTCCCGGATATTGTCTAAATCGCGGTCAAACTGCATGTGGTGGAAACCTTTGTATCCGAGTTCTACTGCACGCTTCAAAGCGACTACGGACTCAGATTTCATATTAGCAAGTGAATATAAACATGCCAAATCATAGTGCTCTCCTGCATCTTCTGTATTCTCTGCTACGATGGCTTTCATAACATTAATCGCTTGTTGCTTTTTGCCTAAATGAACCAATGCAAATGCATAGGTGCTACTTACAGTGTCTAGTTGCATGGCCATCTCGAAATCAGTTTTTGCTTTAATGGAGTCGTCAAGACTTTGATAGATAGAGCCGCGTTGAATATGTAGCCAAGCATTGGGTTCTGCATAGGTGATAGCAGTTGTGAAATCTTTTAATGCTGCCTCATCTTTATTAAGCATGTATTTGGTCCATCCACGCTCTGCGAGAGCAGAAGCAGATGTAGGTGCAATTTGTAATGCCTTGTCGAAGTCTGTAAAAGCAGCATCGGTATTGCCTGTGTTACGGTATGCTACGCCACGCATAGTGTAGAGGTCGGCATCTTCAGTTTCCATGAGAGCAATCAAGGCAGTCATGGCATCAACTTGTTTACTGAACTCATACATGCCTTGATAGCATTGTGCGCGTTGGTAAAGTGAGAATGGACTTTTATCTGCCACCGTCTCAAGGACATCCAAATCTGTGAGGGCAGCTTCATAATCTTCTTGTGCTATGTTTACACGAATGCGGGCAGAAAGCCATGTGAGGTTCTCGCTATCTGATGATACTAAATTACTGAGTGCGCCAATAGCATATGTATAATCCATAGCACTATATGTAACAAGATAGTCTAAAGAATAGTCACCCTCAAGTGCCATGAAAGTAATATAATCACTGATAGCAGCTTGTCCGTTTCCAGCAACATAGTTTACCCAAGATCGGGTGGCATACGGAAGTACTTGCTTAGGTTGATACTTGATGATTTTGTTGAGAATGTCTAATGCTTCATCCGTTTTCTCTTGATAGGTAAGAAGAGATGCTAACTCCAATTTGTACTCAATACTATCCTTGATAGTTAAAAGAGTGCGACAGTCGGCTTCTGCTTTGTCGTATGCTTGAAAATCTTTGTAGAGATTGATACGGCACTCGTATGCATCTGTTTCCTTGGGGTCAACAGAGATTGCCTGTGTGTAATCTGCGAGGGCGAGGTCGTAGTCTTCTACTTTTTGGTAGATAGCACCTCTGGTGCATAATACATAGGATTTAGAAACTACAGATTTCTTGCTAACAAGCGATAAGGATTTGTTGATGAGTTCCAATGCTTGCAGGTAATCCTCTTGTGCGACAAAGACAAATGCTTTGACAAAATAGGCATCGGCACATTTAGCATTCTGTGCGATTGCGCCATCTGCCCAGCGGATAACATAGTCAGGGTTGGTTGACACGGAGTCCATTACAGACGCCAATTGTTGCTCAGAATAACCTTGAGCAAATGATGTTGCTACGAATAAGCAACTGATGAGTAATAAATGAAAACGTTTCATAGAATATATTATATGATTTGCATTGTATTTTTAAAAATCGGTTGACCATTGAATGGAAATACCAAACATAAAACTTCCGTTATAGCGCAAGAAGAAATCGGAGGATGCAGAAACTCCCCAATGCCAATGAACACCAGCAGAAACATCTGCCCAAACATAAGTTTCATCAGAGATACCAAGATGAACAGAAGGTCCTCCACCAAAGTAAAGAGCAGCATCTTCTTGAAATGGTATAAAGAAATCCACAGAAGGAGTATATATGCCTGCTATTTCTTCATTTACCAAGTTATAATCTATAGTTATTTCCGCAGGATTAATTTGCACAGGACCTAAACGGAAACTAAATAGTCTATAACCATATGATATTCCTGTGCAGATTCCAGCACGTATTCCAAACCAAGTAATCTCATAGTCTCCACAATATCGTGTATATTGCTGATATTTCGATAAAGAATAATTTCGATTTGAGTTGTAAGACGAGTATGAAGAAGTTGTAGATGACTTACCTGATTGAGACAACGAAATCTTTATAGTCTCTTTACCATCTATTGTTCGGATATTAAAATAATCTGTACGGGTACTTGTTGTTGTATTAGTATTAATTACAACTTTTACCGAATTTCCACTACGTGTAGCATTGTACATGCCACCAGATGGGTGCTGGATTTCCCATGCTTTATTGCACGTTACAGTAATATATTCAGTAACACCAGCTGCAGTAGCAACGATTGACGATTTATTTACCTTTAACGAAGATGAACTATTTGTGCTATTAGAGGATGCGGTATTTGCATCTTGTTCTAAAGAGATCCTTATGCTGGTTCCTCCGCCGCTAATGTCAATACTGCCATAACGTTTATATGTGTTGGGGTTTGCTTGGTAATTTAAAGTAAAAGATGTACTTGTACGATTAGATATTGAGCACCATGAAGGAATATTATACACCGAATACGAAGTTGAACAACTGACTGTTATTGTTTTTGATGAGTTCATTTTCATCAAATATACAGTAGAGTTCGAAGAGGAACCGTTTACTTTTAAATACGATGTTGTTGAAGTGTTCGCTTTAGGTGGAGATTGCTTCGTATTAGAAGTTTTTGGTTTTAATGCATCATTACATTTTGCGATCCAATTAGACGCTTCAGTGTAATTGTAAGGGCATTCACTTTGCACATACTCAAATAACTCTTTTGCTTTTTGATAGTTCCCACTATTATATAGCGTTTTTGCTTCGGTTAGTCCGTCTGCACAATCATCGGCTAAGAGGGGCGCTACGCAGAATATCAATAGTATTGTAAATATTGAAGAAAATCTCCTTAACATATGAGTTTTGTTATTTAGTTAGAAAATGTAAAATAAAATTTCTCGTAAGAAGTGGTTAACCACTTATCTGTTGTATTATCCAATATTCCGACATGACCTTCTAATGATAAATCTTTACATCCTGATGCCATATTCAAATAGCTATATGGCATAAACAATGTAAAGTCATTCCAGGTGGTGTTTGTATAATTTGCTGTAGATGTGGTTTGAACAGTTACTTTTCCATTTGAAGTTATATATTCACTGCCATTAATGCCTTTCAATGCGTCACCATTTTTATAATAGAAGTACACACAAACTTTTATTTGGTGATTATAAACATTATAAGCATCAAATTTAACATGAATTTTCATTCCTTTTTGGTTGTTTTGGTAAACATTATGATCCACCCAAACTTTATTAATCGTGGCTGACGAATTTGAATATGTGCTTTTTCCTGATTGTGATAACTGAATCTTTTGAACTTTATTACCATCAATTGTTTTTATGTTGAAAAAGTCGGAACGTGATTCTGTGGATGAGTTTGCGTTAATTTTTACAGTTAACGAGTTTCCATTACGAGTAACGCTATACATTGCACCTGAAGGATATTGCACTTCCCAAGAAGTATTACAAGTAACTGTAATGTATTCTGTGGTACCACTTGCACCTGCTGAAATAGATGTTTTGCTAACGCTTAATGACGGAGAAGTCGTTTTACCACTTTGATAGATATTTACTCTAACGGATTTAGTACCATCGGTAGTCGCCACATCAAAATAGTCATTACGAGAACTTGTGGAGGAATTGGAATAATACTGAATCGTAATACTATTTCCACTCTTAGAAACACTAAACATATTCGATGATATATTCCTCAATTCCCAAGTTCGGTTACTTGTGACTGTAATGGTTGTAGAGCCAGAGGATGCTCCCACAGAAATACTTGTACGACTTAGTGATAACTTTGGAGTGAGTGCGTCATTACACTTCGCAATCCAATTGGTGGCATCGCCATAGGTACTGCCACACTCGCTTTTCACATATTCAAATAAAGATTTAGCTTTTGCATAATTACCACTATTATATAGGCTTTTTGCTTCGCTTAATGCATCAGAGCAATCGTCTGCCAATATTACAAATTGGCTACAGCACAATAGTACAATAATTGAGCATATAATCCGTTTCATAGCTTACTATATTTTTTGTAGGATACTATTTACTTTATCTCGTTTTGTTTTAAGTTTTCGTTCAAGGTTGGTGCCAGAAGGTGCAGCCTGATATTTACGATCTAATTCTCTATATACAGATTGTAGTTTATTTTCTAATTCGGCCTTTTTTGAATAATAAACTTTATTGCGATATGTCCATTCAAAAAAGAAACGGTTTTCACAATCACTAATTAACTTCAAAGCATTTGTTGCATCTTCAAAGCTACCAATATTATCAATAGTTGCGCTATGTAAATTATTATCAAAATCGTGTACAAAACTGTAATGTTGCGAACGGATGTGATCTATTTCAAAGCCTAATCCTAAACCAATTCCTACTACCATCATAATTGCCACCAATATCCATGGCCAATTAACAGCCTTAGCTCTTTGTTTAATTGGGATATCTATATGAAGATATTGGTTGCTTTCATCGTACGCAGGAACAGGCAATACATATTCGCGTGTCTTGCCTGTTCTATTTGGTTCAATATTAATCTGAAATGAAGAGTTAGATAATTTAAGTGTTTGTATCCACTTTTGATTTTTTGGATGTGGAATATACCATGTTCCATTGGTATGTACAAACACCGTTGACTTACCTCCTTTTGCAGGCATATCAATACTTTGTGGATTGACAGATAATGTAAATTTTTCACTATCAACTATATTTGTATCAGAATTTATATTTCCAAATCGTTGGGTTTTACGTCCATCTGCATCTTGTGTTGATTGCTCTTTGGATGCAGATTGAGTTTTTTCTTCTGTGACTAACAAATCATAGTCAATCTCTATGCTTGTAGGATTGTTTGCCCATTCTATGAGGGTTGCGGCTGTAGGGCGATCCCAAGTCTCTTTGCTCAACATCTTGAAAATGGTAAACTTGAGTGTATCGGATACATTGGCATTAATAAATGGTATCTCAGCACCACCTTTTTGCAAACCACCACCAATCTCGCCGAAAGGCACTACACCTTCGAGTAACTCGAAAGCCATTGCACCGAATGACCAAATGTCGCTGGCTTTGGTTGGAGCTGGTTGTCGAGAGAAACGCTCGGGTCCCATGTATGCCGTTGTGCCGCCCGATGTGGATCCGCCAATCACACTCTTACGTAAGGTACTGCGGGCACGAGTGGAGATACCAAAGTCGGTAATGAGGAAATGTCCTTCCTCGTCCATAAGGATATTATCGGGTTTAATGTCTTGGTGCACTACATCCTTTTCGTGTAGGTATGCCAAACCAGCAGCCACATCGTGGATAAGTTTCCAGAGTTCTTCTTCTGTCATTTTGCCCACACGCTTTACGCATGAACCCGCAGGGCAATATGCCATAATAAGGTATGGCATATTCTCCCACGTATCTACATGCTGCGGTTTAAGCAGGTTGGTATGATTGAGGTCATACACACTAGCAAGCTCGCCACAAAAGTCTTGCAAGCCATCTTGATCCATACCCTGCCCTGGGGCATAGACTTTAAGAGCAATCTGTAGGCGTGTCCAATTATCTTTGGCTAACCACACTTCTGAAAATCCGCCACGACCAAGTAGGCGAATGAGTTGGTAGCGATTGGCAAAGAGAGTGTTTTCTTGTAACATAGTTATTATTGGTTTTTAGCAATTGTATCTGAACCTTGAACAATGGAATCTTTATTTACTACAGGAACCTCTATGGATTCACTTGCAATTTTTTCTACTGTTGGCTCTTCATTGATTTTTTCTGTTGCAGGTACAGAGTCTTTATTAGATGTTTCTAATTCGCCTACGACTTCGGATAAATTTTCAATAGGACTAACCTTTTTAACTTGAGGAACAATAGTATCTGTTTGTTCTTGCTTTTGTATGACTACTTGTGTAGTAGTAGTTTTAGACACTACTGATGGTGCGCTTGTTTTTGTTTTAGTTTTCTTATCATTATTTTTTGTCTCGATTACTTGTTCCTTATCTGTATCGTTGTCTTTTGTATCATTTTTGACAGAATCCTCGGGTAATACGACATCATTATTCAAATAGGTACTATCTGCTACAGTTTCAGTAGTCTGTACTTTGAAGAAATTTCTAATTTTACTTCTACATTTATATCCTCCGTACAGTAGCATGCTAAGAAGAATAAATGAGATGATTACCGCAATGAGTAATTTCAATCGTTTATTAGCAGATATTAGTTTGGCTTTAGATGTGCTGACATCCGTACTGGCTGTTGATGCTTTGGTAGTAGCAGTAACGTCTTTCCCTCCACTAATAATTTGTGCGAGGGCAATCGTTGTATTATCAGTCCAACCTGCCGCTTCATCCGCATCCCAAAGTGCATCACGACATTCCTGCATAGATGTTTGATGTTGCTTGATGAGCTCTGCTATCTCATTGTCGCGCAGTGTGCCGCAAAGACCATCGGAACAGAGAAGAATAATGTCTTGATTGTATAGGTCAAACTCTTTGGTGTCAGGTTGGGCTGCACCGCGAGGATCGCCCAAAGAGCGGGTGATGATATTGTTATTAGGGTGGTCAAAAGCAAGTTCTTCGGTGAGTTTGCCTGCATCAACCAGTTCTTGTACATAGGAATGGTCATGGCTGAGTCGCTCTAATCCCAATGCAGGATTAAAGCGATAGCAGCGACTATCACCACACCAGCCGACATATACCTTTTGCCCTAATAGCCATGCTAAAACAATAGTAGAGCCCATGCCTTCGGTGTCAAGATTGATTTTGCTATGTGCTTTGATAGCAGCATCAGCAGCAACAATAGCAGAAGCTATATACTTGCATGGGGTAGCAATGGCTGAGTCTGTGAGTTTGTCGGTAGTAAACCATTCTTTGATGGTCTTAACAGCGATGTCGGAAGCTACTTCACCTGCATTCATACCGCCCATGCCATCACAGACAATGAGCAATGCACCCTTTTCGCCTAATGATACTTCGGCATCGGCTGTGAAGCCCCAAGAGTTGTCAGAGAGGTTATCATCTAACTGATAATTATCCTCGTTATTAGGTCTGCCTGCTGCTTCGCAACGGGCAGCCATACGGAATAGAATAGTATTCTTTTTCATTTTTTTGTCCATTTATTTAACTGCACTAATAGGTACTACAAATCCAGTTGAGCGACCCGCACCAGCCGAAACAAGGCCAACAACGATCAATTCACCATCTGTGGTTGTGGCAAATACAGGTCCTCCAGAATTTCCCTGTTCAAAGGATGTCGCTGTCGTTAAAATCAACCCATGTTCTAAGCCATTGCATGCAACTGCAGCTTCACTATAGATAGGGTGGATATTTGTTGGTGAATTAGCTCCCAACCCCATTGGATAACCCAATATGGTTAATTTATCTCGCATTTCGAGCTTATTGGAAAGTTGATTATGGAAAGCTAAACCATCTGTTTGACTTGTGTTAAAAATAGCATAGTCTGTTGGGCCAAGGGGTGCCATTTTTAATGTTATTCCATCTATTGTTTTGCTATTGTCCGATGAACGATTGACACGTACTTGTTTTGATGTAAATGTAAGTTTCTTTCCTTCTGGAGAATAAGCTTCGATATAACTTACAACTTCACCGCCATTATGTGCAACTGCGTTACAAAGGATGTTAAATTCATCTCTTTCATCCGCTGGGAACATCCAAGGTTCAACTACATGGCGGGCAGTGATAAACCGTCCGTCATTGAGTAAGAAACCACTACCCATACCTACATTTTCATACGTTTTGCTTTCTCCTTCGAATTTAATAACAATTTTGCGAATTAATACAAAATATACAGATGGCTCACATGCAGCGATGCTTTTGTTTGAAGTTTTGGAACTTGAGACTTTAGTCTCTCCCGTCACCTCTGTTTTAGGTGCACTCACTGCTGTGATTTGTTTCTGAAGATTTTTATATTTCTTGTCTATTTCAATGACTTTTTTATTTGCTTCTTCTACTTGTGCGAGAGCCTCATCTGCACGTTGGTTCGCTTCGTCGATTTGTTGTTGTGTTAATTCTGCTTTTTCTAAATCATTCTTATAGTCTAAGACACCATAAGTTACACCACCAGCGATAAGCAATACAATAAAGGTAGCCATGATAGCCATCGCTGTCTTGTAAGGTTTAAGGGCTTGTTGACGGAATAGTGACAAACGACGGCTGAGGGCAATACTGCCTGTCTTGGACTTATTGCCAGTAGGAACGATAAAGCCCAATTTTGGCCCATTGACTGAGAGTTGAATCTCATCACCGTTTTGGAGGTACCATTCGTTCGCTACTGGATGACCATTGAGGAATGTTTGATTGGTGTTAGAGAGTTGAACTAATTTCCAATTATCGCCATCGCGGACAATGGCAGCATGACGACGGCTGACCGTCTTGAAATTCTCATCGAATTGTACTTGACATTTTGGATCGCGACCTATTTCGATTTGATCCACGATAATCTCTTGTGCTTCGCCAGCACGGTGGTATTGTGAAGAAACTTTGTGTTCGAGGATATAGTATGTACGTCCTCCAGCGTTGAATACAGAACTAAGTCCAGCGCCCACAGAACCTGCGAGTGAGCGTTTGTAAGTTTGAGTAGGTTGTGACATAATTGTAAATTTTTAAAGGTTAACAGCTATTATAATTCCAGCAATAAAGCTCAAAATGATTGTTATAATAAAACAAATACCAGCAGCTTTAGCCCAAGACGCTTGCTTGGCATCGAACTCGGTAGCAGTTCCATTGAAGTTGTCCCATGCGTAGCGACTGCCATTTGCCCCTAAAATAAAACATATAATAAGAGCCGCAATTTGTCCAATATATGGAATAAGGGTAATGAGCGGCCAATAAACTCCATTGCATACACCCCATAACCATCCAAACCAGAATGCTCCCCAATTCCATTTATTAAGACAGACGGGTTGCTCTCCTGCATATTTAGGATTATTGGCATTACCTCCAATATTCACATTTATCTGCTGATTCATAGGTTGGGCTTGTGGAGCTACACGTGCGGTAGCAGGAGTGTCCACACGGCGTTGGGTAGCGCGTCCTCCACCTAAGAGCGAGGTAACTTCGTTCATGTTGAGGACATATTGTGTACCCAAAGTGATATGGTCACCTAAACGAATTTGGCAGGATGCATGATGAATGCGATTGCCATTTACATACGTGCCGTTGGTACTATGGTCTTGCAAGATATATGCAACTCCATCATAAGAAATAGTAGCGTGATTGCCACTGACGGTATTATACTGCGCGTTCACTACGATTGTAGATTGTGCGTTGCGTCCGATTGTAATTTGAGCCATTGTGTGTGAGTTTTTAAAGTGTATGGTGTAACGTGTATAGTGTAAAGGCAAGGGTTAATATGCCTCTACACGAAGTTTGGTGTCGCCAATAGAGATGATGTCTCCGATAGCCAAGAAATAGCCATTAGGGGTGACCTCCTTGGCATTAACGAATGTACCATTGAGGGATGTTTTCCAACCGCCCGCATAGTTTCTATCCCATTGACCATCGCGGATGAACCAATTGCCGCTGGTGCCGTCATACTCAATGGTACAATGTTTGCGTGAGATGTACTGACTTTGATTTTCGCAAATGGGCAGGGTGTTGAAGGTGCTGCGGTCATTGCGCCCCATAGTAAGCAAGCCGTGGTTGAGTTTGCCGAGGGCAGAGATGTCGTATGTGCGACCATACTCCTCGCCCTGCATCACGCGCAGCAGAAGTCCGCGAATAACCGATGGGGTGATGAGATCGTCGCTTGAGGTGTAACCTTGGGGGGAGTGCATATCTGCTGGTGGCAATAATGCCAGTACTTCGTCCACCGATTGTAAACGCTTGTGAAAATCGGGTTGAAGACAGCCCTCAATAACAGGAAGATACATAGTGCCGTAGTGCGACATACTGAGTGCACTGCGGTTCCAACGTCCCTCTTTGCCTGCTTTGAGATAAAGCACGAGTTCGTTCTCATCTCTTAGTGTGCCAAAAGGCAGGTTGCCCGTGATGAGTTGGTACATCATCACGCCAAAGGAAAAGATGTCGGTAGTAGGGAGAACGGTGGCATCTTTCTGCGGATTGACTTGCTCGGGAGGCATGTAGGCATAAGTGCCGAAAATCTGCATGGGTTTGCCGAGGATATTGCGCTCGGTCATGCGTTTGTTGCGGTCGCCAGAGATACCAAAGTCGGTGAGGGCAGCAGTGCCATCCGCTTTGACGAGTACATTCTCTGGCTTGAGGTCGCGATGGACTTTACCACAGCGGTGTAGAGCTTTTAGACCAAGGAGAATTTGTTGTCCAACGAGGTTCCAATCCGTATTGGATGGTGCATTGCCAAGGTCGCCTTTCGGGCAAAACTCCATCAAGATATAAGGGTTGCCCTTGATGGTGCCATGACCGACTGAGTGAACCAAATAAGGACTACTGATTTGTCCAGTCTGATACTCCATCTCGAAGCGGTCAGCCAGTTGTTGACGGATTTCTGGATGTACCTCCCAAAGTTTGAGTACCTTGAGCGCATATTCCTTTCCGTGCGAGTCAGCAACCTTAAACACCATACCAAAAGCACCCTCGCCGAGGCTTTTGGTAACGGTGTAGCGGTTGTCTATTCGGTCGCCCGTATTAAACGCACATCTCTCAACCATGATACACGAAGATTAGTCGATGTGGAAAACAAATTGACGGTTACCCATGAGAATGACATCACCCTCTTTGAGTGCGGTTTTCTCGCCTGCGTATATGAAAGTGGTGTGTTGTGCACTCTTGTCTTGGATATACCATTGACCATCCTCGCAAGTTAGTTGAGCTTGCACTTTAGAGGTGATGGTTTGGTTTTCAGGGTCGAGGTTAGCGCGATTAAGCTCATGGGCATCGCCTTTGAGATTGAGTGCATCTGGAGTTTCTACGCCTTGTTGCTCTATTGGGTGCAGACTGCATTTGTTAGCAGGAGCTACTTGTACCCATGGATTAACGGTGCCTGACATAGGAGTTGCCTTGACTTGTTGAGGAGCGTGAGCCGCAGGACGAGGTGCTGGTTGAGGAGCAACAGGTCGCGCCGCTTGTTGATGGCAATTAGGGCAATCTATCACGCCTGGGCGCATAGGGTAGCCGCAATTGGGGCATGCATTAGCAGCAGGCGCTGCTTGAGGGAACACTTCTGCCTCGAAGACAGTTTTGTTGAGATTGTGTGCTGCTTGAGGTGCTTCAGGAACAGTACCATAAGCAGGTTGGTTGTTGACAGCACCAGCGAGTGGTGTGTTACATTTCTCACACTTGGTGAGTCCGTTGGGATTTTCCCAACCACAGTTTTTGCAACGCATAGTGGTTTGTATCTTTTAATTGTTCTTAATAATTTCGAATATTTAATGTGCGATTATCAATCCATAATGTCCAACATTATAATCACTTTCAAAGCTGTACGCAGAAATTTCTATCTTGTATTCTTCAGTATAAGACGGTGTAATTGACACTGCAGCTACTGATTCGGCATCCATATCCTTTTCTATTAATTGCCAATATCTATTAACATAACGATAGACTTTGATGTCAATATCTCGGAAACGGAAATCCCCAAATGCTACTATCATATAAGTCCAGCCATTTGTCAGAGTTCTAATCGTTGATTTGCTTGTTGACAAAATATCATATTCTATACGAACAATCTCCATGTTTAAGTCATTTTCAATCATCTTCACGATACCCTCAGATTTATTCATTATAGGAAACATCGAAGTCGAATAATCGCTGAATATACTGCTACTCACAAAGAGAGAAAGTATCAGTAATAATATTTTTCTCACTGTATCACTCATGTTGGGTCATTTAGCTATATCCGTACTTGTTTACTTAGGTTGTACATTATATACCCACATCGCATCTGAATAATCGATGTATAATTGTACTTGTTGATTTGCTTGTATACGAATTCTCATATCACAGCGTAGACCATTACTATCAATACAATTAAATGTAGTTGTTGTGCCACCCTCACTATCATACTCCTCCTCGCCATAATTGTATATGTCATACTCTTGAGGGGAATTACTATATATGTTTACACGATCATTTGCGGCATTTATAACCACAAGTATGGAGCAGTCTTGCCAATCTGTCCAATCGGACCAATATCCATAGTCGTCTGTTGCTTTGTACGCATAAGATGTCGCTTGCATTTTAATAATGTCATTTGCAACTGATATTCCACAAAGCATAAGGAATGATAATAAAAATAGGATCTTTTTCATAATAATTGTTATTTATGGTTAATACTTAGTCTATGTTGTTGATTTTTATGCCGTGCCAAAAGAAACCTTCTGGTTCTATAATATCTATTTCATGAATTCCACGTGGTATTTTTGGAAATTCTAAAACAATACGATTGCGCTCTCCTTTGTTTACATTGTATATTTCATCTAAGTTTTTAGAATCAACGATATATCCCGTTTCGTCGCAAACATATAACCCCATGATATTTACACGAAAATGTTGATTGTCTGTAATATAAAAGTTAGAGTTAAAAGAAACCCATCCATTGTCATAATAGGAATCATAGTCTAATGATACGTAGGTACTTTCATCACTAATTATTACGCTTGTTATTTGGGATTTGCTATACGCCCCATCACTGCTTGCTTTTACATATGGATTATTCGTATATGAAGGCCAAACGGATATACCTCTTTTATAATAATGTCCTGAATGGATATTTATTCGCTCTGCTTGGTTTACAGGAGGGTAAATCTCTGTAAAAGAAATCATGTTTGTATGATAAATTTCTCTTGGTTTCGTGCCAATTGTACTATACAATAGATGATAGCGTTGTTGCGTTGTTGCATCCTCAACAAACTCATCGGTACTAGAACAAATCCATGTTCCCGCTACTTTTGGAGTAACTTCTTTGTGTATAATAGTACAATCATCCCTAAAATCTATCGCAATAACTTTCCATATGAAGGTGTTGTCTTCAATAACAGCATTGGATATAGGAATTTCTCGTGCAAATAGCAAGGTAGGTAAAAACAGAATAGCAAGTAAAAACCGTTTCATGTTTTCTTTTTTTTTTGCATAGGAACTCCCAACTATGCGGATTATTGGTTAAGTATAGGCATAAATAAAAAGCGTGGAGTCCGACTGTTGTCGTTCCACGTTCAGAGGCTGTCGCATTGCCCACCATGTTAGACCGACAACGCGAAGCCCACGCCGAATATAAACATTCTCCATGCCACATAGTTAAGGTACGCGTGTGCGCATACACATATACGCAAAAGACGTACCAACACCAATAGGCACAAGGAGGATAATCTATATCCCGTAGGACATCTACCGTTGCTAAGTCCTGAACATGGTTGAAACTGCGACATTTCTGAACGTCAGAACAAAGCGTCAATAAACGCCTTTTAAATATGTCTTGAAAGCCGCGACTGGGGTGTTTGGTCAAACAATTTGGCTTTCCGAGAGGGGACATATCCCACCCTCTAAACCCCGGCGTTGAGCTTTCAGGGCGCAAAGATACAACATTTTTTGCATAAATGCAAATAAAAATCGCTTTTTGGGTGATTTTTTGTTAAGGAAAGCGGATTTCTCGCGGGCGAAACCGCGAGAGCAAGACAGCCAACGGTAGCGAAAGAAAAGAGGCGAGAATTTTGCCAGATCATTGGCAAAAACACAACAGATGGCGGGAACGCAAGGAAATCTCAGCGTGCACGCTGAGAGGTGGAACCAGTAAACGAGAATACCCGAATGACATTCGGGGTAATGGACATAAAAAGGAGAGAATTTACTCGCGGGGATAGCCACGAGCACTAGATAGCCTATGGCGAGTGCAAATCTTAACAAACAGCACTTTTTCTATTTGGGCGGTGGCGGGGAGTTCTCAGGGAGTTCTCAGGGTTGTCTCTCGGTGAAATAGAGCACCCTATGGCGAAACGAAAAGAGAAAGAATCTTAAGAAAATGCACTTTTTGGGGGAGAATGCGGGCTCGCATGAAGCGATACACTCTGTAACAAATACAATGTCACAGAATATGGGCGGTCGTGCCTACCCTGTACGGCACTACCCTATAGCCATACGGCTGCGCGACCGCGGTGGGTCACGCCATTCTATGTCTTGCGCTATTTCCTCAGAGTGGGGACTCTTCGGGCGCAAGACTCGAAGTGCCATTCAAGGCACTTCTTCACCCCGAAAGCTACGTTCGCGAAATGCAGGACATTTTCCAGTTCGCTCGCAAAACTTTCAAAAAAATGGTTTGCACCTTTTGCAATACAATTCTATCACTCATCTGTGAGTAAACTCCCGTTGAGTGATAGAATTGTATTGCAGATAGATGAATCTATCTTTTTTTTGAAAATTATGCTCGCTTTCTTGCAAATGTGCATTTTTTGTTGTACCTTTGCAGCGAATTTCGGTAAACGTGCTCGGAAACAGATAAATCTAATTAAAAATAAGAAACGTATGAAAAAAATCAATTTTTGGGTTGCAACATTATTCATGGCACTTCTGCCTGTCCTATTCACATCATGTAATCAGCAAAATGGCGCAGATGACATTACTGTCGTTGGTAAATGGGAAGTAAAAGAGGCTATTCGTGCATATTACTTCGTAAATGACAAAGAGAGCCTTTCTGAATCTGAGTCCTACGAAGTAGGTCAAGTATGGGAGTTTACTAAGGATGGTAAACTGATGGTGTCAGGTATAGCAGACACATTCACCTATACCGTGTCTAACAATGTATTGACCACCAACTATGCTACTACCCACTACAGCGAACTTGCTAAGTTCTTCCTTATTGAGGAACAAACTGCTGACTTGCTGAAACTGTCTGTTCACTACCGCGAGAAAGACAAAGTAGGCGAGCGCGATGTAACGAACACATTGACCTTCTCTCGCTTGGTAGAGTAATACAAACTTCTATTAACGTATAAAAGAAGAGTTCAAAACCGCAGTTTTGAACTCTCTTTTTTTTAATCGCTAATGAACTGCTAATTACTCAGCAGCAACCTCTGCCTCAGCGGCAGCAGCCTCTTGAGCAGCCTCTACGGCAGCAGCAGCGAGTGCGTCAGCAGCCTCTTGGCGCTTCTTTGCTACCTCAGCAGCTTTAGCCTTGTTAGCCTCTACCTCTTGAGCGAGCAATGCTTTAGCAGCAGCAGCTTTCTTGTCTGCCTCTGCTTGGCTGATCTTACCATTCTTAGCATCCTTTTGAGCTTTCCAAGCATCGAAACGCTTTTGAGCCTCCTCAGCAGAGAATGCACCCTTAGCTACACCACCGTTCAAGTGCTTCATGAGCATAACGCCCTCACCAGAGAGGATGTTGCGAACAGTGTCGGTAGGTTGAGCACCTACGTTTACCCAGTACAATGCGCGATCGAACTTGAGATCTACTTTTGCAGGGTTGTTGTTTGGGTTGTAAGAGCCAATACGCTCAATGATTTTGCCATCACGTGGCGAACGGCTGTCTGCTACTACGATGTGGTAGTAAGCGTAGTCTTTGTGACCATGACGAGCCAAACGAATTTTTGTTGCCATTTGTTTTTGTTTATTTGTGAGCTACAACTACACGAGTTGCCTGCTCGGGTTAATAATAATGGTATGCTTTTTTCACGAAAAAGCGTGCAAAGGTACGGCTTTTTTTTGATATGACAAAATATTATCGTATTTTTTTGCAAAATACTTGTGCTTTATGAATGGATTTTGGGATTTGGCATGCTTATTGTATTATTCTTAATGGCTATGCAGAGATACACGCTATATATATTGTTGAGTGGGTTACTCATTGGAAGCAACCTGCTATTTGCCAAACCCAAACACAACATTCCAGACTCACTGCAAGTATTTCGTTTTGAAGTAGATAGTATTCCCTTCTCTATGCAGCGAGTAGAAGGCGGAGTATTCATTATGGGTGGCACGCATGAGCAACATCGCGAGCCTATCTCTACTGACCTTCCCACCCATACGGTTGCTCTTGATGCCTACTATATTGGGCATACAGAGGTAACACAAGCCCTGTGGCAAGCGGTCATGCCCGAATGGGAGTTCATTGATGAATGGCATAATCCTAATCATCCTATTACGAATGTGAGTTGGTATGATTGTCAGGTGTTTATCCAGCGATTAGACAGCATTACAGGCTTGCCATTTCGTTTGCCAACCGAAGCAGAATGGGAATTTGCAGCGCGTGGCGGAAATGAGAGTCAAGGTTTTCGTTTTGCAGGCAGCGACATAGTGGATAGCGTGAGTTGGGGATTGAGCAATGCGGGTTTTCGCAAACATACGGTTGGACTCAAAAAACCCAATGAGTTAAGACTATATGACATGACGGGCAATGTGAGCGAATGGTGTAGCGATTGGTATGCTCCCTATTATTTTGGTACCGAACCTAATCCCAAAGGGCCTATCACAGGTAGCAATAAAATAGTTCGCGGAGGCAGTTTTGATAACTGCCAAGCCAATAGCCACATCTCTTGTAGGCAGTATCAACCACCCACAGAAGCCACCAACTATTGCGGATTACGATTGGCACTTACTCTGCCCAATGAGCCGACATTGCAAGCGGAAGAGGAGCCTGCATTAACCATGAAACTGAAAATCAAGAATCTGCGAATCAAATTGCTGTATGTGCCCGCAGAGCAACCCTATTATATATCTGAAGACCCCATCAGTTGGCGTTTGTGGCAGAAAATCACCAACGAAGAAGCCACGGAGAATTGGTCACAGCCAGTGGTGGATAAATCATCTAACGAATGGAATCAATGGTTGGATAAGTGCCGAAAATGGGCTCATGAGCCTGTAGCATTTGCCACGCAACACGAGATAGACACTGCTCTTGCGCAAAACATCATAGAGCAACCGCGCATCAAGGCAAAGAAGCAACGCCGTTGGGAAAAAGACACACGCAGTATTCAACGCCATCGCAAGCACACAGCCAAAGCCCAAAAATGGGCAGACCTGATAGGCGTTCAACTAACAACTGCGGAAGACCCAACGCTGCAATTATATACGAAGGAAAAAACAAATAACCAGCCGCAATGGCTGGTTATAAGAGCAAAATAATATTATATCGGATTAACGTTATTTCAATACGAATTTAGCATATTCGCCTTCTGCTGCGTTCGGCGCAATCCATACACGGAAATCACCTTTCTCTGCTGAGAACGTATATTTGCCATCGCTCCCCAATGTTACCCCCTCAGCCAAGTGCCAGTACGCCAAGTCTTGCTCTGAGATCTCGAATCTGACAGTACGTGTCTCACCTGCAGGAATCTCCACACGTTGAAAGCCTTTTAGTTCGCGCAGTGGGCGAGTGAGTGAACCTACCACATCTTGGATATATAGTTGAGGTACGGCCACGGCATCGCGCTTGCCAGTGTTCGTAATCGCACATGTGGCAACCAGACTATTAGGCGCAGAAGCAAGGATAGTGTCCGACAGCACAACCGATCCGTACTCGAAGGTGGTGTAGGTCAGTCCATAGCCAAAAGGATACTGTGGCTTATTACCATATTCCAACCAATAACTGGATTCGCCAATAGAGAATTGGTATGCGCGAATAGGGATATCGTTGAGCAGTTTAGGCGATTCTGCCATCAGGCGACTTGGCATCTTATGATTGTAGTAGAAAGGTATTTGTCCTTCGCCCATTGGAAATGTCATAGGCAATCGTCCTGATGGTGCCACTTCGCCCATAATCAGATTCGCCAAGGCAGGACCCTGCATGGTACCACCATGGAAGGCGTAGAGCACCGCATCCGCGCGGTCAATATCCTCGCGAATACACAATGGTCGTCCTGCCATTACGGTCAGCACAATGGGTTTGCCTGTCGCTTGAATCGCTTTTATTTGTTCCGATTGGTCTCCGGGTAAGTTCAATACGGCACGGCAACGCGCTTCGCCCGATAATATGCTCTCCTCGCCTGCGAAATAGAGTACCACATCGGCTTGCTTTGCCAAACGTGCCAAAGTAGATATGTTCTCCTTATTAAACTCACGTGACCAGTGCTCGCCTGGCTGCTCAATGAGGCGAATCTTACCCTCTTTCGCCAACTCGCGGAATGCCATCATAGGCGTAATGGTCATAGCATCATCCTTGTCAAAACACCACGTACCATTCTGCTCGTGAGGAGCGTTGGCCATAGGACCGCAGACCAATACGGTAAGTTTGGAGGCGATGAGGCTATTAGGCGATGAGGCGAGAGGCAGGATATTGTTATTCTTGAGCAATACGGCGGACTCTTCGGCTGCTTTTTGGGCAGCAGCAAGGGCTTCGGGAGTGAAATACTCAGGGTCCTCGGTATAGCAATAAGGATTGTCAAAAAGTCCGAGGCGGAACTTCATACGCAAGATATTGCGCACGCAGTTGTCTATGATCTCCTCACTCACTTGACCTTCCTCTACCAGTTCTTTCAGGTGGCGAGGGTATCCTTGGCTCTCCATATCCATATCCATTTGTGCATTGGCGCAGAGTTTGGTGGCCTCTTTCAGGTTGGCGGAGTTGCCTTGGTTATTCATATTCTGGAGCGAAGCCCAGTCTGAAACCAGCACACCATCAAACTGCCACTCGTGGCGCAGAATATCTACATTCAAATGCTTATTGCCTGAAGCAGGCACACCATTCAGGTCATTGAAAGCGCACATGATTGATAGTGAGCCCGCATCAATAGCAGCTTTGAATGGTGGCAGGTATGTCTCGCGCAGTTGTATCTCAGGAATCCATGTGGAGTTGTAGTCGCGTCCACCCTCCGAAGCGGCATAACCTGCAAAGTGCTTCACGCATGCTGCCATGCGAATAATAGAGTCATTTCCTTGATAACCACGTACAGTGGCGGCACCCATAATAGATGCCAAATAAGTATCTTCGCCATATCCTTCTGCCACACGTCCCCAACGCGGGTCACGCGCCACATCCACCATTGGCGAGAAGGTCCAGCGCAAACCTGCTTGCACCGCCTCTTCGGCAGCAATACGTGCGCCAGTTTCCACTATATCAGGGTCAAAAGTGGCCGCTTGACCTAAGGGTATAGGAAAAATGGTACGAAAACCATGTATCACATCGCGCGCGAATATCATAGGTATGCCCAAGCGCGATTCTTCCACCGCTATGCGTTGGTAATAGTCGGCTTCGGCTCCCACGCTATTGAGCATAGAGCCAGCACCATTGCGAATCTGCTCGGCTATATCATCCGAGATTTGTCCGCCGCAGACTTGGGTCATCTGGGCAATCTTCTCGTCGAGTGTCATCTGTGATAATAGTTCATCTATCTGACGATCAACGGGGTCTTTAGGCTGGCAAGCAACCATCGCCAACAAGGCGATAAAAAGAAAAATACGTGATTTCATGGGTATATGTGTTTCGTTTGTTTATAGGGTGTATCTGCACGATTAATGCTTGCAGATAGTCGTTTCATCGATTTGTTCACCTGAGTGAATCAGGTAGGTGCTGATACGCAGTGTATCAGGCGTTATGTGTACATATTCATACACGGCTTCGCCTGAGAAAGAAGATGCATACTTGCTATTCTCCTTAACAGGGTATTCCTTGTGGGAGGCGTTTGTAGCAATGAATACGGTAGGTTCTTCTTTCTTCCAAAAGCGCTCTTCATAGTGCACGATGCGGCGCGCGTAATTGTGATCATGCCCCGAGAATACGACATCTGCTTCGCGTAGAGGACCATGAAAAGCCAACCAAATGAGCGGATTGCTCCGTCCTTGTGCAGTACTATAAACAGGGTGATGCATGATTACAATGGTGAACTTGTCTCCTGCATCACGTAGGGTTTTCTTTAGCCAGAACGCTACTTGTGTATAGTCGGACATTCGGTGCAGCCCATCGGTGTCAAGGGCGATGAGTCGCAGTTGTGGGAAATCGACAAAGTAACTCGTTCCCATGAATCGAGTAGGACCATTCTGCGGATTAGGGAAGATGTTTTTCCACTTCTCAGGCAGGGTTTTTACCACGCCCTTGAGGTATTCATGATTGCCTGGAATAGCCACAACGGGTAGCGTATCTAAGCCCGTTCCGAGGAGCGACTGATACATCATCTGTTCGTAGTAGGTATATGGACGCTCCATCCAGTCGCCCAGTTGGGCATAAAACTGTATATTCGAATGGCGATTGGCAAGCGTAGCCATCTGCTTGTTAGTGAGCGAATTGTGAATATCGCCCAACAAAAGGAATGACAGCGTGTCACGCTGCAAAGCGCGCAACACACTATCATTATTCATTGTCATGAACTGATGGTTAATCTTTTCTCCAGTCCAATCTGGTTCGGGTGGATTGCCAAACCAAGCCTCCCAGCGGATGGCGCAAGTAGTAGCACCACCAGCCAGAAGGCTCAATCCTATTATCCATCCGATAATCTTTTTCATTACCTATAGTCCGAAGGGCGTCCTATAGCCAATTAGAATGGCAAATCGGTAGTCTCATCTACGCCTGCAGCAGCGTCAAACGTCTCCACATTAGCTTGTGGAGCTGCTGCTACAGGAGCAGCAACAGGCGCTGGTTGTGGAGCAGCAGCTGTCTCTACTACACCTTGCTGAATCTTCCATGCGCGGATAGAGGTGTACCAACGACCGTTGAACTCGCGGCTCTCAATATCGAAACTGACAGTCACGATGTCGTCCAACTGGCAAGGGTTAGCCTTGATACGATCCTCGCCAAACACCTCGAAATGCACCTTACGAGGATATTGCTCTTGTGTTTCGAGTACGTATGCTTGCATTTTCCACTCCTTGCCAGAGGTCTTGCCTACGCCACCTTGTTCTGGCAATACTTGAATAATCTTACCTGAAATTTCCATACTTCTTAATTCAAAATTCTCAATTCAAAATTATCCCTTGATTGCTGCTACGCCTGGGAGGACTTTACCCTCGATAGCCTCGAGCAATGCGCCACCACCAGTAGAGATGTAACTTACGCGATCAGCCATGCCGAACTTGTTCACACATGCTACGCTGTCACCACCACCAATCAAGCTATATGCACCCTCATCGGTTGCCTTAGCAATAGCCTCAGCGATGGCCTTAGAACCAGCAGCGAAGTTGTCGAACTCGAACACACCTGCAGGACCGTTCCAGAGGATAGTCTTTGCGCCTTCAATGGCAGCAGCAAACGCTTTGCGGCTCTCTGGACCAGCATCTACACCTTCCCAACCCTCTGGGATAGCGTTGCTTGGGCACACTTGTGTGTTAGCATCGTTGGAGAATGCGTCAGCAGCTACGCAGTCGGTAGCCAATACGAGGTTCACACCTTTGGCTTTGGCTTGAGCGATGATGTCGAGAGCGAGTTCCAATTTGTCATTCTCACAGATAGAGTTACCAATCTCGCCACCGTTGGCTTTAGCGAAGGTATAGGTCATACCACCGCAGAGGATGAGGTTATCCACTTTGTCCATAAGGTTCTCGATGATACCAATCTTGGTAGATACCTTTGAACCACCCATGATAGCGGTGAAAGGACGTTTGATGTTCTTGAGGATGTTATCTACAGCTTGTACTTCTTTCTCCATGAGGTAGCCGAGCATCTTGTTGTCAGCATCAAAGTAGTCAGCGATTACTGCGGTTGATGCGTGTTTGCGATGAGCAGTACCAAAAGCGTCGTTTACGTAGCAGTCAGCGTAGCTTGCGAGTGTTTTTGCGAACTCTTTTTGGCTTGCTTTCATAGCTTTCTTTGCTTCTTCGTATGCAGGATCTTCTTTGTCGATACCTACAGGTTTGCCTTCCTCTTCTGGATAGTAGCGGAGGTTCTCGAGGAGGAGTACTTCGCCTGCTTTGAGGGCAGCAGCTTTATCGGCAGCTTTAGCGCAATCTTCTGCGAATTGTACTGGAGTACCGAGTGCAGCGCTAACAGCATTAACGATTTGCTTCAAGCTATATTTAGCTACTACTTTGCCTTTTGGTTTACCCATGTGGCTCATGATGATGAGTGCACCACCCTCTTCGAGGATGTGCTTGAGGGTTGGCAACGCACCGCGGATACGGGTATCATCGGTAATCATTCCATTCTCGTTCAATGGCACATTAAAGTCCACGCGAACAATCGCTTTCTTTCCAGCGAATTTGTAATCGTTAATTGTCATAATCGTGTATAATTTAATTGTTTGTATTGTTCAAAATTGTGCAAAATGGTTCAATATTGATTTTTTGCCGAATTTGGGTGCAAAATTACTATAAATATTGCAAATATGCAAATTTTTTTTTGTATCTTTGCACGATTTTTGTGTTTGAAACGTAGAATGCAGTCAAAATATAGAACTAAAACAGAAAAGTATCGAAGATATGCGAATGAAAGATTTAATTGCGAAGCGTAAACGCCGCGAAGCACAGCGCGCACGTGCCGAACGCAACGCCAGACAACAACAAGTACAGACCGATAACCTGACTACTGAAGAATATCAACTGCCCGCTGAATTTAGCGAGCAAGTTATCCGTGAAATCAAACACCTACCTACCACCATCTCCAACGAAGAGATCCTTCGTCGGAGAGATATGCGCGACATACTCACTTTTACGATCGACCCCGATGATGCCAAAGACTTTGATGACGCACTCTCCTTCCAAGTACTGGAAACAGGTAACTATCAGATAGGTATACATATTGCTGACGTCACGCACTATGTGGCAGAGGGCTCTGCCGTGGATGAGGAGGCTTATCAACGCGGAACAAGCGTTTATCTGGTAGATCGCGTCATACCTATGCTGCCCGAACGCCTGTGCAACGAGCTCTGTAGTCTCCGCCCCAACGAAGATAAACTCTGTATGTCCGTCATTTTGGAGATGAACGACCAAGCCCAAGTGCTCCGTCATAAGATCTGCCGAACCGTTATACATTCGGATAGCCGATTGACCTACCAACAGGCGCAAGCCATGCTGGAGGAGGCGAAAGGCGAGAGGTTAGAGGCGAAAGGCAGGGATTTGCAAGAGGCATTGCTTGTTTTGGACAAACTGGCCAAGGAACTGCGCCGTAAACGATTTGAGCATGGAGCGATTAACTTTGAGACACCAGATGTGCAGTTCCGTCTGGATGAAGCAGGCTACCCAACGGAAATCATCTTCCGCACCTTGACTGATGCCAACCACCTCATAGAGGAGTTTATGCTACTTGCCAATCGCATTGTGGCGAAGGAGATAGGAGGGAAAGAGGCGATGAGGCGAGAAGGCGATGAGGCGAGAATGCCATTCGTATATCGTGTACACGATGTGCCAGACCCCGAAAAGATGGTGAAGTTGGGCAATTTCATTCGCCAGTTTGGTTTTCACTTGCGTACCTCCGCCAAACGCAGTGTGCAGAACAAGCACATTAATGCGCTGCTCGCGAGTTGTCAGGGCACCAATAGCCAAATGCTGATAGAGACCCTCGCTATTCGCTCCATGGCGAAAGCAGTATATTCGACCTCCAATATCGGACACTACGGTTTGGCGTTTACCCATTACACCCATTTCACATCCCCTATTCGTCGTTACCCCGATATGATGGTGCATCGCTTGGTGGCACGTTATCTGTTGCACTCTAAAAACACCTGTCGCCATGACAAAGAAGTGTTGGAGGAGGCATGCGTGCACTGTTCGGACACTGAACAAATGGCACAAATGGCAGAGCGCAACTCTATTAAGGAGATGCAAGCCAAATGGATGAGCAACCGCATAGGTGAGGAGTTTAATGGTGTCATTAGCGGTGTCACCGAGTTTGGTTTGTTCGTGCAGTTGTCTGACACGCTAACCGAAGGTCTGGTACCTATCCGCACCATTGAGCCACACGACTATATGCAATACGATGAGGAAAACTACTGCCTCATTGCCGCACGCAGTGGCAATACATACACCTTATCCGATAGTGTGCGCGTGCGCGTGACGAGAGTGGATGTAGAGCGAAAGAAGATAGACTTTGAGTTGGTGTAAATACAAACCAATAGCCAATAACCAATCGCCAATCGCCTAGTCAAACAGCGTTGGGGCATCTTTCTCGAACTGCTTGAGTACCTTGCGCATGAGTGCCTCGCGCACGAAACGTGAGCGGTTTTTCACATTGTATTTGTCGCAATAGCGATTAAGAGCACGCATTTCGCTATCGTTGAGCATAATGCACACACGATTGTTGCGTGCCTCGCGTTGGCGAGGACGATTGAGCGAACGAGGCGATATATTGGTCTTATCTTTCATGCGCATGATACGAGGACTAAAAACGCAAACCTAAACTGACACCTAAGGACAAGATACTGCAACCTACATGATGGGTATATGGCGTATCTTGAATTGTTTCTACTATGGTTAAAGCCGTTTGTTGCCATTGGGCTTTGAGGGCAAGCGAGAGGCTGCTGCGTTCGCTCATTTGAAACCACCAGCCTACATGTATGTCGGCGCACACACCACTACTCCACTCGTTGTTCGTCGCAAAAGCATATCCCAATGAGCCGCCTATTAGAGGGCGATTGGCAATAGGCAATTCGATGTGGGCAATGGGGAACTGCAATACGAGTTGCAGGGGTATCCACGAATAACTGTGCTCTCCAATAAACACACCGCGATAGCCCAAACTTCCACCCAAAAAAATGCGTTGGTTGAGAAGATTATGACTACCCACCATAGCCTGCACATCGGTTGTGCCACCTATGCCCTTATGCGGTACGAGCGCAACACCACCATATACCGATAGCCCCACATCTACCACCTTTGCGCGCTGTACGGCTGCTGTATCAATACCAGCGACTATTTGACTATCCTCCGTGATAGATACCACTTCTGTTTGTGGGTATTGATAGCGCAAGCCATCCTTCTGGCGCAAGATAACCACTTCCTCGTTGTTGAGCAATATCTCACCTTTGATGACCTGTCCCGAACGCAAAAGTACTACCTCAGCCTGAAGCGACAACACCACCCCAAACCATAAGTACACTATGTAGAAAAATCGTCTTGTCAATTCGAAATAACTAAATTGTAAATTGTCAAATTGTAAATCCAAGTGACCCCGCTGGGATTCAAACCCAGGACCTTCAGAACCGGAATCTGATGCTCTATTCAGCTAAGCTACGGAGCCCTCGCGTTCGGCTAACTCGCGCATTGACCGATGACGCTGTCATCGTTGGGGCACTCGTTGCCTCCGCTCTTAAGTCAAAATCGGCGATTTTGACTTATTTTGTTTCAAGTAAAAAGCAAGGCTCAGCGACGTAGTCGCATATTCCGTGCCTTTAACCTCTAACCTTTAACCTCTCGCCTCTAATCCCTTCTCCCTACCAAAATCATCACGTAGTATATGAGTGTACCCAATGATGCAAGGGCTGCTACTACGTATGTGTAGGCGGCACTGCGCAGGGCTGTGGCTGCCATAGGTGTAGTCTGATGGTCGGTGATACCAGCCTGCTCCAACCACGCCACAGCACGTGTGCTGGCATTGATCTCCACAGGCAGCGTAATGAACGAAAACAACGTGGTCAAGCCATAAAGCACCACACCAATTGTCAGCAGTTGGGGAAAAGAGTGTATCAACAATATTCCACCCAACAATACCCATGTTACCCAACGCGAAGCAAAATTCACCACGGGTACCAACGCACTACGCATACGCAATGGTCCATACGCAAAGGCGTGCTGCAACGCATGTCCGCACTCGTGCGCTGCCACTGCCGCTGCTGCGACAGAAGCGGAGTTATACACCGAGTCAGAGAGATTGACCGTCTTGGTGCGTGGGTCATAGTGATCGGTCAAATGACCTGGGGTGCAGGTCACTTGCACATCGTAAATACCATTATCGCGAAGCATTTTCTCTGCCACCTGACGACCCGTGAGCGCAATGCCTACCTGCGAATACGCCTTAAAGCGGTGCTCCATCAGGGCACTCACCGCCCAACTAATGAGAGCAATACTAATAAATAAAATCCAATACATTTTTTGTTTAGTGTTTAATGTTTAGTCTACCTTCAACCTTTACCCTTTAACTTCCTCCTGCACACTTTGCATTCGCCGAAGACGTAGAGTGAAAAGTGGTGTGGCACAAAGTTCGACCATCGTTTATCTGCCAGCATGCGACCGATGGTGGAATCTTTGACGGGGCTCACGCGACCACATTTGGTGCAAATGATCTGCACGGATGAATCGCTATTTTGCACCCACTCGTATTGTGCGGTGCGCACACCAAACTCCTTGTCCAATTTCTGTACCAAACGTGCATCTTCCAACAGAGAAAGTGTGTTGTAGATGGTGGCTCGGCTAATGGACATGGAGGTGAGTGCCGCGCGCAGCTCATCAATAGTGAAATGTTGCAAACGACAGGCGGCAGTCATAATGGTGTACCGCTCTGGCGTATGCTTCATACCATGCTCGGTGAGATATGTGCGCAACTGCTCCGTTCCCTTTTCGATGATATGCTCTTTGCGTTGTGGCACTCGGCTTAAATATCCTTGAGATATGCTCTACGGCGTTTGTGAATCTTGTGTGGGAACATTTCCCAGTGGCTTTGGTTCTTGGTGTTGGTCTCCAAGATAGAGGTGGTCTCTACACGCTTAATGCCGTACTTCACAAAGTATGGATGTTGATCTGCAATAATGACCGCGTTCAGGCCCTTGTCTTGGTAGTCTGGTCGTACAGCGATGATGAGCAGGTCGAAGGCCTCCATTTGCTTAGCGCGCAGGGCTTTGAGCATGTGGTACCAACCGAATGGGAAGAGTCTGCCTTTGCATTTGCGCAGCGCATTAGAAATATCTGGCATACCCACACCCACGCCTACTACCTCATCTTTCTCATTGACAACAACGGTTACAAAATCGAAGTTCAGGATAGGGAAATACACATCGCAGTAGTATTTCTTTTGGCGTTCGGTGAAGGGCTGGAAGTTGTAGAGTTTTTGGTAAGCCACATCAATGACGTCCATGTATTGTGTGCCGTACTTCTTTACCAGTTCTTTGCAGTTCTTGACTTTGTCCACGCGCACATGACTACGTTCGCGCACTATGCGGTCCATCTTGGCAAAGCGCTCAGGCAGTGTCTCGGGTGGATAGATTTGGTACTCAATCCAGTCGGCTTCTTTCTGCAGACCGTATGCGTCCATGTGGCGGACGTAGTAAGGATAGTTGTAGAGGGATGCCATAGGTGCCAAGTGGTCATAGCCCTCCAGCAGGAGACCTTGGTGGTCAAAGTCGGTGAAGCCAACAGGACCATTGATTTGCTCCATGCCTTTGGCCTTGCCCCATTCAGCCACTTTATCCAGGAGTGCGCGGCTTACTTCTTCATCATCAATAAAGTCAATCCAGCCGAAGCGAACATGCTTCACGCCCCAACGTGCGTTGGCGGCGTGGTTAATGAGACCAGCGATACGACCAACTGTTTTTCCATTTCGATATGCCATGTACAATACATACTCGCATACCTCGTGAGCAGGGTTAATTTTCGGGTCGAACGTATTGAGTTCATCACTAATCAACTGAGGACAAAAATACTCATTGTCCTTATAAAAATCATTACCAAATTGAATGAATTTCTTTAGTTCACGATGTGTCGTGATTTCTTTAATTTCTACAGCCATAGTATTAAATGCGTATTTTTCGGCGACAAAGGTACTCATTTTCATCGGAATTTCCAAATAAATTATAAAAAATCTTAAAATATTCGCAACTTTTTTATTTTGTGAGATATTTGTATTGGAAATATAGAGATGAGATTGATAGATAAATCTATCAGATTTTGGAATTAGGTCCTGAAATTTGGAAATTCGAAAAAAAAGTAGTACCTTTGCAGCCGATTTGTAAGTAAGGATAATTTTCAATGAAAAAGATACAATCAGTAGCCATCTATTGCTCCAGTTCCAACAAAGTGCGCGAGTCCTATATGCACGCAGCATATCGATTGGGCGAGCTGTTGGCTGAAGCAGGCATACGCCTAATATACGGAGACGGAGGCATCGGATTGATGGCCGCAGCTGCCGATGGTGCACTCTACGCCGGAGGCGAAGTGCTCGGCGTCATACCACAGTTCATGGTAGAGGCCGGCTGGAACAACCCCCGCAGCACGCGCACCATTGTCACAAAAGACATGCACGAGCGCAAAGCCACCATTGTACAAGAAACGCAAGCCATGGTCGCATTGCCAGGCGGCATAGGCACCTTCGAGGAACTATTAGAATGCCTGACATGGAAACAATTAGGGTTGCACAGTTGTCCAGTCGTCATACTGAATACCGATGGCTACTACGACCGACTATTAGCTTGTCTGGACTATATGGTGGAGGAACAAATGATGCGTCCAATCCACCAAGAAATGTACACGGTAGTCAATGAACCCGAAGAAGTACTACCCGCTATATTAGCAGCCAAAGAGTGGGATACGAATACGAGACGATTGGCGGCGATATAAGGCTCGCAAGCGAGCGGAGGAGGCTGCTACGCAGCGGTGTAGAGTGTAAGGTGTAAAGGCACAAAATTTAGTAGAAAGGCAAGGTGGAATTGGTATCACATATATCGTCTATTTATGCGAACGCATGGACAGGTTGGGTGCTGCTGGCGTTGCTGCTACTGTTGGTGCTCAACCACTCTCCTCAATATAGTCTGATAGGCAGCGTGAAGAACGTGTTTAGCCACGCAGAACGCGTATATGGCGCACAGTCAAGAGCATGGGGAAGTGAAGTGTGCGAGTGGCTGTTTCGCATAGGCGTACTGGCTATGGCGGTGTGGATATTGGCGATAGGAGATGGGCGATTGGCTATTGGCAATGGGGCAATGGGTTATGCGAAAGTGCTTGCATTGGTGTTAGCGGTGTATGTCGTGCAGCGGTTCATATTGCGTGGTGTAGGGTATGTGTTCATTCAACGCAAGCAATTGGATTCCGCCATGGAGCAATACAATGCCATATGTAGCGCAGCATGCGTATGCCTATATCCGATAGTGCTGGTAGTCACGAATGTGCCTGTGGCACATTTGGCACAAATATTGTGCGGAGCGGTGCTGATGGCGTTTGTGGGAATAATTGTGTGGAAAAGCATAAGGTTGTTTTACACCAATATGCTGTCACTATTGTATATTTCGTTATATATCATATTTCTTGAGATTATGCCCATCATGGCGACAGTCTCTGTAGCAAAGCATATAGTAAGCCTATGAAAAAGATAAAGAATATCCTAATTTCTCAACCTCGCCCTCTCTCGGACCGCAATCCGTATGCAGACCTGGAGAGTACGTTTGGTGTGCAGTGTGATTTTCAGCAGTTGATTCGTGTGGAAGGCGTGGGTGTTCGTGAGTTTCGCGAGCAACATATCTACTTTGAGGACTATACGGCAGTTATCGTTAGTTCGCGTTTGGGTATAGACCATTATTTCCGTTTGTGCGAGGAGTCTCGTTTTAGTGTTCCTCAGACGATGCACTATTACTGTATCTCAGAGGCCGTAGGCAACTACTTGCAGAAGTATATCCAATACCGCAAGCGCAAGGTATTTGCCGCAGAGAACAACCGCTTTGAGGATCTGTTGCCCGCAATGTTGCGCCGTCCGAACGAGAAATACCTAATGGTGATGTCGGATGTGCACAACGATGAAGCCATCAATATGTTTGCGGAGAACAATATCCACGTGAAACCCGCCATCATGTACCGTACCGTAGCCGCAGAATGGCCAGAGGAAAAAACGTTTGACTACGACATGATTGTGTTCTTCACACCATCGGGTGTGGCAGCACTGAAGAAGAATTTCCCCAATTGGGAGCAAGGCGATACGGTGATAGCATGCTTTGGCGCCAACACATTGGCAGCCATCGAGGAACAAGGATGGAAGGCTGATATACAAGCACCTACACCCGAATGTCCAAGCATCACAACCGCTATCAAAAAGTATTTGGAATCGCAACAAGCATAAGCCGTTGAATAATACTTTTCCAAAATCCGAGAAACTGTGTGGTCAGATAGCAATAGACCACCTGTATGGTCATGGTAAACGATTTGTATCGTGGCCATTGCGTGTAACCTATCTGCCCTGTAACGACCAAACACAGGTGCTGATTTGGGCACCCAAGTCGCTGTTTAAGCATGCCGTTGAGCGCAATCATCTCAGACGATTGATGCGCGAGGCATACCGCTTGAACAAACATATATTGACGGACAAAGGTGTTCATATGCAAATAGCCTTCAACTACATAGACAAGGAGCAGCAACCATACGCGGTGATAGAAAAAGCCATGCGGAAGGCACTGGGGAAATTGACTATTTGACAATTGACTATTTACAATTGATTTACTATTGGGCAATTGTATTATTTACGGCAAAGGGAATGAAAGTAAAAAGGATTATACGAAAGGTGTTTTTGTTGCCTGTGTATTTCTACAGGTATTGCATCTCTCCGCTGACGCCACCATCGTGTCGGTTCACACCCACGTGCAGCCAATACATGGTGGAAGCCGTATTGAAACATGGCATCTTCAAAGGCGGATGGTTGGGCATCAAACGAATACTACGCTGCCACCCTTGGGGCGGAAGTGGATATGATCCAGTACCGTAGTTCGTGTAAAGGTGTAAAGTGTAAAGTGTAAGGTGTAAAGGAAAGGTGTAAAGGAAAGGTATATGCGAATAGATATTTTGACAGCGTGTCCAGAGTTGTTGGAGTCACCACTCAATCACTCGATTATTCAACGAGCCAAAGACAAAGGGCTCGTGGAGATTCATGTACACAATTTGCGCGATTATACATTGGACAAACATCGCAAGATAGACGACTACGCTTTTGGCTTTGGCGCAGGCATGGTATTGCAAGTAGAACCCATCGACCGTGCCATCACCCATCTGACCAGTCAGCGACACTATGATGAGATTATCTTTACTGCTCCCGATGGCGAACGCTTTACCCAGAAAGAAGCCAATGCCCTCTCGCTCAAAGAGAATATCATTATCCTTTGCGGACACTACAAGGGCGTGGATCAGCGCGTGCGTGACCATCTTATCACCAAGGAATATACGATAGGTGATTTCGTATTGACCGGTGGCGAGATGCCCGCAGCCATTATGACCGATGCTATCGTGCGCCTACTGCCAGGTGCTATGGGCGATGAGACCAGTGCGCTGAGCGATAGTTTTCAAGACGGGTTATTAGAGCCTGGCGTATATACCCGCCCCGCAGACTACAAAGGATGGAAAGTGCCCGAGATACTATTGTCAGGACACCAAGCCAAAATAGAAGATTGGCTCTATGAGGAGTCATTGCGCCATACGCGCGAACGAAGACCTGACTTACTGGAGGAATGATTGGCGCTTCAGCCAATCATACACGCGACCGATAGGGAAGCCCATGACATTGAAATAGGAACCCTCCATGCGCGTGACACCCACATAGCCAATCCACTCCTGTACACCATATGCCCCTGCCTTGTCCAGAGGCATATATTTTTCTACATAATAGTCAATCTCCTCCTCTGTGAGCGTGCGGAAAGTAACATCGGTGCAATCAACGAACGAGTGATTTGCGCTTGGCGCAGGTGGAGGCACTTCGTGCGGTTGTGCCCCTTCGGCAGGTGTAGGATTGAGCCATGTGAAGCAGACGGCGGTATAGACTTGGTGAGTTTGTCCGCTGAGTTGCATGAGCATCTGCTTGGCCTCCTGCTTAGATTGGGGTTTGCCCAACATTTGTCCGTTGAGCCACACGATAGTGTCGGAGGTAATGAGCAAGTCATCAAAAGAAAGTTGCGCCTCGTATGCGCGCGCCTTAGCGCGCGCAATATACATAGGTATATCGCCTGCCTGCAAGTCAGTAGGAAAGGACTCATCTGCATCAATAGTAACACATGTAAAAGGTATATCTAATCCCGCCATCAGTTCGCGACGACGAGGACTTTGGCTACCGAGAATGAGGTTCATATAATATTCTGTTGAATAACGAAGCTATACAGCACACCCATGAACATCACAAACTTAATGACCAATTGCGTGCGACGGTATTCCAATGGCGATTTGGCTGACCACAACAAGATAATAGCACAAAGGATAGGAACCATCAACCCGAAAATCACATAGCGGGTGGATAAGGTCTTCCAATCGCATGGGAAAGGCAGAACAGCAAAAGCCAAATAGGCAATCAGTGCCATCGTCATAAGCAGACAGATAGTAACAATGATTTTGGTTGTTTTCTCTCCCCACACGATAGGCATTGTGCGACATTCCATTTCGCGGTCGCCTTCTATGTCTTGCATATCCTTGACTATTTCCCGAGTGAGTGTGATAAGAAAAGCAAACAAGGCAAAGCCACTAATCCATACATACAACTGCCCCACAATAGGTGTGTATTGCAATGCCTCTCCGTACAAATGGCGCAGGTAGTCGGCATTGGCAATCGCCACCAACAACGGCACGAGTGCCGAAACGAACGATACTACGATATTGCCGACCAACAATTGGCGTTTGTAACTGGCAGAATAGAACCATAGCAACCCAGGAATAACAATATAAATCATCGCCATTGTCCAACTGCGCGACCACCATGCCACAGCCAATCCAGCGGCAATACCCATGCCACTCAACACCTGAAACAATCGCATAGCACCATCGCGCGTGATATGGCGCGTAACAACCATTTCATCAGGACGATTGATACGGTCAATCTTCACATCAAAATAATCGTTAATCACATATCCGCCTGCGGCGATAAGCACAGTACTCACAATCAATAACAGCAGTACCCACCAAGGCATCTGCTCGGTGAACTGTGCCACATGGAGCAATGGCGTGGCTACCCATTTCTCTATGACATAGAGCAAAATGGCGATAAAACACAAGTTACCCACGCGCAATAGGCGCAAGTAGGGTTTGATAATTTCTGCCAAACGTTTCATTTATTCATTAACTTTTAATCTTCAAGATCACACCCTTCCATGCTGGTAAGGTCAGGCATATTGGGGTATGCGCCGAAAGCGGGAAGGTATATGCCGTATTCGTGAGCAAATCAGTGGCCTCCACCATGGAGTATTCGGGTTGCTGCAAATGGGCAAAGGCCTCTTGCGGAATACGCACCTGAATTTCTGTTAAGTGGTCATCAAAATTGAGCACCACGAGCAGGGTATGCTGTTTATATTTGCGGATATAGGCATAGTGTTCGTGTTTGTTGAAGCCATCTCCTTGGGCGTACTCCAAGTCATAGAGTTCGCCATCCGTAATGGCTTTTTCCGTGCGTGCTATGCGCAATAGTTGGCGATAGAACTGGCGCAGTGTCTGTTGCTCCTCGGTGAGATAAGCACCGTCAAACTTGCCATGATTAGCCCATGCCTGCAAGGATTTCACACCCCAATAGTCGAAGATAGTCGTCTTGCCGTCCATGCCTGAGAATCCCTCTGCATCCATACCTTTCTCGCCGAGTTCTTGTCCTGCATACACCATCACGGGGTTCGTACCCAATGTGGCAGCCACAATCATAGCAGGTTCAGCACACATACCTCGCCCGCAGAAGAAACCGCTGGCGATACGTTGCTCATCGTGGTTCTCCAAGAAATACAACATACGGTCGCGGATGTCATCCACCGCTTGCCATTGCCCCGTAATACCCTCCGCAGGCCAGTTCTTGCTGGTAACACCACGTAGGTAGTCGTACATGCCCACCTTATCATATAGGTAGTCAAATCCCACTGCCAAGTAGTCGCGATAAAGGGTTGGATTATATACTTCAGCGATGAATTGCAAGGCTGGATACTGCTTCTTGACCTGCTCTATTGCCCATTGCCAAAACTCGACTGGCACCATCTCCGCCATGTCGCAACGGAAGCCATCGACACCCTTGCCTGCCCAGAAGAGCAATATGTGCAACATCTTGTGCCAAGTGTCGGGTATAGGGTCAAACTGTTTTTCGCCACCGCCTTGATAGAAAACGCCGTAGTTCAGTTTGATAGTCTCGTACCAATCCTCTTTGGAGGGACAAGCCGTAAAACAATCGTTACCTGTAGCCCGTGTAGGGTCTTCGTGATAGTCCTGCACATCAAACTGCGGTTGGAAGGGGGCTCCCATGTAGTAAAAATTGTTCAATGGGGAGAATGCCCATTGCGGATTATCGTTTGCGCCAAGGTCTTCTACTCCTTTGGGTTTGCATGTAGAATGATACTCGCGTGCCACATGGTTAGGCACGAAGTCTATGATAACTTTCAGATTATTGTTGTGGGTACGCTCTACCAGTTCGGTAAACTCCTGCATACGGCGACGTTTATCCTCGCAGAGGTCAGGGTTGATGTCATAATAATCAGTGATAGCGTATGGGCTACCTGCTTTGCCTTTGACAATTGCGGGTGTGTTGTATTGCGCGGTGGCATGGCGGATGACACCTGTGTACCACACATGCGTAGCGCCCAAGTCGCGAATAGCGCGAAGGGCTTTCGGGGTAATAGCATTCAGGGTTCCACAACCATTCTCTTGCAGCGTACCATTATGTTTGCGCGTTTCATTATAGTTGGTAAATGTACGCGGTAATAATTGATAAATAATAGGTTTCAAGGTTCAGTGCGTATTTGTATGGGGAAGCCACCCAAAGTGGCTTTCCCATCTTAATTCATAACTCAAAATTCTTAATTAGCACAATGCCATGGTGTCTGATGCAATCATCCATTCCTCATCGGTTGGGATAACGCAAACAGTCACTTTGCTCTCAGGGGTAGAGATGATAGCCTCTTCGCCACGAATACCGCTGTTCTTCTCCAAGTCAATCGTTGCCCCCAGATACTCCAAGCCCTTGGCAATCTCGCCACGGATAAAGGCATCATTCTCGCCTATACCGCCTGTGAACACCACTATATCCACACCGTTCAACGCCGCAGCGTAGGCACCGATATACTTCTTCACGCGATAGATGAACATTCGGCGAGCCAGATCTGCGCGCTGATTGCCCTCCTTGATAGCAGCATCAATATCGCGTGCATCGCTCGATACACCGCTCACGCCCATGAGACCCGATTTCTTATTCACGAGGTTAGCGAACTCGGCAGTGTTGAGGTTCTCTTTGTCCATGATATAGGTGGCAGCACCGAGGTCGAGGTCGCCCGAGCGAGTACCCATCATCAGTCCCTCCACAGGGGTCAGACCCATGGAGGTGTCCACTGACTTGCCATCGCAGATAGCGGTACAACTACCGCCGTTGCCAATATGCGCTGTGATAATCTTCTTGCCCGCAGGGTCCACACCCAGGTACTCGCATACGCGAGCCGATACATAGCGGTGAGAAGTGCCGTGGAAACCATAGCGACGGATAGCATACTTCTCATAGAGTTCGTATGGCAGGGCGTACATGTATGCCTCATCGGGCATTGTTTGGTGGAAAGCCGTGTCAAAGACTGCCACTTGTGGCACACTTGGCAAGGTTTGCTCGATAGCCTCAATACCTTTGAGGTTAGCAGGGTTGTGCAGTGGTGCCAGTTCGATGCACTTCACAATCATCTCTTTCACCTCTGGGGTGATAACAACCGATTGGTTGAACTTCTCGCCACCATGTACCACGCGATGACCTACTGCGTTGATCTCCTCCAGTGACTTTAGGCAACCTATTTTCTCATCAATCAGACTATTGAGAATAAGTTGGATACCCACAGTATGCTCGGGCATCGATTGTTCGATTTTCACTTTCTCGCCGTTAGGGAGTTTCACTTGCAAGAACGAGTCTGGCAAACCGATTTTCTCTACTCCACCCTGTGCCATAACGGCGCGGGTGTCCATATCAAAAAGTTTGTACTTGATACTGCTACTTCCGCAGTTAAGAACTAAAATCTTCATATCTATATGTGTGTTTTTATGGTTATTTCATTCCAATGGCTTGATTGGCGGTAATGATGACCATCTGCACGATGTCTTGCACCTTGCAGCCACGGCTGAGGTCATTGACAGGTGCGGCTATACCTTGCAGGATTGGACCTACCGCATCAGCATCCGAGAAACGCTCTACCAACTTGTAGCCTATGTTGCCTGCTTGCAGGTCTGGGAACACCAACACATTGGCTTTGCCCGCTACGGCAGAACCTGGGGCTTTTTGCTTGCCTACACTCTCCACGAGTGCGGCATCCAGTTGCAACTCGCCATCCAGTGCCAATTCGGGTGCCATCTCATGTGCGAGACGTGTGGCTTCCACCACTTTGTCCACCAACTCGTGCTTAGCGCTACCCTTGCTGGAGAAACTGAGCATGGCTACGCGTGGCTCAATGCCACCCAAGGCTTTGGCTGTCTCGGCAGTAGTTACGGCTATCTCTGCGAGTTCTTGTGCGTTAGGGCATGGGTTCACAGCGCAATCCGCAAACACGAGGAAGCCACCTTCGCCCAAGTGTGTAGCGGGGGTGAACATGAGGAACGCGCCTGATACGATATGCACGTCAGGACGGGTCTTGAGAATTTGGAAGGCAGGACGAATCGTGTCGGCTGTGGTGCCACGTGCACCTGCCAGTTCGCCATCAGCATCGCCGTTCTTAATCATCAGGCAGCCTAAGTAGAGAGGGTCTTTCACTTTCTCGGTTGCTTGCTCGAGGGTCATACCTTTGGCTTTGCGCAACTCGAAGAGCAGGTTGGCGTATTCAGGCATTTTAGGGTCAGTGAGAGGATCTATAATGGTCAGATTCTCGCCACAGAGTATATATTCGTATCCTTTTTCCTCTGCCATTTGTCGAATAACAGCAGGATCACCGATAAGGATAAGATTAGCCACTTTGTCTTTCAACAGGATATTGGCTGCCTCCAAGGTGCGAGGTTCATCGCCTTCGGGCAACACGATGCGCTGAGGATTCTCTTGCGCACGTTTGAGCATTTGATCTAAAACTTCCATATATTTGTTCGTTTATTTATCGGTTTTATTTCTACGAAATACCGCTGCGATATATCGCTTTTGCCAAATTCGGTGCAAAGGTACAAATTATTTCTCATATATACAAAAAAAAGTGACAAATCGTAAAACTTGTCACCTTTCCTTTCCAATAATTTTAATATTCAACCTTGTCCTCTTTCTCCGCCCATTTCTTAAATGCTCTTATCGCTTCCGCGCGCATGAAATGGTCGCATTGGATGGAACGATCAGCATAGTTCAACTCAAGCTGATCATAGATAAACGAATCGTCAAAGTTGATGGCTTTGGCATCATCTTTGGTATTGCCATAGCAAATACGCTTCACCCCTGCCCAATACAATGCACTCAGGCACATAGGACATGGCTCGCACGAACTATATACCGTGCAATCCGTCAGCTGATAAGTGCTCAATTTCTCACAAGCACTACGTATGGCCATCACCTCTGCATGAGCGGTTGGATCATTGTTCGGTACTACACGATTCGCACCCGTGGCAATCACTTCGCCATCACGAACGATAACGGCGCCGAAAGGACCGCCGCCCTTGTCGATATTGTCTTCGGAAAGGCGAATAGCCATTTCCATAAATTTCGCATCTTCTGCCGAAATGTGTACGCTTTCTTCTAAGTATTTTTTCATGTTCAAGATAAAGATTAATGCTATTTAATATTCCTATATGCCTTTATCCATGCAAGACCTGCTCCGCCATTCACCACAAGGAAGACCGTAAATAGCACAAAAGAGAAAGCATTGCCGATCAAAGCATATAATATCATACCTGCTATAGAATATATCACCCACCACAACCACGCATCCAGTTTTTTATATATCAACCAGAAATTGGCAAGCACCGAAGAACCAATCATCACCCCGCTCATCAGTTTTTGTAACAGTTGCTCGCTATGGATAGTTGACTCAAAATGCGTTAGTAACCCACTATCCAATGCCACCATTCCTAATAGAAACAATAGATTAAAGGCTTGATTTCTAATGGACAACCAAACGGGGCAGAATACATCTTCATTATCCGAGGATTGCAATGTCTGTTTGCGCCAACAAATGATGGAGTAAATCATAAATGGCACAAATACCACCACATACAATACGGTCAGGCTCCATTGTTGCAACAATGCAAATTGCCATGACAGGAGCAATGCCATCACGATGCCGCCATAGAATCCCGTATAGTTTTGTGGGTTGCGAATGGTCAATACGTATGCCACCCCTATCACACTGGCGGGAATGCCCACCACAAAAGCGGGATCATGCCATTGCAAAAGCACACCGCTGAGCGAAGGCACCGCCCACTCTATTATATATAATATAAGGAATAGCGCAAAGAAGATGCCGAGCGACACCAACATCTGCTTTCCAAAATCTTGCCAAAGAGAGCGTTGAAGGGGGGTCATAAGGTGTAAGGTGTAAAGTGTAAAGGCAGGGATTAAAAAAGGCGAGCCAGTGCTCGCCTTTTTGCTATCGTAAAGAGCACCCCACAAATTCGAAATTTGTCGGGTAGCCCAATTAGTTACGCTTGCGGTTACCGTAGCGAGACATGAACTTGTCAACGCGACCTGCTGTATCCACGAGTTTAGACTTACCAGTATAGAATGGGTGACTGGTGTTGGAGATTTCCAACTTAATCAATGGATAAGTAGTGCCATCGATTTCGATGGTGTCCTTCGTGTTAGCTGTAGAGCGAGAGAAGAACTGTGTTCCATCGGACATATCTTTGAAGACTACCACGCGGTAGTTCTCTGGATGAATTCCTTTTTTCATACTATTATTTCCTTTCTTTAGCGCTTATTCAGCAGCAACAACGTTCAACTTAATCTCTGCTTTTACCTCGCGGTGCAGTTTAGCGGTAGCAGTAGCCTCGCCCAACACTTTCACAGCCTCGTCGATGGTAATCACTTTCTTGTCAATCTCAATACCTTGAGCAGCCAAAGCCTCAGCCACTTGAGCAGTAGTTACAGTACCGAAGATCTTGCCGTCCTCGTTAGCCTTCACAGCCACGGTGATAACGGTGTTAGCCAATTTCTCAGCCAATGCTTGTGCGTCAGCGAGGAGTTGAGCGATCTTGTGTGCTTGTTGTTTGAGGTTCTCAGCCAATTGTTTGCGGTTGCTATTGTTTGCAATCACAGCCAAACGGTTAGGGATGAGGTAGTTACGACCGTAACCATCTTTTACCTTAACGATATCGTTCTTGTAGCCCAAGTTAGCTACGTCTTGAATCAAAATTACTTCCATGATGTTTCCTTTCTGATTAAATAGTTAATTACTCGGATTACTTCATCATATCGGTTACGTATGGGAGCAAAGCCAAGTGGCGTGCTTTCTTCACGGCTTGAGCCACCTTGCGTTGATACTTCAAACTTGTACCAGTGATACGGCGAGGAAGGATCTTACCTTGCTCGTTGAGGAACTTCTTGAGGAACTCTGGGTCCTTGTAGTCGATGTACTTGATGCCTGATTTCAAGAAACGGCAGTACTTTTTCTTCTTTGCCTCATTTGTTTTTGGGGTCAAATAGCGGATTTCGTCATTCTGTGCCATGATTATGCCTCCTCTTGTTCTTGTGGTTTAACATTTGCGTTACGACGCTTTTGTGCGTACTCGTAAGCGTACTTGTCAAGACGTGTAGTGAGGAAACGCAACACGCGCTCGTCACGACGGAATGCTGTCTCGAGTTTTGCAATCACCTCAGGTTCTACATCAAATTGCAGCAAGGCGTAGAATCCCGTTGATTTGCCTTGGATAGGGTAAGCCAATTTCTTCAAACCCCACTCCTCACGGTTAAGAATGGAACCGCCATTCTCCTTGAGAAGGTTCTCGAATTTGTCAACCGCTTCCTTCATCTGTGGTTCAGACAAAACGGGAGTCAACACGAAAGCGGCTTCGTAATGATTTAACATACAGTTAGTTAATTTAATTTAGTTAATAATTATTGTTTATTTCTTCCTCGCAACGCGCGAAAAAGCGTGCAAAGGTACTGCTTTTTTTTGATATGAGCAAATATTTTTTGATTTTTCTGCAAATTTATAGGTTTTTCAGCAGTATTTCCTCCATGATAGCATAGCCGTCCATGTTAGGATGGACTCCATCTTTCGCGTACTTTTTGGGCAGTCCGCCATATTCATCCACCAGCGCGGAGTAGTAGTCTATGTATTTGATTTTGTTGGCTTCGGCATATGCTCGAATCATCTCATTCAGTCGCTTAATGTCCTGTGCGGGTGTGAGGTTTTTTCGCCAACTGAACGCCGCCGCAGGCAAGCAGGAGCATAGCACGGGTTTAATCTTATGGTACTTCGCCAACTCGACCATAGATTGTATATTTTGTAATATATGTTCGTGCGCGATATAGCCATTATTCATAGCAATATCGTTGGTGCCTGCCATAATGATCACCATTTTGGGTCGGAGCGCAATCACGTCTGCCTGAAAACGGCTGAGCATTTGTGCGGTCACTTGTCCGCTTATGCCGCGTCCCACGAAGTTGTTTTCCGCAAAGAATTCAGGGTGGTATTTCGCCCAATTGTCGGTGATGGAATTGCCCATCAGTACAGCCTCTATGCGACGGGATTTAGCCAACTTGTTGTACCCGTATTCAGGCATTCTGTTTCTTGCCATAACGGTGTCATTCTGAGCAGCATATCGTTCGTGCTGTGCCCATGTTTTTTCAGCATGCACAGTCATAGTGAAAGCAACCAAAAAGATAGAAAAAGATAGTACTCGTTTCATAGGTCTAATTGTATTTTTGCTGCAAAGGTACTACAAAAAATGCACATTTGCAACAAAAATCGCGCGAAAGTTCACTTTCAAGTGCGATTTTTTGGCATTAATAGACATACACACTATCACATGAAAAATGTGTTGAATGGTTGCTTCTGCGTATATCTATCCTATTTTTTGAAAATTTCTTGCATATGTCAAGAAATTTTCCTAATTTTGCAGCCAAATTTGATTCCGCCAACGAGTTCGTTTGTAATATTTTCTATTTCTCATTTGTCTAATGGGTGTGGTCACTATGGAGTGGCAGAAAACGATTTGTTAAAAACTATTAATCTATGTATTATGGAATTTTATAAAGTTGACTTGGACAGCATTTTTGCTCTTGTTCTTATTTTTGGTTTGATACCATCTTTTATTCTAACAGCCGTTATCCAGTATTTGAAGAACCGTCGGTACAAGATTGAGCGACAAACTGAACTCATGGCAAAAATGATTGAGAAGGGTGATAGTACTAACCTTGACTTCCAATCCATGGCAGAGGCCCTGCAAGAGCCAACAAAGCATGGAAACCTAAAAAGGTCTGTGCTGAATAACTTGCGCTGGGGAAGCATCTTCTCTTTTGTGGGGCTCGGTTTGTTAGGCGTAGCGCTCTATGCCCATATGGATGGTGATGGCGGTGCAACAGCTGCTTTTTTAACTTTTGGTGCTATCATTGGTGGCGTAGGTTTGGCTTTGCTGATTACCTTCTTAGTGGCAAAGAAGTATCTTAAAAAGGAAGTGGAGAAAGAAGAAAAAGAACTTGCTGAAAAAGAGTAAACTGCGTTTGTCTGTCCTTTTATTAAAGACAATTATTGTCAATTTTAATGTCAATTATCGTCAATTCAAGGATATATTTTGTTTGGGTTGGAAGAATGTGCAGAGCACATTGGGAACCCAAATAAAATGAAGAATTTTCGAGATTAGACCACAAGTTTTTCATCACTTTATGGATAAGCAGCAGTTTATTTCCGCTATTGGCGGCATGCAGGAGTCCCTTCGGCGATTCCTGCTTGTGCTGACTCATGGAAATGAAGAACTGGCTAATGATCTGGCGCAAGAAGCGATATTGAAGGCCTATTTGCACTGTGCTACTTTTGAGCAGAAATCAGCTTTGCAGACATGGATATTCCGCATTGCCTACAACGAATACCTTAACGAACAAAATAAGTACTGGAATACCCATCGCGTGGCAGTAGAGAACTACGAGAGTGTTGATACGGAAGTAGCAAGTGAACAGACTGATTCGGCATTTCGCTATGAGCCACTGTATCAGGCGATTGACCAATTGCCGAAGCAAGAGAAAGTGGTGGTGATACTATATTATCTGGAGGAAAAGAGTATTCGAGAGATTAGCAAGATAACAGAGATAACGGAAGGCAATATAGCGGTCATGTTGTTTCGAGCCAGGAAGAGGCTGAAAGCCATGTTGAAGTCTGAATTTTGAATTAAGAATTTTGAGTTATGATTATCAATAGAGAAATTAAACAGCGATTGCAGGCGAGTGCGCCGCAAGTGAAAGATAATGAAGCGTTTATGGCGGATACTATTCGTCAGATTAATCTTATGCCTTCGCCCAGTAGCGAGTTGCAAGAGAGTTTGCGTAGGTATACCATGTTGGAGCGGTTGGCCATGCGAATGGACACAGTTCGCTGGTTATTGGTTGGAGGGACTGGAAGTGTGGCTGTAGCGTATGCTGTTTTTAGCCATTTAGAGGCGATTCTAACGGCTATTTCGGCGTTATTGGTAGTGTAAAAGGTGGTTTGGATTTACTTTGTTTTTGAGGGATAAGAGACGATAAAAAATAGGGGTGTTGAGCCCCTATTTTTGTGTTATATGTTTGTATCGCGAAAAAGTTGCCACGAACTTTTCGCGATACGATATCACACCAAAATTACATCAGCATCTATTACAAAAATTGCTAAGCCATCTTCTGAAGCCAAAACATTTTTAGGTCTAATGTCGCTTAGTAAATATTTTCCATCACAAAAGACACCATCTTTTTCTTGTGGTTCAAAACCACGTGACTTCATATAGGATAGAATCTCTGTTGAAGTTGCAAAACGCACATTATCAACAAATGGTTGTGTGAAAACAGGATAGGCATTGTCTTCGCTCATTACATGAAAACCAACAAACTGCAAAGCAATGTGTGGAAATAAGTGATTATATAATTCTACGCGGTTAAACAGTTTTAGAAGATCTCCACCTACATGCATGAGCGTGTTCATTTTATATACCAAATTGGTTGTTGGATCAATCCAATTTTCACTTTCGTTTCCACTTTGAAACAAAAGTAAGTGGTGCTCTTTTGCAAAAGTACCAAATAAATCAACAATACAATGGTGCTCTCTTGCCCATTGAATTGCAACTCTCTGTTGTTCAAAACGAGAAAGACCTACAAGGATGTTTCGTAGGTTTTGTGCATTTGGTTGTGGTGCTGAATCTCCCATTGGTAATCGATAGTTCTTTGAGATTGCTGAGCTAACCAAGCTTGTGCATTATTTAAGTAATCAGTAGCACTCATAATGCTGAAAGTTCGTTAAAACGATGCAAAGGTAGTGTTTTTTGTTGATATATGCAAATTTATCGTGATTTTTTTGAGGGTTGTGGAACAAGAGGCGATAAAAATAGGGGTGTTGAGCCCCTATTTTTATATGCAAAATATTATGATATATATACTATCTCACATCTTCACCTCTTGACCGTGGATGGTATATGTTTTTCCACCATGCTTTAGTAGGACATTGCCATTACTAATGAATTTAATCGGAGATGGGGCAGTATTGATGTTGTCCAAATTTGTAGTACTGGATTGCGTGGTAAAGGTTCCGTTCTCCTCATCAATAACATCTTCTCCATTCAAACTCTGGCGAGTATAATAGTATGTTGTACCCGATTGTAAGCCCGTAATAGTGAACGAGTAATACTCTGCAAAATGTATCTGTTCATCTTCTTCACCTTCGTAAAGCGCAGGGAGTTTTGCAGGTGCATTATTATTGTTAGTAATGTCAATACTAATGAGATGTCCGTTGGCATCAAATGTCAAAGTCATATAGCGTTGAGTGTGCGCTTCGTCCAAATAAAGCGTCCAAACATAGCCAGTAGCAGAGAAATTTTGTACCCAAGATACCTGGACATTGTCTAACCCCGTTACAATAGGTGGCTCAATAGGAAGGATATTCGGAAATTGATTCCAACCAACTGCTTGTCGATAAGCATCTAAACTTTCTGCTGGCACATGAATATATGTTCTATCATTAGGGAGATCCTCCATGAAAGGTGCACCATCTTTCCAATTGTAAATAGTAGGTGGATTTGTAGCCCTTGAATAAATGTTTATATCAACTTCCTCTCTGCCAATTCTTCCTGATGCCACAAAAAAATTTATTCCTACTGATTTAACTCCATTTCCAATTGTTAGGTGATTCAAACGGTTGCAATCTAACGCCCAATCATCAATGCGCTCTACACTATCTTTGATGATTAAGTGAGTAAGCGTATCTATGGGAGACAAGGATTCCTCGCCTAACTCCTTCAGTGATAATGGTAGTTCAAGATACTTAATGTTATGAGCATAATTTAGTGAACCATGTCCCAGCATTACCACACCCTCTTTTATAGCAACAGAATCCTGAAGGTTGCCTGCTGGATATGCGAGCAATACGCTTTGGTCTTTTGAATACAAAATACCGTCTTCCGTCATGAATTTAGGGTTGTCTCCTTCCATTATAATAGACTGAAAGTTAGTGCCATAAAAAGCACTTGCATCTGCATAATGGTCTATGCCTATTTGTTCGTAGAAAACGATAGAATCAATCGTGGCAGGTAATATCAATACGCGAATATTTGTGTTGATATATCTAAAACACATTGAATCCAGTCCTGTTACTGTATATTGTTGATTTTCATAGGTTACATGTTCTGGAATACGCATTGTATCACAAAGGAAATCTTTATAGTTTGTTCGTCGTCTCGGAGAGCCTTTTTCTGTGTAAGTCACAGACACAGAAGTGCCGTCGGCATTAATGTTATATGCTATTTCACAGCCATCGGCATTAGCCACTTTGAAATCATAAGCATACGTACTACCTGCACATACGAGGATAAATAAAAAGAATATTGCTTTTTTCATAACTATATTATAAGGTTGTCAAATCATTTTAATCGCCTGCAAAGGTAGTGAAATATTTTGGATTGAGCAAGAAAAATCGCCTTGGAGGGCGATTTTTTACTCGGCGAACTACCGCAAATGCACCCATAACGCGAGCGTTTTCGGGGCACCGCTGGATAATGAACATAGAGCATACAGAATAATCGACTACAATTCGAGGCAATGGAAGAATATAAGCTTGAAGCTAAATTACAAAGATTATTGAGTTCTGAGTTGGTAGTAAAGCATGGTGCGAATGAAGGCAGGGAATTGGGCGTATTGCTTGCCTTTACCAGTCTTTGGATCAATGGGCGCTTGGGCATCAGGGTGTTTGCCACGGGTATTTGGCAATTGAGCCTCATAGCGACGACGGAAATCCTCTAACAAAGTGCGAGCTTCTTCAAGAGTATAGTAATCAGGGATTTGATTGATACGGCGTTCGAATAGTTGTTGTTCGGTTGGTCCGTCGGGTTGGGTCGCTTGCAGGATCTGAGCAGCGCGACGGCATGCCTCTTGCCAAGCAGTTTGATTAGCGAGTTCGGCTCCCTGGGCTGGGGTTTTCTTCCAGTCACGAGGGTTTTGGATAGCATAAGACTCCTGCTTGCCTTCGTGAATAACACGGCCGTTTATGCGGTATTTCTTCTGACGATTGACAATGTTGCTGCGCTTGCTGAGAGCGCCATGAATCTCCGCAATGGGTTGGTTGAGGGTAATTTGTGCCATAGTTTGATAAGTTTAATCACCTAAGAATAACCTATAAATCACCTATGAATAACCTAAGAATCACCTAAGATTTATAGGAGCATTTCGGGTGCAAAGGTACAAAAAAATTGGGGAACTTGCAAATATTTTGGCAAGAAAAATAGAAATGAATCGTAGAAAAATAGCACATGAAATAGCATAAAATATTGAGGGAAAGTATTCGCCTTACAATACCCCTTGATAATATTGCAATATACGTAGGCGGAAGAGGTAGTTGTATTGGGCTTGAAGGCGTGTAGATTGCGCCTGCAAGTGATTGTTGCGCGCCTCCTGGTACTCATACAATGAACAGCGACCCGCTTCATATTTCTGCTTTGTATAGCGTAGGGCCTCTACAGTAGATTGCTCTGCTTTCTCGGCTGCCTGTTGCTCGGCATAGGCATTGCGAGCATTGTAATACGCTTGATCAATCTCTTTGCGCAAATCTTTCTTCTGTTGCTCTAAATCCAAACGTGCGTTCTCGAGTGCCAGTTTCTGTTGCTTCACGCGTGTGGTGGTCTGGTTCTTATCATAGATTGGGACATGGAGATTAAGCCCCACAGAGGCACTAAAATTATCGCTCATTTGTGTACCGAAAGCATTATTGTCAGCGCCTTGCATATCGTAGTAACCTGTTCCGACATTGGCCCCAGCAGAGAGTGTGGGTGAATAAGCTGATTTAGTGCCTTTGAGTGCACTCTCGTTGGCCTGAATAGTATATTCCAGTGCCTTTATCTCTGGACGAGATTGCAAAGCGATTTGATACACCTCCTCGTTATTGGGTAGCAAGCCACCAACCAACTCTTCACTATTTGGAGTGGCAATATCGAAGTGGCTAATATCTTGCAATTCAATGGCTTGTGCCAAGTCTAAGAGCGAGAGTTGCAGGTTGTTTTGACGTTGAGTGACTTCCAACTCCTCGCGTGCTATTTGGGCTTGCAGGGTATAGAGTTCGCCTGCTGGCAAACGATTAACAGCCACCAACGCCGAATCGCGTTGCAACTTCAAGCGTGTATCTGCTAACTGATTGTCAGCGACAAGGAGCAATTCCTTGCAGAGCAAGACTTGTAGATACATGGTAGATACGTTCATCTTGATTTGCAGTTGCAATGCCTGCATATTGGCTTCGGTTGCCTGCATGTTGGCGCGTGCTTGGTCGATATTGTACTTCATTTGCAGACCGTCAAAAAGCACGATATTCGCCGAAAGGTTGAATGTCGTTTGTGAGGAGTTCTGCGCATGATAAATGTTGTCTGCTCCGATAGAACGACCGAATATCCAACTCTGTCCTGCCGAACCGCTTATAGAGGGCGATATGTCTGCCTTAGACTGCGTGTATTGCAAGCGTTGAGAGGCGTATTGATTGCCCTGTTTCTGTATGGTCAGACTATTGAGTAATGCCGAGTCGATACATTGTTGCAAAGTAAGAACTTCGGCGTGTATGCCCAATGAGAGGAGACATAGAGAAATGATAAGTAATTGTTTCATAGTTTATTGAGTAATTTGGTTACCACGAATCATATCGCCCGCTTTTAGACCTTCGGTCACTTCAATGGTCAGTCCATCGGAAAGACCTGTTTGGATTTCGGTGCGGGTTACCGCTTGGGTGGTGGTGTCGGTAATGAGTTGCACGAATGACTTGTCGTCCTCCATCTCTACATTGGCTTCTGGAATAGTGAGAACATTCACACGCTCATTGAGTACAATCTCTGCATTGGCACTATATCCTGCACGAATAATCACGGTGTCAGGGATAGTGGCTGCACCTTTGATTTCGAACATCATGGCACCATTTTGTTCGGTACCTTTGGGAGCAATATACTCCAATGTGGCTGTGAAGCGTTGGTCATTCAAAGCGCCAATGACCAAATCCATGCGCATGCCTTCGCGCAGTTTGCCCACTTCCGTCTCATCGATACTACCCACAAAAAGGAGATCCTGCATATCAGCCACAGTAGCAATGGTCGTACCATCGTTGAAAGTGTTGGTCAAAACGACTGAGTTGCCCACTTTGACAGGAACATTCAATACGGTACCAGTAATGGTAGATTTCACAATGGTGTTGGTAAAGTCAGTTTCTGCCTTCTTCGCCACACCGTCGCGCGTGATACTGAGGTGATCCTCTGCCGCTTGCAGTTCTTCGAGATTGGAGATATATTGCAGGCGGGATTTCTCGTAGGTCTCGTGTGCAATGACCTCCTGCGCGAGCAACAAAGAGTCGCGCTCGAAGACTTGGCGAGCGTTCTCTAAGTTGTATTTCGCCAAACGCACACGCGATTCTGCGCTATTGAGTTGCGCCATATCGGGAATGACCTTGATTTTGGCAATAGCATCTCCCACACGCACCTTGTCGCCTGCTTGCTTGTAGAGTTCGGTAATGATACCTGATATTTGTGGTTTGATTTCCACTTCATCGCGTGGCTCAATCTTACCCGTGACAATCGTTGTTTTTTGGATAGTGCCTACTGTCACGACCTTGGTTTCATACTTCACTTCTTTGGGGCGTGATTGCTTCCATAGATACATAAATACACCTGCTACAACCACTGCGAGGATTGCTAAAAGAATCCATTTTCTTGCTTTTTTCATATCTTTGTTGATTTTATTATTCTTCGTTAAGTGCCTCAATGGGCTTTATGGCTAATGCTCGGCGAGCAGGCAATAGTCCTGCTAATAGTCCGATAACCAATAAGATGGCTAATCCGCCAATGGCTACGCCAAAACTGATTTGCATGTCCTGGCTAAACATCTCATTGCTTTGTAGCAATTGTTGAGCTACTTGTAGTACACCCACCGCAGCCACTATACCCAATAGGCCTGCCAAGAGCGTGAGGAGTGTACTTTCTGCCAAAATCTGCTTCGTTATGATCCATGGACTGGCTCCAATGGCACGGCGGATACCTATCTCCTTGGTACGTTCGCGCACGGTGACTAACATAATGTTGCTCACACCTACTGCACCCGAAATGAGTGTGCCTAAACCTATCAACCATATCAAGGCAGTCAAACCACCTATCAGCAGATTCAATTCCTTCAAATCCTCTTCCATATTCTCTGTGTACATAGCTCGGCGATCATCAGGAGCAATGGAATAAAGCTCCTTGAGGACCGTTTTTAGCTCATTTTCTACTACACTTACTGCCACATTGGGTTGTGCAGTAGCCATGATTAGGTGGATATTCTCGCCTAATTGATTCGCCTGTTGCAAGGTCGAAATAGGCCATTGCACTTGTTGGTCAGGGTGTCCTGATATATATACTTGCGTCTTACTCTTTTGTTTCACGCCCACAATACGAAACTGCATGCTGCCGATATGCAGGAGTTTGCCTGTTGGATCGCCTCCCTCTGGAAAAAGTTTGGTGTAAATCTCATTGCCTATCACGCAGACTTTACGCTTTTCCGCCACGTCTATATTGTTGATTTCGCGACCATAGAGCAAAGGGATATACATCATCACAGTATATTCAGAGGTAACGCCTATAATGTTATAACTATCGTGGAGATTGCCATAACGCACTTCCATTTTTCCGCCGAAACACATAGGTGCGATATCATCTGCATGCTTGGCTGCTTGGCGAATGGTGGGCATATCGCTACTATGAATAGCCCATGTGCGCCCTTTCTGCAAGCCCTTGTAAGGTTTGCTGGTGCGGTCTGGAATCACGAAGCAGGAATTGGTGGCGAAGCCCGACAGCTTGGAAGTTATACCACTCACAAGCGACTGACCAATACCAGCCAACACAAGCAACATCATCATGCCCCAAAAGACACCAAAGCCCGTCAAGATACTGCGCGAGCGGTTCTTGCTAATCGTAGCCCATATTTCTTCAAAAAAATCCATATTATCTAAATTCTAGCAGCGTAGCGGTCTAACATCCAATTACTTATCTGCATTCATTGCCTCAATCGGTTTGATACGCATAGCACGATAGGCAGGGATAGCGCCTGCTACTACACCGATTACAATGAGTATTAATGTAGCGACTATTATTGCCCAAGCATCCACGGAGGGGTTCACAAATACCGCGTTTTTGGTTTTGGACATAATAGCACCTATCAAGGACATTAAACCACTACCCAAAAGTACGCCAATAAAGCCAAATATGCTGGTGATAGCCAATGACTCACCTACGACAGACCACATGATAGTTGAAGGAGGTGCACCTAATGCCTTACGAATGCCCAATTCTTTGGTGCGTTCGCGAACAGACACCAACATGATATTGCTCACGCCGACCGCACCCGAAACTAATGTACAAAGGCCTAATATCAATATTAACAATCGGATAGCCCCCATGACACGCTGTTGCTCTTCTACAGACTCCTCTTGACTCCACACTCCAATACCAAAGGGATCAGATTTATCAAACTGCATAGGACCAGCCAAGAGGTTTTTGACCTTGTTGTATATGTCACGTGTACCAGAGGTCATGGTTAGCGACATCTTGTCGAACTTATGATTGGTGCTAAAAAGACTTTGGTGCGTGGAGAAAGGAATGTAGAGCGTTGCTCCATCCCAACGTTCGCCCCTGCCACAGACACCTACTACACGAAAACGTAGTTCCCCTACTTTGACATACTGACCCACAATCTGTTGCGCAGAAGCACCCAAACTCTCCATGAGTCGCTCATCTATCACACCTATTTTCTCTTGTTCGCGGAGATCGCGTTCGTTGATAAAGCGCCCAGATAGAATAGGTTTGTTGTGGATACGCTGAAAATCACTCTCCACACCCGTGATATTGGCACTGACACTCTCTTTGCCATATACCACATCGCTGTATCGAGCAGATACGCGCGAGAAAAGTTCCACTTCGGGCAAATGGCGGATAATGTTTGCTTCTTTGTCGGTAAAACGAAGCATTCTGTTAGTAGGCAGACCTTTATACGGAACAGAGCGCCATTGTCCCCAAATATCTACTGAGTTGCTACGGCGCGAACCATAGTTGGCTTGCATGCCATTCTCCAGTCCATTGCTTGCGCCCAAGAGGACAACCAAAATGAAGATTCCCCACACTACAGCGAAGCCCGTCATGGCCGTGCGGAACTTATTTTGCCGCAGTGATTCCCATATTTCGCGTAAGAGATCGCCCATTAGATAATACCGTCTTTGATTCGAATAATGCGTTGTGTAGCGTCCGCGATACTCTGTTCGTGGGTCACAATAATGGTGGTAATACCCTCAGCGTTAAGTTGTTTGAAGACATCCATCATCTCGACAGAGGTTTTAGAGTCTAAAGCGCCTGTTGGCTCGTCAGCCAATAGGATACGAGGGTTACCCACAATAGCACGAGCGATAGCGACACGTTGGCGCTGACCGCCCGACATCTCATTGGGGAGGTGGGTTGCCCAGTCTTTGAGCCCCATGCGCTCCAGTTGCTCCATGGCACGCATGTAGCGCTCTTTGCGAGGTACACCTTTGTAGTATAAAGGCAATGCTACATTCTCAACGGCATTCTTGAAATTTAGCAGATTGAAGCTCTGGAAGACAAACCCAATTAACTCGTTGCGTAGGCGTGCGCCTTGCGTTTCGCTGAGGTCTTTAATGAGGTGACCATCCAAATGATAAGAACCCTCGTCGTAATTGTCCAATATACCCAAAATATTGAGCAATGTGGACTTGCCCGAACCAGACGAGCCCATAATAGACACCAACTCGCCTTTCTTGATATGCAAGTCTATGCCCTTCAGCACATGCAAAGCATTGGGAGTGCCGAGGTTGTAGGTCTTGTGTATGTTTTCTAAATGTATCATTGTATAGAAGTTGTATTCTGCTGATTAGACAAGTGAATGTTCAAAGATATTACAAATCATACCAAAAATCGTACAAAGGTATAGAAATAATTTGAATTAAGCAAGAATTGGAAGAAAAAAAATAAGAAGCTGGCAAAGAAAGTGGCTTTTATGGATTTTAAATAAAGGTGCAAAAAACATTAAATTTTCAGACAAATGCAGCCAAATGACATTGACAGCAAATAGTTTGGCACGCTATTTGCTTGTAACCCATTGCTAAGGCAAAATGGCAAGCAGCCTATTAAGAGGATGTTGCCATCGAACCCAAACCGAAACTATAAAATTTATTGTTATTATGTTACCAACTATCAAAAGGCAAAACAACTGGCTGCCAACCATTTTCAACGATTTCTTCAACGACGATTGGTTCCCTATGCGTGCAGTATCGGCTACTGCTCCCGCTATCAACGTCAAAGAAGATGAGAAAGCATTCACCGTGGAAATAGCCGCCCCCGGCATGACCAAGGATGACTTCAAAGTACATGTGAATGACAAAGAACAATTAGTCATTTCCATGGAAAAGAAGAAAGAAAACAAAGAAGAAGACAAGTCGGCTAAGTATCTGCGCCGCGAGTTTAACTACACCCGCTTTGAACAAGCCTTGCTGCTGCCCGAAAACGTGGACAAAGAGGCCATCACCGCCAAAGCATGTAGTGGCGTGCTGTGTATCACACTACCAAAATTGGCTACACCGCCAGACAAACAACCCACACGAGTGATTGATATTCAATAGAATACCCATCTGTGGGTAATGCAAGCCCACAAATGTTCATCATAACCACAGATTTGTTTTTATTGTTTTTAGATTGTTTTTTATGGGGCTGTGTCAGCAATGGCACAGCTTTTTTTTATCCTTAAGACTATCGGCAAATGATCGGAATAACCCCCATAATAGCGGTAGCCGATATATGTGCGGTGGGGTTGGTGACCCAGGTACTTGGTGTCCTCCTCCAATAGCCATTCGGGGGAGAAAATAGTCGCTTGCGCGCAAGAGGCAAGCAATGAAGACACATAAAATTGGTCTAAACATGACCATATTCCTTGATACTTGTGCGTTCCTTGTCCCAATTGCTCAAAGGCAATCATCGTGTTGTGTAGTCCGTGCAAATCGTTGGTTGGTGTACTATTCATGTCGCCCATCACCACAATTTTGGCGTTTGGCTGTACCAGCAAAAGACTATCTACCTGCTGCTGAATAACCTGTTTGGCAGCCCTGCGCTTCCAATCGGTTGTGGCACTGCCGCCTAACTTAGAGGGCAAATGGCATAGCATCGTATGTAGAGTGTCTTGGTCATGGAGCAGAGCCTTGACATAGAGGATATCGCGCGTGTTATCTCCACGCAAATCAACCCATAAAGGTTTGCTATTCAGCACTTTCACTTTGGTGCTATCATACAGCAATGCTACGTCTATACCGCGTTCATCTGGGCTCTCATAATGCACATATTTATAGTGAAAACACTTCAAACGATAGCATAAACTGCGCAGACAATGCGCGTTCTCCACCTCGCATAGACCTACCAAAGCAGCACTCTCCCACCCTGAGATATTCACAAGAACCTGCGCAATACGGTCCAACTTGGTTTGATAGCGATAATACGTCCAGTGATTATCTCCATCAGAAAGGAAAGAAAAGTCATTCTTGAGTGTATCGTGCTCACAATCAAAGAGATTCTCCACATTGTAGGAAATGATTGTTAGCGAGTCTTGAGCAAAAAGAAACCCACACTGGATACAGAACAAAAAAATCCATATCAAGCGTGGGTGTTTCATAGAATAAAATGCTGAATTTCAGTTTATTGAAGCATCATTATCGCCTTCTTGAGCGCAAGAATGAAGGTATCAATATCCTCTTGGGTATTGTATAGTCCCACAGAGGCGCGCACCGTACCCGGCACTTGCAGATAGTCAATCAATGGTTCTGCGCAATGGTGACCTGTTCGCACTGCCACTCCTTGTCGGTCAAGCAACACACCCACATCAAAGGGGTGAATCAACACCCCATCTTCGCGATAGACATTGAACGAAACTGCACCCGCTTTGGGAAGTCCCGCAGCATATACGCGCAGGTTAGGCAATAGCGCCAACTGTGCTTCCATATACTTTGCCAACTTGTGTTCGTGTTCGGCAATATACTCTAAACCAATCTCTTGCACATAGTCTATTGCCTTGCCAAAGGCATGACTGCCCACATAATTGGGCGTGCCTGCCTCGAACTTATAAGGAAGGACATTGTAGGTTGTTTTCTCGAAGCTCACATGCTCAATCATCTCTCCCCCACCCTCTGCTGGTGGCAGTTGGTCGAGCCACTCTTTCTTGCCGTAGAGTATGCCTAAGCCCGTTGGACCATACATCTTGTGGGCACTGAACACCAAGAAATCGCAATCCAACTGCTGCACATCTATTGCCAAATGAGGAACAGACTGCGCGCCATCTACGCAAACAGGTACGCCCTTGGCATGCGCCAAACGAATAATCTCCTCTATCGGGTTTACGATACCCAAGACATTGCTCACGTGTGCCACCGACACCAAGCGTGTCTTGTCGCTCAAAAGCGCCTTAAATGCCTCTATATCGAGCGATAAGTCTTCGCGCAAGGGAATTACCCTCAGCGTGGCTTTCTTGCGCTCACAGAGCATTTGCCAAGGTACGATATTCGAATGGTGCTCCAGTTGGCTGACGATAATCTCGTCGCCCTCGTGTAGCATTGCATCGCCAAAACTGCGCGCCAGCATATTGAGACTATCGGTAGTGCCTTTGGTGAAAATGATCTCTTCTGAGGACTGGGCATGAATGAGTTGGGCGACTTTCTGACGCGCTTCCTCGTGCTTTTGCGTTGCCACTTGGCTCAGGTGGTGCACACCACGGTGCACATTCGCATTCCAATGGCTATACGCCTCTGCAATGGCATCGATTACCACTTGTGGCTTCTGTGTGGTGGCAGCATTATCCAAATAGACCAACTGTCGTCCGTGCACTGACTCGCTTAATATGGGAAAATCTGTTCGTTTCATGGTCTGTAAAAACTCTGTTCTAATATCTTTTGTGCATCACCTTCAGCCATCAACTCGTGAATGGTAATATCCTGATTAGAATGCATATAACTATCCACAATTCGCCATCCGACCCATAGTCCTAATCGACCAGGAGAGTCCTGAGTGACTTCGGCGGTGAATGGTCCTTCGTTCATGTACGAACTCAAGACAGAAGATTCGGTCTTGAACAAATCGCGCTTCTCCATGATACGATTCCAAATAGCCTGCTCGTAGTGCAAGCACCATGCCCATTGCTCAGGGGTATAACCAATGATTTGCCAAGCAGGGGCATCGGGCAGCAATTGGCTGAGGAGGAAGAGCTGCTTACCACGGAAAATCATTTGTTCTAAGAGCCTGTTATACTTGCTGTTATAAGCAATATTGTATGCCAGATACATACTCATCACATCGCGCACGAGATACTGCTTTTGCATGGTGGGGCGTTGGTAGTCATACACGACGTTGTTGTAATACGGATAATCGCTACCCAGATACATATCAATGCCTACGCCCAGCATATCGTCGTAATAAAAGACCGTGGAGTTGAAGCCCGAAACAAACAAATAAATGGTCGGAATCGTCCAATCGGGATAGAGATAATGCAGGCGCGAGAAAGCCGTATTCAGCGCACTCTGGATAGAGTCAATGTTCGCAAATCGCTCTTTTGCCAGGGCATTGGTCTGCGCAAAGCCCATAGTAGTATCCATCAAGAAATGGGCTAATTGCTGGCTAAAATACGCGGTATCCGCCATAGGCAAGCGCAAGACACCCTCTACGTACACAGGCATAAACGCCTCATATTCAGCATATAAACGCTTTACATCCTGCATAGCACTATCCGCGCGTACTGCCAACAGCGCGCTGTCAAATCGCACAATATCTACAGTAACGGGCTCAATATCTTTGGGAATATACTGATACCGATTCCCACACCCGCACAACACAAGCGAGAATATCAATATACTCAAAACATGATACCCGATATTCGACATCCAATCTCTGTTGTTAAATCTTTCCATCTTTTATCTCGATCACTCGGTCGCTAATCTCTGCTAATTCTTTGTCGTGTGTAACGATGATAATAGTCTGTCCGTACTGCTCTCGCATCTGCAACAAGAGTTTGTGCAGTTCCTTTTTGTTGCTCTCATCCAGACTGCCGCTGGGCTCATCTGCAAGTATCACATTGGGCGACATCATCATTGCTCGAGCCGCAGCTACACGTTGTTTCTCGCCACCAGACAACTGATTGGGTTTGTGCGTAAGTCGCTCAGCAAGACCCAGTTCCGTCAGCAGTTGCAGGGCGCGTTGGTGTGCCTCTTGCTCAGGCATGCGCGCAATCATGGCGGGCATCATCACATTCTCGAGGGTGGTGAACTCGGGTAGCAACTGGTGAAACTGAAAGATAAATCCGATATGTCGGTTGCGGAAATCTGCCAACTCTTTCTCCTTGAGTGCAAACACGTCCACACCATCAATTAGTACGTTGCCCGAATTGGGTTTGTCCAATGTACCAATAATCTGGAGTAGGGTAGTCTTGCCTGCGCCACTCTTGCCGATAATACTCACAATCTCTCCTTTCTGTACCGTCAAATCAACTCCCTTCAGCACCTCTAATGTGCCGAACGACTTGTGTATATCCTTTACCTCTATCATAGTTTACTCCTTATTTATACGCTGAATTTATCAAACTTATCGCCTCTTCTATTAGGTCATCTTTATCCTCAGAGTGCTGATTAACCAGCAGGTGGGGTCTAATTCCTCCCTCAATACTCTGCATACCTCTGTCGTACATCTTCACGCTCGAGAAGCGTACCAACCAACCATTGGGTAGTTCATAACTCATCGGCATACCGCCACCACCGCCACTTATCCCACCGAGAATCAAGCAGTTATCGGCATAGCGCATGATACTGACAAAGAAATTTGCCGCCGAATAACTGCGTCTGTTGCACAACACGATCACAGGTCGGCGCCAAATGCCTTTACTACCCTCCATCCGCATGGGTTCCATATTGGAGAACTCCTCATGTCCAACTCCCGACTTGTGCTGCCAATACCCGACTACAGTATCTTGCGCAAAGAAGGGAGCTGCCAATCGATAAGCATTATCCATGCTTCCGCCACCATTATTACGCACATCTAAAACTATGCCTCGGCAAGAGGCAAAATAATTGAAGACCGCCAACCAATTTGTCAGCGAAAAACCATCGGAGAAAGAGCCATAATAGACATATCCGATACTATCGCCATCTATCTTACAGTAGTTTAATCCACCAGCACGGCGGTAGTCTTTGAGGTAGTATTGGGTCAGTATCTTCGAATCGAAGTTCGCAGGATATCCCTCGTACCACGAACTGCAAACGGACACGTCGAACGGCGAATACAGATTCACATGTCCATCCTCCAGCGTATTGAGCATTTCCTCCATGAGATCAAACATCCGATAGTTATCCTCATATCGTCTGATTGTTATGGTGTCAAATTGTGGTTGATAGACTTCGTATATTGCATCCCAATCTACTTGCTTATCATCAAACAAGCAGTATTTCTCATCTATGATTTGCCATAGGGCCTCAAAATTGTTCAGCGGTGTATTATCCCTCTGGTCATCAAACGAATGCGTACAACCGCACAACAAGCAACCTATACACCACACACCATATAGAATCCACTTTTTTACCATGCCACAAATGATTTTGCAGGATTTACCTTATAATGCCACACGCAGCCAAGCACAGCGCTCACTGTTTCGCGTGAGAACATCATATCTATAGTTCCATATTCTAGGTACTCATGTGCAATACCTACGCGCCATGTGGAGCGAATGAACTGCATATCCAACGTTAATTCGTGCTTCAGGTGCCTGTGATTCCAAAGACCAGCACAGCGAAAATCGCCCAAAACACCCTCTCCCATCTCGAAATACGAATGCCAATAGTCGGGCAAGTAGTCCATTCCTATTACATTCAGACAGGCTAAATAGCGCAATCTATAGCTTGTTTTCTTCGCTTTGAACGCCCAACTCACACCACCCAAGGCACATATATTCACAGCCAAATCCATTGAGTAAGGTTTGTTCACGTTTGAGGCCTGCATTTTGCCGCATAGCTCCATATCCAGATACGGACCCAACAATGCTTGCAAGCCCAAATCTTGCCATTTCCACACATATTGCGCACCCCATCCACCCTGCAAACCAACAGAGTATATCAGGTTGTTCATACGTTCGCTATATGCCATACCGCCTGTGACATACATCTGTCCAACATGTTGCCAGTGCTTTGTGCTATCTTTCTTGAATCCTTGCCACCACTCGTTGCTCAGCCCTATTTGTTGTCCCGAATAAAGTAAGGGACTCAAATATTGATCTTGCTGCCACACGCCACCATAGCGAATGCTGAGCACATTCTCATGCTCCACACCCCAATGATCAGCTCGTGCAACCGACAGACAAGCAATCGTTAAAAGCAATATGTAGAACCACCTACGCATCAAAACTCAATTGTCTTTCTCCGTTATCCATCACCTCAATCTTCACCCAAACAGTATCCTCGGGAAGGAGTGGCTCAATCATCTCCGCCCACTCAATAAAGCAGTAGTTTCCTGAATATAGATACTCCTCTGCACCAAAATCCATCGCCTCTCGTATATCCTTAATGCGGTAACAATCAAAGTGATACAGTTCCTGCCTTTCGCCTTTCGCCTCGACTTCATACACATTCACAATCGCAAAGGTAGGACTATTCACAATGTCCTCCGTTCCCATGGCTTCGCATAGGCATTTAATGAAGGTCGTTTTGCCAGCGCCCATCTTGCCGTCAAAGGCAAACACGCGACTCGCGCCACACTTGTCCAATATATCGGTTGCTGGCACCTGCTCGCCGTTGTTATTGACCAAGTAAATTCCCTTTTCGGAGTCCTTTTTTATCGTGTAGGTGTATGTCATCGTTGTTGTTGTTTTTAATTTCGCGACAAAGGTACTATTTTTTTTTGAATTACACAACTATTTTTGCTGCATATAAATGATATTCCTCGTTGAAGATAGTTATTGATCTGAGATAACCAAACCCTAACTTCTGATACAACTTCTTCGCCGTGTTCTATGGTTCATTCCTGACTTTCGCCATTTATTTCTGCTATAAGTGTATTGGTATAACTACAAATTGTCCAAGCAAAAAAAAGTGTGACGGTTCAAAACCATCACACTTGCGCTCCCTCAAGGACTTGAACCTTGGACCCCCTGATTAACAGTCAGATGCTCTAACCGACTGAGCTAAGGAAGCAGTATTTTTCGACCCCGAAAATCAGCTCATTTTCGAAATCGGGTGCAAAATTACTACTTTTTTTTGATATGAGCAAGTTTTTTTGAAAAAAAATTACTATCTTTGCAGAAAATTTTGATTTTACCCCCAAAAATGGCCTTTTTAGCCCCAAAATTTGCAAAAACAAAGACAAAAATACAAAATGAAACGAGTTTTAGGTTTAGGAAATGCTTTGACCGATATTTTGCTTCAAGTGTCGGAAGGTGACCTTCGAGAGATTGGTTTTCCGAAAGGTAGCATGAATCTGATTAACGCCGAGCAACTGGAGCAAATACAAATGCGCTTCATCTCTGTGCGCAAACACATGGTAGCAGGCGGTAGCGCGTCGAACACAGTAGCCACCATAGCGCAATTAGGCGGCAAGGCTGCGTTTATCGGCAAGATCGGCAACGACGAAGTCGGTAAGTTCTACCGCGAGGACTTGATTAAGAACAATGTGAAACCCCTATTGCTGAGTTCCACTCTCATGTCTGGTTGCTGTATCGTGCTTATCACTCCTGACGGTGAGCGCACGTTCTGCACATATCTGGGTGCGGCGGCAGACCTCAGAGCAGAGGATATACGCAAAGAGGCGTTTGTGGGATATGACATCTGCCATGTAGAGGGCTACTTGGTTCAAGATCATAACTTGATAGAGACAGCACTACGCACCGCCAAAGAGCAAGGGTGCACCGTTTCGCTGGACTTAGCCAGTTACAATGTGGTGAATGAGAACCATCAGTTCTTGAAAGACCTTATATATAAATACGTAGATATCGTGTTCGCCAACGAGGATGAGTCATTTGCGTACACCCATCTCAATCCTGAGGAGGCCGTAGAGAATATAGCCAGTCAATGCGACATAGCCATTGTGAAAGTGGGCAAACGCGGTTCGTATGTGCGTCAAGGTATGCAATTGCATCACATAGGCGCTATCACCTCTAACTGCTTGGATTCTACAGGTGCTGGCGACTTGTACGCTGGCGGCTTCTTGCACGCTCTGTCTAACGGCTTTGACCTGCGTCGCTGCGGCGAGATAGGCACCATAGCGGCGGGACGAGTGGTGGAAATAGTCGGCACAAAACTTCCCGAAAAGACTTGGGACGAGATTCGCCGTATCTGCGCGCTCTATCGTGGATTTATGCACAAACTGAAATTCTAATCTCTTAAAAATATATTAGGATATGAAAGTTCTTTACATTCTGTACCAATATCTTATTGGTTTACCATTGATTATTATCGTGACATTGTTCACGGCTATATTTACAATCGTATGTTTCCCATGGAAGAACGGCAAAGCCCCACGCGCCGTACAGGTGTTCTGGTCGCGTAGCGTATTGTGGTTCTTGTTGGTTCCTATCAAGGTGACAGGCAAAGAGAATGTTAATCCGAAACAGTCATACGTCTTCGTAGCCAATCACCAATCGGCATTGGATGTATTTGCGGTCTATGGTTGGTTGCCTAACAACTTCAAATGGATGATGAAGAAGGAGTTGCGTAAGATACCTTTTGTCGGTACCGCTTGTGCCGTGGCAGGACATATCTTCGTGGACCGCAGCAATCCACGTGCAGCACTCCAGAGCGTAGAGTTGGTGAAGAAAGAGTTGGTGGATGGTATATCTACTGTGATTTTCCCAGAGGGAACACGTACCAAGACAGGTGAGATGGGACGCTTTAAGCAAGGTGCCTTTAAGATAGCCATGGACTTGAACCTGCCCGTAGTGCCTATCTCGCTGAGCGGTTTCTATAATGCCATGCCTTCGGGTGCATTCTATGTGCAGCCACACGCGCGCGTGCAATTACATATAGGTAAACCTATTGACTTGTCGCAATTTGCTGACATCAATGAGGCAATGGAACACCTACGTAATCAAGTAGCAGAGGGAATTAGAACAAACTAAGTTGCTCATCTATCGGCTTGCTGTCCTCGGGCACTTCGTTCGTAATAGTGAAGGGTACATCCACAGTCATTGGGTGTACCTCTTCTTCTATAGGAGAAGTCACTTGCTCATCATCCTCCACCTCGGGTTCGGGCGTAATGTCCTCAATCTTAGCAATATCCAGTGTAGAGAAACGTTTACCCTTGGCCTTAGGCGATTTGGCCTCGATGAACTCGGACATCAGCACCTCCATAGGCAGTTTGGTCTCGTCCACGAAAGTAATGCGGAAAATAGCTTCCTCGCGGTCGGTGAGAATAGTCATCTTGCTATCGCTGTTCTCACCCAATATGTTCTGCAACTTGGTCTGAGCATCCATCTGGAAGCGCTTACCATAGTAGTACCCTAAGTCCGCATTCCACATAGCCAGCGACCATACTTTCTCGCTATTGAATTTTTCAATGCGCCAAATATTGTGGTCAAAGTGGGCAGTAAGGTCAAAGTTAGTGAGGTAGTAGCCACCATTATTGGTGATGACCAAGATACGATCATCATCGGTGAACTCGCCCAAATATAGTCCTTGTCCGTCGTAGTTCAAGCGCAATATGTCTGGGTCAAACCAAACCTTGCGATCACCCAAAGTAGAATGTCCTTTCTGTTTCAATGTAATGGCTTTGACATCGTACTTGGTCAGTACATTACCCCGTGCATTGCGGCTCTTAATGGCCAGTTCGCTCAAATCCTTGATTACCTCTAACTTCTTGAGGTGCAGAGCGGGCTTGAGTTGAACACGAATCACCTCCGCCTCGCCGTTCGGATTAGCGGTAAAATACATCACACGCGAACCAGGCTTGCCCTGCGTAAGATCATAGTCTTTGTCACGCGCAACACCTGTGACGGCAAAACGTTTCATATAGTAGATACCGCCCTTTCCATCGCGATAAATAGCGTTATAGATGGTGCGGTTATCGTTCTTGCGGTATATGTCAATATGAATAATATCTGTGCCGACAAACACTTTGTCAGCCACTTTAACAACTTTGTATTTACCATCCTTGTGGAAGATAATAACCTCGTCTATATCCGAGCAGTTGAAGAGGTATTCATCCTTCTTGAGTCCAGTACCGATGAAGCCATCCGCGCGATTAATGTAGAGTTTCTCGTTGGCCTCTACCACGGTCTTGATGTTAATGTTGGCAAAGTTACGCACCTCTGTACGTCGTGGATAGAGATGACCGTACTTGGTCTTCAGTGATTCGAACCAACTAATAGTGTAGTCATTGAGGTTCTTGAGGTTCTTGATGGTAGCTTTGATTTTCTTATCTAAATCGCGCATGAGCTCATCCGCCTTCTTGGAGTCGAAGCGCGTGATACGAATCATGCGAATCTCGAACAAACGCTCTATATCCTCACGGCGTACTTCACGAATGAGTTTTTCCTTCCAAGGGTCAAGGGCTTTGTCCACAAAGGCGATGAGCTTCTCCTTGTCAGGCGCATTCTCGTATCCCTCTTCCTTATATATACGGTTCTCTATGAATATTTTCTCCAGCGAAGTGAAGAAATACTGCTCTTCGAGTTCAGCTTTGGCAATCTCCAGTTCCCATTTGAGCAGGGATTTGGTGTGTTCTACAGACAAGCGCAGCAGTTCGCTCACGGAGGTGAAGATAGGTTTCTTATCTTGCACCACGCAGCAGTTAGGTGAGATGTTCACCTCGCAGTCTGTGAAGGCATAGAGCGCATCAATTGTCTTGTCGGATGAGCTGCCGGGTGCTAATTGTACCTCTATGCGGGCTTCTTCTGCGGTAAAGTCGTCCACCTTGCGCACCTTGATTTTGCCTTTCTGCACGGCACGCATGATGGTCTCAATGATCTTGGTGGTGTTAGTGCCAAAAGGTATCTCGGTAATGATGAGCGTCTTGTTGTCATCTGACTTCTGGATCTTAGCACGTATGCGCACTGCGCCACCGCGCTCACCATCGTTGTAGCGGCTCACATCGATCTCTCCGCCCGTTGGGAAGTCAGGATATAACAAGAAGGACTCTCCGCGGAGGTACGCCAACGCACTGTCACAAATCTCGCAGAAATTATGAGGTAGAATCTTAGAGTTCAACCCCACCGCAATACCCTCTACACCTTGTGCCAGAAGCAATGGGAACTTAATAGGTAGGTTGATCGGTTCTTTCTTTCTGCCGTCATACGACATCATCCAATGCGTAGTCTTAGGATTAAAGACAGTATCCAGAGCAAACTTACTCAGTCGCGCCTCTATGTAACGAGGTGCAGCAGCGCCGTCACCCGTCAGTGTGTTTCCCCAGTTACCTTGGCAGTCAATGAGCAGGTTCTTCTGTCCGAGTTGTACGAGTGCATCGCCAATACTGGCATCACCATGGGGGTGATACTGCATGGTCTGACCGACGATGTTGGCCACCTTATTATACTTACCATCATCGACTGCCTTCATGGCGTGCAGAATACGGCGTTGCACAGGTTTCAAACCGTCCTCTATAGCGGGGACAGCGCGCTCCAATATCACATACGAAGCATAGTCCAAGAACCAATCTTGGTACATACCAGTCAAATGCTGTTTCACCGAGTCGTTATGCTCTGCCATACTATTATCACTAAACTCTAAACACTAAACTACACTTCCACTTCCGCCCAAGCCACTGGCAAATCCAGGGGTGGTTGTTGTTTGGCCACCTTCACACATACAGCCTTCGCTTGCGGGAACGTAGTGAGCAAGGCGTTCTTGATGCGCCATGCTACATGCTCCAACAAGTCGGAGGGTTGCAGCATCTCTCGTTGTACAATGGTACAAACGTGACGATAATCCAAGGTGTCTTGGATATCGTCCGAAGGCATGCCCTGAGGGTCATCTACCGTTATGCTCACATCCACGAGAAAGGTATTCCCCTCCTGTTTCTCAGCCTCCAGTACACCATGGTAGGCGTAACACTGGATGTCGCGAAGACGGATGATCACCTGCTTATTTCAAACGGCTGTTGATGAAGATATAAGACAATACGCCTGCTACCTCCAAAACCATACTCGCAACCAACAATGCGTTAACTTGAACGCCAAAATAATACACTGCCAAGCATACTACGCCCAGCAAAACAAGGATTGCACCTAAATTCTTCAGTAAAGTATTCATATAATTGATTTTTTGTTATTTCACGGATTGCGCTGCAAAGGTACTAAAAACTTTGCAAATACACAAGTTTTTGACAATTTTTTAGCAAAAATCATCTCTCTATTCTTCGCCACACGCCTCCTGGCAGCCCTTTTACCAGTCCGTTGAGCTCCAGCATCATCAGTTCGGTCACCACTATGTTGTAGGGTAACTGCAACTCCATGACCAGTTGATTAATATGCCATCCTTCTTCCGACTCGCTCAGTTTCTCCACCAGTTGACGTTGACTGTCACTTAGGTCACAGAGCATGCTTGTCATGCTGGTTTGCGTGGGTTGTTTCTGTTCGGTTTGCCATTGCATGGCTTGTATCAGGTCTTGTGCTGAGGTAATGAGTTGGGCGCGTTGTTGCTTAATAAGATTGTTACATCCTTCTGACTGTATATCGTTAAAGCGCCCTGGTAAAGCAAACACATCCCTACTATAGTCTTGCGCCATTTGTGCGGTGATAAGTGACCCGCCTCTGGCTTTGGACTCTACGACGACCACCGCATCCGCCATACCTGCTATGATACGATTGCGCGCGACGAAATTATGCTTCTCGGGCTCTGTGCCTGTGGTGTATTCGGTCAATATACCGCCTTTGCCCAATGTCTGTATAGCCACGTTGCGGTGCACAGCGGGGTAGATCCTATCCAATCCGTGTGCGGGAATAACAATCGTCGGTATGCCTGCTTCTATGGCGGCTTTGTGCGCTGCTACATCTATCCCGTATGCCAATCCGCTAACAATGGTCAAATCGGGCACCTTTGCTGCCAAATCCAATACGAATTGTCTGCACCACTCCTTGCCGCGCTCGCTGGGCATGCGCGTTCCGACTACGCTCACCACACGCTTGGGATTGACATCTACATTGCCTTTGACATATAAGAGTGAGGGTGCATCCGGACATTGCGCCAAACGATAGGGATAATTATCATCCTTATAGTAATAAGGCACGATATGGTGTTTCTCGATGAAATCAAGTTCCTTTTGTGCATGCGCTATAGCCTCAGGAGTAATCATCTCGGGATGACGAGCCACCGCCTCGGTAGCACTACTATACTCGTCCAACACACTGCGTGCTTGTCGCAAGTGCGCATGATTGTTCCATGTGAAGGCAATCCTATTTAACCATTCGTTTTTCATATAATTTTATGCCTATTAACCATACTACTATAGCTATTATCACACCTATGCAGTCAGCCAACCAATCCATCCAGTCGCCCGTGCGGGGATAGAAAAAAAGCTCTTGTAAAACCTCGATGAATCCGCCAAAAATAGCCGAAAAGACACCTGCTATCCACCATAAATTGAGTCTCTGTTGACTATCCCATAGGAGGGTGAGTGTGAGTATCAAGTACATGACACCATGTATCCACTTATCTATGCCAGGGACAGAGGGTAAGGCGATACTCGGTTCACGCAATAGACTTATGTATCCGATTGCGCTCAGCACGACTATGCTCTTCCAGTACCCTATAACTTTTCGCCAAAACATAAGTCTCCTGCATCGCCCAAACCAGGAACTATATATTTCTTCTCGTTGAGCATAGGGTCAATCACGGCACACCAGAGGGTGGTGTCTTGCGGCATATTCTTGGACAAATGCTCAATGGCCTGAGGTGTTCCGAATAGACATGCCAAGTGCACATGTTTAGGCGTACCATGGTTCATTAGGGCTTTGTATGCCACCTCCATGGATAGTCCAGTAGCCAGCATCGGATCAACTAAGATGAGCGTTTTGCCCTCAATGGATGGTGCGGCCAGGTACTCCGATATGATTTCTATTTGGGTCTCACCTTTTCTGCCTATCGTTTCTTGACGATAAGCGCTAATGAAGGCATTTTCAGCCCCGTCCATCATGTTCAGGAATCCCTGATGCATAGGCAGACCAGCACGTAGCAATGTGCCTAACACCACTTTGTCTTGTGGTACTTCTATTTTTGCCATAGCCAGGGGTGTTTGTACCTCTTCCTCAGCATAGGTAAAAGTGCGGCTTATTTCGACAGCCATCATCTCACCTATGCGCTCGATATTGCGGCGAAAACGCATGCTGTCCTTTTGCGTATCTATGCTACGCATTTCCTTCAAAAATTGATTTAGCAGCGAGGGTTGCTCGGATAGATTGATTACTTTCATGGTTCGTCTTTTGTTAAAATTATGGTGCAAAGTTACTGCTTTTTTCGCAGATACGCAAATTTAGTTCAAAAATATTTGCATATTCCCAAAAAAAGTAGTACCTTTGTCGCGTTAATTGTGAATTATGTTTAACTTTAAATACTAATTTAATTAATTATGTCAAAAGTAACTGTTGTAGGCGCAGGTAATGTAGGTGCTACATGCGCAAATGTGTTGGCGGTTAAGAAGGTAGCCAGCGAAGTCGTATTGATCGACATCAAAGAAGGCGTTGCAGAAGGCAAGGCTATGGACATCATGCAAACAGCTCAACTCTTGGGCTTTGACACGGTAGTGAAAGGTGTAACCAACGATTATAGCGCAACCGCAGGTTCTGATGTAGTCGTTATCACCTCTGGTCTGCCACGCAAACCTGGTATGACTCGTGAGGAGCTTATTGGTGTGAACGCAGGTATCGTTAAGAGCGTTGCTAACCAAATCCTTACTTATTCTCCTAACGCTATTCTCATTGTAGTATCTAACCCTATGGATACTATGGCTTACCTTACTTATAAGGCACTCGGTTTGCCACGCAACCGTGTGATTGGTATGGGTGGTGCTTTGGATAGCAGCCGCTTCAAATACTTCTTGAGTCAAAAACTCGGATGCAATGCTAACGAGGTTGAGGGCTTCGTAATTGGTGGTCACGGTGATACTACTATGATTCCTATGACTCGCTATGCTACTTATAAGGGTATGCCTGTTAGCACTATGATTAGCGCTGAGGAATTGGAGCAAGTAGCTAAGGATACTATGGTAGGTGGTGCTACTTTGACTGGTCTTCTCGGTACGAGCGCATGGATGGCTCCAGGTGCAGCAGCTGCAGCAGTAGCAGACAGCATCATTAACGACCAAAAGAAGATGATTCCTTGCTCAGCATACCTCGAGGGTGAGTATGGCTATAACGATATTACTATCGGTGTTCCATGTATCATTGGTAAGAATGGTATTGAGAAGATTGTTGAGATCGAGCTCAACGAGGCAGAGAAAGCATTGTTCGCTGCCAGCGAAGAGGCTGTAGCTAAGACTACTGCTATCTTGAAGGAAATTAACGTTCTCTAATTTATTTATGGCTGATTTATTTCAAAAGTGCCATCACGACCTTCTGGAAGAAGTCAAACGCCGTAATGTCTATCCATATTTCCACACACTGGAGTCGCGTCAGGCTCCAGTAGTGGAGATGGAGGGCAGACGTCGTATCATGTTAGGAAGCAACAACTACCTCGGTTTCACAGAGGATCCTATTGTGATAGAGGCAGGACACCGTGCGTTGGATAAATACGGAACAGGTGTGTCTGGCAGTCGCTTCCTGAATGGAACACTCGATTTGCACCTGGAGTTGGAGGAGGCACTGGCTCATTTCACGGGCTATGAAGCAGCCATGACTTGTGGTACGGGCTTCCAAACCAATTTAGCGATTATTTCTACCATTTGCGGTCGCAACGACTATATCCTCAATGACCGCGAGAACCATGCCAGTATTTATGATGCATGTCGCTTGTCTAACGCGACTGTCTTGCGCTATAAGCACTCGGATATGGAGGACTTGGAGAAGAAACTCCAGCAGATTCCAGACACGGCAGGCAAGCTCATTGTCACCGATGGTGTGTTCTCTATGCGAGGCGATATTTGCCGTTTGCCAGAGATCGTGGCATTGGCGGAGAAGTATGGTGCTCGTGTGATGGTGGATGATGCACATGGTTTTGGTGTATTGGGTGAAGGTGGTAAGGGTACTGCTGCGCACTTCGGTTTGCAAGACAAGGTGGACATTACCATGCTCACATTCTCCAAGTCGCTTGCCAGCATTGGTGGCTGTATGCTTTCCAGCAAACGTATTTACGATTATGTGGCGCACTCTTCGCGTCCATTCATTTTCTCTGCGTCTATCACACCTTGTAGTGCAGCCACTGCCTTGGCTGCGTTGCAACAATTAGAGAAAGACCCAGAGCGTCCAACACGACTGATGAATATAGCACAATACTTCCGCACCAGACTGCTGGATGCTGGTGTCAAGATTATCGAGGCGCCTACTCCTATTGTGCCTATCTTCACCTATAAGACATTGGATACACTCTGGTATGGAAAAGCGCTATTTGACGAGGGAGTATATGTTAATCCTGTTATTGCTCCTGCTTGCGTAGAGGGCGAATGTTTGTTGCGCACGACCCTCATGGCTACTCATTCAGAGCCTGTTATTGATGAAGCGGTAGAGATTATCGCTCGCGTGTTGCGCAATACGCCTAATTACTAATTTTCATACAACTAACGATGAATACACTTCTTATCACAGGAGGTTCTTCGGGTATAGGTCTTGCCACTGTTCAGTACTTTGTGTCAAAACAGTGGCAAGTCTTTGAACTCAGCCGCAGCGGCAGCAGTAGTGAGCAAGTCTGTCATATTTATTGCGATGTGACCGATGAGAGTTCCGTGCAGCAAGCCCTGGCTCAGGTCATGCAACATACCGACCATTTGGATGTGGTGATCAGCAATGCTGGGTTTGGTATCTCTGGCCCGATTGAGTTTACGGATTCTCAGGCGGCCAAGAAGCAGTTCGATGTGAACTTCTTTGGTGCATTCTATCTGGTGAAAGCGGTCTTGCCTATCCTACGCGAGCAAGGCTATGGCCGTGTGCTCTTCACCTCCTCGGTGGCAGCGGAGCTGAGTATCCCTTACCAGGGCTTCTATAGTGCCAGCAAGTCGGCTATCAATGCTTTGGCATTGGCATTGGCTAATGAGGTGCGTGCGTTCGGCATACAGGTGTCTGTCCTCATGCCAGGTGATGTGGCAACGGGCTTCACTAACGCGCGCGAAAAAGAAATAAAAGGTGCTGATGTTTATCACAACGCCCATGCTGCCGTGGCTGCTATGGAGCGAGACGAGCAGAGCGGCATGCCTCCCGTGCAGATGGCACGCGACTTGTATCGTATGGCTACAACCCTCTCGCCCAAACCACTCTATGTGGGTGGAATGATGTACAAGGTCTTCTGCCTGCTTGACCGCTTATTGCCTAAGCGATTGGTGAATTGGATTGTGGGAAAACTCTATTGCTGAACCGCTTCGCTCTCCGTCTTGCGAGTGGTTTGAAGTAGTGCATTACATTGTTCCTGTAATTGACTTTGCTTTTTCTCCAATTGGAGAATCTGCGGAGTCAATTCTTTTTTGCTGGTATCGTCAGCGTTCGCATATTGCAATCTTAGTTGCGCCAGTACCTCTTGGTCTATCTCCAGCTGCTTTTGTATATTGTGCCACTCTTGGTAGGTCTTTCGGGCAATAGGACTTCTGAAGTCACTCTTAGAGGTATAAACGACCGAATCGTTCAGAATGAAGTATATCTCCTCTTTCTCGCGTTCGACTTGTACTGTGGGTTGTGGTGCGGAGGGTTTATTCACTGTTTCTTCCTCCACATGTAACCCGCTACGCAGTTGTGCGTATGCCACCAAGGAGTCTTGTGGCACATTGCGCCAATAGGCCTTCTCGGATGTAGGGATAAAGGTATAGACATGCACATGACCTTCTTTTGAGCGGCGGTCGGTGGCAAAGTAACCTATCTGGTGTATCTCATCCACCACCATGAGGTAGTCGTTGGCAGGTGAGTTATAGGGGAGGCCTATGTTTTCGGGATGGGTGTAAGTCTCCGTGTAGGTGTTGTATCTGCTCACGTATATATCATACCCGCCCAAACCACTGGTATCTTTGGAGGCGAAGTAGAGTGTCACGCCATCGCTGAGCATATAAGGGTAGTTTTGGTCTGCCGACATATTGATGACATGGGGTAATGTGTCGGGCGCGGTCCAGGTATCCATGAGGTTTCGGCTGGATACAATGAGTTGTTTATCGCCATTGGCAGCGGCCCATAGTCTTCTATCATTGCGCTGATTGGTGTAGACCAATTGTCCATGGGTATCCTTGGTGAGTGTGCCGGTCTCAGCGGAGAGGGGATAGGCACTGAGCAGGTCACTAAGGGGTATTTCGACCGAATCAATGATTTGCACTTTCTCTACGCGGCGCATGTAGCGTTGCAGTTTCTCGGCTTGGTGTATTTGTGCCAGTAGATATGGCATGCGCTCTGAGTCCGCTTTGAGGGTATTTAGGTATTTGGTGTATGCATCTATGGCTTCGTCTGGATAGCCTAAGTGGAGGTAAATTTCTCCGAGGTTGAAATGCTTGAGGTCATATCGATTACCTGCTTTCTCGAAGTATTGTATAGCCGTCCAGTAGTCGCCCAGTTCTTGCGCGCAGCGCGCGTAGCGGTATAGGTATAGTGCGGAGGTAGGATTGCCTTTTAGGAGCAAACCATATTCTTTTTGTGCCTCTGTGTAGTTGGCTGCTTGAAATAACCCGTCTGCTTTGTTTGCGTTTTGGGCAAACAACGTGCTGGTTCCCATAAGTTGGACTGCCAAACAAAGTAAGGATAGTATGATTATTTGACCTCTTTTCATAAATCCGCTGCAAAGGTAGTGCTTTTTTTTGAGATGTGCAAATAAATATTGCAACTTGGTGTGATTTTCGCTTAGAGGATGGCACAAAGTGCCTACTGTTTAGAGTTTAGAGATATACGCAATAGCAACAAAACGCACTTTTTTCACTCATTTTCTTGCAAATGTGCATTTTTTGTTGTACCTTTGTGCCCTAAATTGGTAAAGTGTTGCATGCTGCCTGTTGAATTCATAGAAAGTCTGCACGATCAGTTGGTACCCGAAGAGGTGCAACAGTTGTGTCAAGCGTTGGAATCAACGCCTGTTACCTCCATACGCCTCAATGACAAGATTGACTGTCTCACCTTCGATTGCGACACCGAGGAAGTACCTTGGCACGAAGATGGCTATTACCTCAGCGAACGACCACAGTTCACCCTCGACCCGCTCTTTCATGCTGGTTGCTACTACGTACAAGAAGCCAGCAGCATGTTCGTGGAGTGCGCCCTGCAACAATACCTCTCCCGCGACAGCGTAGTACTTGACCTATGCGCTGCACCCGGTGGTAAGTCCACACTCATCAGCCAATACTTAGGCGACACAGGTCTGCTGGTGAGCAACGAAGTGGTGCGACAACGCGTGTTTATTCTCTCAGAGAACATCCAGAAATGGGGCAACGGTAACACCGTTGTTACCCATAACCAAGCAGCTGACTTCGGTATGCGATTGCCCAATATCTTTGACTGTATTCTGGTAGATGCTCCTTGCTCGGGCGAAGGTATGTTCCGCAAAGACGATGGAGCTATTGCCGAATGGAGCGAAAAGAATGTAGAGGCATGCGTAGCCCGCCAACGCAAGATAGTAGAAGACGTATGGGATGCCTTACACCCCGGAGGACTATTGATATACTCTACCTGCACCTTCAATCCATGGGAGAACGAGGAGAATGTGGAATGGATAGCCGAGACATTAGGCGCAGATATTCTGCCTGTAGATATTCATCCATTATGGGGCATTACAGAAGGTAACCCAGGTTATCATTTCTATCCCCATAAAACCAAAGGAGAAGGCTTTTACCTCTGCGCCTTGCGTAAGCATGGCAATGACCTTCGAGCACTGGAAAAGCGTCTGCCGAAAGTGAAATTGCCTCAGCCACAAGCCGTAGAACATGCGCAGGTTATCCGCAGTTGGGTACATCATCCCGAACGTTGGGTGCTCCGTCAGCAAGACCGTTTCATAGTGGCTTATCCATCTAAGTACAAAGACCTTATCGATATTCTCAGCAAGCAGTTTATCTGCATTAGTACAGGTTTTGGTATATGTGAGTTGCGCGGCAATAACCCCGTGCCACAGCACGCCTTATCTATGGCGAAAGACCTAAGACAAGAGGTCTTCAAATCCGTTGAACTGTCCTTGGAACAAGCCCTGAGTTATCTACGCAACGAAGCCATTGTACTTGACAATATGCCGACCGATGTGCTGCTGGTGAAATACCAAGGTGTGCCATTGGGCTTTGTCAAGAATATCGGCAATCGCTGCAACAACCTATACCCTAAGGAGTGGAGAATACGGAAGTTATGAGACCGCTACATATCCTACTATTTTGTTTATTGCTTACTTCTACTGCCTTTGCGCAGGAACAGTGGTATTTCTCGGTGGATGAACGCTATCCTGCTGAGCGTACACAATTGCAAGACCAACAGCGTATATTAGTCGTTAATAACGCCTTGCCACAGCCTCTGGACTTTGGTCACACCACCATGGTGGATGGCAATAATAGTGGTAAAGTAGAAGTGGATCTGCGTCGCAGTGTGCTCTACTGTCTCTTCTCTACAACCCAAACCATGGAGCATAGTGGCGAGTATGATGCCGTAGAGCTCATGGATAAATCGCAAAATCCCACAACGAATTACTACGCACGCCAAATGCTCTCTCATGCGCAAGCCGAACAGTTATGTGCGGACTATGATGCGGACGCACTGCTGATACTCAACCAGTTGGTACTGTACGATGTAATGGAGAGTTTTCTCACAGAGGATGGTACATACTATGCCTACCTACAAGCCTATGCGCAGTCGCATTGGACGATTCATTATGCCGGTCAAATGCGTGACTACTCATTCAACCAATCCGATACCCTACTATGGGAGAGTCAGCCACACTATTCGCGTGTGCAATGTCTGAGCGAGTTGCCAGCACGAGAAGATGCGTTGCTGTATTTAGCGCGCGAACTGGGCAATAGACTTGGTAGCACGTTTGCACCCTCATGGCAAAGTAGCCGACGCTATATCTATGACCTTGTTGCGTTGGAGGAGGGCTTGGAGGCATTCCGCTATCAACGTTGGGAGGAGGCGATTGGCGATTGGTTATTGGTGATAGGCAATGGGCAATTGGCTATGGGCAAGGGTGATAAAAAAGCCGCAGCTTGTGCTGCGGCGAATATAGCTATTGCTTATGAGATGAAGGGCGATTATGCTTCGGCTTGCGATTATGCCCGCCGTGCCATCCGCCTTTTCGGCGCTTGGAAGACGGCTTACGGTCGTCAGCAGCAAGCGAACATACGCTACTATCTGGCGCAGCTCCAAGCTCGGATGGCAATGGAAGGCGCTCAATAACTTTCTGCAAGAAGCGTTCAATCTTATTAAAGAATCGTTTATCTTCTGGGCTCACCATAGTGATGGCTACGCCTTTGTTTTCGGCTCGTGCGGTACGACCAATGCGGTGTACATAGTCTTCAGCATCGCGTGGCACATCGTAGTTAATAACGAGGGGTATGTCATCGACATCTATTCCTCGTGACACAATATCCGTAGCAACGAGTACATCCACTTTGCCATTGCGGAAGTCCAACATCACCTCATCACGCTCCTTCTGCTCCAGGTCGGAGTGCATAGCACGTGCATCAATATGGTTAGCACGCAGCGCTCGCGTGAGGTCTTTGACCTTCAGTTTCTTACCGACGAAGATGATGACTTTTTTGAGTTTTTCACTGGTTTCCTGACTATAGTTTCCAGATGGTGAATCGCTTAATAACCTAACGAGAAATGCCGTCTTCTGTGTCTCGAAAATATCCACTGCCATTTGCTGAATAGTCTCTGGTGGACGGGAAACGGCTATCTGTACCTCTACAGGATTGTGCATAATAGCTTTCGCCATTTTGCGGATATTAGTAGGCATAGTAGCAGAGAACATAATGGTCTGGCGTTCCTTAGGCAACTTACTGACAATAGTCATAATATCATCATAGAAACCCATGTCCAGCATACGGTCCGCCTCATCGAGAATAAAGTACTTCACACCCGAGAAGTCAATATCGTAAATATTCATTTGGCTGAGCAATCTCCCCGGAGTGGCGATGACAATGTCTGCACCTTTTTGTAGTCCAGTCACTTGTGTACCCCATGCACCCGTATCGTTGCCGCCATAGATAGCCACCGAAGAGAAAGGTACGTAAAACCCAAAACCCTCCATCTGTTGGTCTATCTGTTGCGCGAGCTCTCGTGTCGGTGCCATAATGATAGCATTGAGACGGTTGGGGTCGTGGTTGTCGTATTGCAGGTTAGTGAGGAGAGGTAGGATATACGCGGCAGTCTTGCCAGTACCCGTTTGCGCACAGGATATGACATCGTGTCCCTCTAAAATAACAGGGATAGTCTGCTCTTGGACGGGTGTGCAAGTGTCAAAATGCATATCCCATAGGGCATCCAATACCCCATCTGATAATGGTAGTTCGTCAAAATACATGTTGTTGGATTTCTGTATATATTAGGTGATTGTCCACAAGTGTGGGTTGCGTAGTACGTGTGTAAGCAGGTGCTTTGACCCCAGGTGTATGCGATAGTGGTTGGCTGAGCGGTTGGTCACTGACCTCTATATGCACCTCGTCGTAAAGACCTGAGTCTATGATATGTTGCAGTAGCATAGTGCCGCCTTCGACCAATACGGAATGTATGTTTCGCTGCGCTAAGTCGTGTAGGATAAATGACCAATCGGTATTTTCGCGATAAATGATTGTGGGGGCATTGTTAGAGAAGATCTTGCTGTCTTGGGGTAAAACGCCGTGTCTATCCAACGTGATACGAACAGGGTGTCGTCCGCTCCAATGCGTAGTCAATAGGCGAGGGTTATCCAGTAGCGCTGTTCGTGTGCCTACCATGATAGCCATATTCTCGGCACGCTGTTGGTGTACGAGAAGCTTCATGAGTGGCGTAGAAATCACCACTGGCTTTCCCACATCCTCACCTCTCACCTTTCGCCTAATAGCCTCATCTCCTCTTAACCTATCAATATATCCATCCGCTGTCTCAGCCCACTTAAGGATGACGTAGGGACGATGTTTTTCTTGGAGGCAGAAGAAGCGTTTATTGAGCATTCTACATTCCTCTTCGAGTATGCCTACAATAACCTCTATACCTGCATCGCGCATTATTTGTACACCTCTGCCAGCCACCTGAGGATTGGGGTCAAGTGTGCCCACAACCACACGACCTATCCCCTTGCGAATAATCAGTTCAGCACAAGGAGGAGTCTTACCATAATGGCTACAAGGCTCGAGACTGACATACAAGGTACAATGCTTATAATCAATACCCTCGGGGTGCGCCTCTTGGGCATGGCGAAGGCAGTTAGGTTCGGCGTGCGGACCACCATATTGCTCGTGCCAGCCTTCACCCAAAATATGATCCCCCTTCGCACTGTGGTGCACCAATACAGCCCCTACCATGGGATTGGGCGCCACATAATATTCGCCTAATCGTGCCAATTGGAGACAACGATTGATATATAATTTTGCACTTTCCATTTTTTTTTGTACCTTTGCAGCATGAAACAACAAATTGACTATATTATTTCGCAGTTGCGCGGTTATTATGCCGATGAGGAGTTGCGCGAATTAGCATACTGGATAGTGGAAGAGTGTACCGGTATGACACGCACAGAAATCCTTATCGGGTGCAAAGATACAAAAAAAATTATACATGCGCAAGAAATAGAAAGGATTTTGCAAAAACTTCGTGCAAACGAGCCTATTCAGTATGTATTTGGTCATACAGAGTGGATGGGTTTGGATTTGCGTTTAACACCAGCGACACTTATCCCCCGTCCCGAGACGGCGGAGTTAGTGGAGTGGATATTGCGTGTAGCAGACCATAATAAACAATTGCGCGTGTTGGATATAGGTACAGGTAGTGGATGTATAGCCATAGTGCTGAAGAAAAGTGCAAGCGCATGGCAAGTGACAGGAGTCGATATTAGCCATGAGGCCTTGGCTGTGGCAAAGGAGAACGCTGAGCGCAATCGTGTGGAGGTATATTGGCAGCAAATGGATATACTCTCGCCTATTGCCAATAGCCTATTACCAATAGCCGATATTATCGTCAGCAATCCACCCTATATATGCGAGAAAGAGAGGGTGGACATGAAGGCGCGTGTATTGGACTACGAACCAGCGAGTGCGTTGTTTGTGCCTGATGACGATGCGCTGCTCTTCTATCGCAAGATAGCCAGCTTAAAGTCGGCAAGTATGCTGTTCTTTGAGATTAATGAGGCGTATGGTGAGCAAGTATGCACCATGCTACACGAGATGGGATACACAGATATTGAACTAAAGGAGGATATATATGGCAAACCACGAATGGTCTTTGGCCGCTTTGCGCAATAAAGCGGAGGCCTATTGCGTCGCTGCTGAACACTGCGTGTGGGAAGTGAAACAGAAATTGCAGCAATGGGGCGCAAGCAGTGAGCAAACAGAGCAAGTCATAGTGCATTTGCAGGCAGAGCGTTTTGTGGATGAAGGGCGGTATTGCCAAGCATTCGTTCATGATAAATTGCTATACCAAGGATGGGGTAGGATAAAGATACGTGCGCAATTGCAAGCCAGATACTTACCCTCTCAGGCGATAGAGCAAGCACTCAATAACATAGACGAAGATACATACAGATTGGTGTTGTCGCGTGTGTTGGAGTCCAAGAAACGCAGCATCAAATCAACCGATTCACAGGCAAGAGAGAAATTGATACGTTTTGCCCTACAACGAGGGTTTACCTATGAGGAAATAAAAGAAATTTACAGATAAATTTCCACACTACCACATAAAAAAATATGTGAAAAGATTGCATATGTGCTAAAAAATTTGTACTTTTGCAGCAAAATTCAAAAGCGTATGGCAGCCAATTTAGTAACCATCTACTGTAAGAACAACAAACAGTTTGTTCAGATTCCTTGCGGTACCTCTATCAAAGAGTTATATGACCAACTGCGTCCCACACTCGATATTCGCTATCCTATCATAGCCGCACGAGTGAACTACAAGGTACAAAACCTCAACTTCCTTATCTACAAACCCAAAGATATTGAATTTATTGATGCGACCAGCGAGAGTGGTGCGCGCTGCTATATCCGTACCTTAAGTATGGTGATGGCATGTGCCGTACGCGAACTATGGCCCGACTGCGACCTGCGTATAGAACACCCTATTAGCAAAGGATTCTACTGCACTATACGCGAGTCAAGAGATACAGCCAAGATCATTACGCCTGAGATTGTCGAACAACTCAAAGAACGCATGCAAGCCATTATCAATGAAGATAGACCTATCATCACCGAAGAACGACAGACGAAAGAAGTAATACGCCTATTCGGCGAGAGAAAAGAAGGCGAAGTGACCCTGTTTGAAACACTCGGCAACCCCTACTGTCGCTACTATCGCATGGGCGATTACATAGACTACTATACCGGCGCGCTGATGCCATCTACAGGATATATCAACCTTTTTGACGTGGAAATGTATCACGACAATATCCTATTGCGTATCCCCAACCGTCGCGACCCTAATCGTCTGGAAGAACGATGCGTGCAAGACAAACGATTTGGGATATTCAAAGAGTTTAGAGGATGGAATAAATTGCTGCACATCAGCAACGTGGGCGAATTTAACCAAGCATGCAAGAACCAAAAAAGTTTTGAGATGATCAAACTATCGGAGGCTTTGCACGAGAAAAAAGTGGCGCAAATAGCCGACCAAATAGCCCATCGCGAAGGAGGAATACCCAAATTCGTACTCATCTCTGGTCCCAGTTCATCGGGCAAAACGACCTTCTCAAAACGTTTGACCATACAACTGATGGTAAATGGTATTTGCCCAGTGGTCATTTCCATGGATAACTATTTTGTAAACCGCGAAGATACACCACGCGACGAGAACGGTGAATGGGACTTTGAACACCTGCATACGCTCGACCTACCCCTCTTCCGCCAACAGTTGGCTGACCTGTCGGAAGGTAAAACCGTATCACTACCATTCTACAATTTTGAAACAGGCAAAAGAGAATATCGAGGTGATACACTTCGCTTGGAACAAGATACCGTTGTGATACTGGAGGGACTACATGCTCTAAATCCTGAGTTAATTCCGAATATCCCACGCGAAACGACCTTCAAGATATACGTAAGTTCGCTCACCACGGTGAATTTGGATAATCACAACTGGATTCCAACCAGCGACGTGCGCCTGATTCGTCGTATCGTGCGCGACTATCGCTATCGTGGCTACTCGGCACGCGAGACCATAGCGCGACTCGCCAGCGTGCAACGCGGTGAAGAACGATGGATAGCACCATTCCAAGAAGAAGCAGATGTGATGTTTAATTCAGCACTGCTCTTTGAATTAGCAGTACTGAAACGACATGCAGAGCCTATCCTGGACGAAGTGCCCAAATACTGCGATGAATACACCGTTGCACACCGACTGAAGAAATACCTCAGTTACTTCGAATCCATACCAGAACGCGAGATACCACCTACCTCGTTCTTGCGTGAGTTTGTGGGAGGTAGTTCGTTTAGGTATTAGTGTAGAGTGTAAAGGCAAGGATATGAGAAAAGGAATATTGATATTAAGCATGATATGGGGGCTGTTCACTGTAGGAATAGCTCAAGATAGAATAGAAGGACTTATTGAAATAGTCGAATTAGATACACTATCTGAACCAGCTAAACTTGACACTATAGAAGATTTACCACTCATCATAGACGAGATGGTACACGCAGTAGTACATCAAGACTCATTGGTGACACAACTCATGCGAGACAAACGAATGGGCTATACCCGCGGAGAGCAAGCTATAGACGGTTTCAGAGTCCAAATATATGCCTCAAACGTTCAACATAAAGCCAAACAAGAGGCCTTTGAACTGCATCAACGCGTTGAAGCGCAAATAGATGTGCCCGTCTATACGCTATCTGAACCTCCGTTTTGGAAAGTCAGAATAGGTAACTTCCACACACGTGAAGAGGCAAATGCCTACAAATCCACTTTCCTTGAATTATATCCTGAACTAATAGGTAGCACATATATTGTACCCGACAAGATTATTATTATACGATGAACACACCTTTCATTCCCAACGATACTACGACAGAGGCAATAGCTCAACATGTGACACAACTATTGCAGCATTTAGGCGAAGACCCTCAACGCGAAGGACTGCAACGCACCCCCGAACGTGTGGGCAAAGCTATGCAGTTTCTCACACAAGGCTACCTGCAAGACCCTGAAGCTATACTGCGCTCGGCACTCTTTGAGGAAGATTATCGCCAGATGGTGGTAGTGAAAGATATACCTTTCTACTCGCTATGCGAGCACCATATGCTGCCTTTCTTTGGCAAAGCGCATGTGGCATATATCCCCAATGGCAAGATTACTGGACTGAGCAAAGTGGCTCGTGTGGTAGATGTGTTTGCACGCCGTTTGCAGGTGCAAGAGCGTATGACTACACAAATCAAAGAGTGTATCCAAAATACACTCAACCCATTAGGCGTGATGGTGGTGATAGAAGCCGAACACCTATGTATGCAAATGCGTGGTGTGCAGAAACCTCATGCTGTAACTACCACCAGCGACTTCACAGGCGCATTCAACCGCCCTGAGACACGCGAGGAGTTTATGAACCTGATTCGCGGGTAAGATGTTATAACTGCTTGTTGTACTGTATCGAGCATGATACATATGCGATATAGAAAGGCAAAGCGGTAGAAAGATAGGTGATATCAAACGCAGAACTGAAAAGGCCATTCCAGAGGTTTAATTGCCACATCTTTTCGACAAAAGCCATCACTACCAGTAAGGTTAGTAATAATCCTGTTATGACTAATCGATATTGGTGGTTGCCTTTGGCATAAAGTGTAACACCAATGGCTATTATGGCAAAAATAAGCAGTACCAACCCACTTCCTTGTCGCGTTTGCAATACAAAAGGATTGTATTCAAAGAATAATAGCGTGCTACCATTCCATAGTAAGAATGGTAGGAAAGTGAGTGCGAAAATAACAATGGTAGTCAATATAAACAATAGTTGTTTTTTCCAACCTATTTGCAAAAACTCATAGCCATAAACAACACATAGTGGGATGATAGCAATCAACCGAGTAGATAATACTAAACCAGACAAAACACCAAGCAATATAGGATACTGGTTGAGTTTAATTTGCTTTTGAGTAAGCCATTCAGCAATAGTAGCAACGAGTAGCATATTAGTAATGAGATCACTTCTAACAGCTATCTCATACCAAAAAGCTGGTGATATGCCCAATAGCAGTATTGCTATAAGTGCCGTTTTACTGGAATAAAAATAATGTAGCGTTGCAATAAAAGCAATAGTAACAACGAAAATCGATAACCCCACATTGCCTATAGCATAAAAAGGCAAATGAAATAGTTGCCAAACAGGAAATGGTGAACCATAACCTCCAAGATGGGTGGAAGCACCATAAGGATAATCCCCCTGCAACATTGTGGCTAAAAAATTATGTATAGCCGACCATCTATCTACCTTAATAACGTATGGATCTAAGGCATATTGTATGCCTATTCCTACAAATAGAAAAATAATAGCCAATCCTACTTCCCAGCGAGTGTTATATGCACTATTCGCAATACGTTTGGTAATAAATAGAATAGCGAAGATAGCTCCAAAGAGATAAAATAAAGCAACAATCCAATGAAAATCAGTGATACGTGCAGCATATTTATCAACAAATAGTATGTTGATAATTAGATATAGGCATAGTGGTATATGTTGTGAGGTTTTGAACATGCCATCAGTTCATTACCATGATTTTCACCGTACTATGAGCCGCCCCGTCAAGGGTGTTGCACAGCGCAGTATATATACCCGATGCCACGCGTGTGCCATGAGCGTTAGTGAGATCCCATATGGCTTCTCCACCATTACCCTGAACAGTAGTGACCAAATTACCACTGGCATCCACGATACGCACCTCGGTGTCAGCCATAAGCCCACGAATAGTGACTACGCCGCGATAATTAGGGTGAACGGGGTTAGGGTAAGCATAGATGTCGCTAAAGTTTTTGGCAGGCTCTATAGCATCGCTCATATAGGACACCAAACCTTGGCTGGTACCGAAAAACACTTCGCCCGTGGATTCGAGAATAGCAATGGACAGCACATTATTGCTGGACAGAGGAGAGTTCTCAGTAGTGAAATGCTCAATAGTTTCTTCGCCATTAGGTGAGAGCAGGAATACACCAGATGTAGCAGTAGCAATCCATTTACGATTAGCACCGTCCACTACGATATAATTTATCTGTTCGTTGTCAAGCAAGTAGTCACCGAGTTGTGTACCATCGTTACGGCTAATAATAACACGTTCGCAACGATTAGAGGTTGTAAAATCTATCGTATCAGGAATTAAGAATAGTCCCGCGTTAGTACCTACCCATATGGTATTATCGTAATCTTGTGCCATAGAATAGATGAACTCAGGTATAATCTGTTTATTATTTTGGTCATACCATTCATGATGATAAAAGACTTTGTCGTCTTTGTCATTTGTGGGAGTGCCATTGTCTTGAAGGAGGAGTAGTCCTGTATTGTAACGACATTGTGGAATCCATTTCCACTGAGTATTTCGACGATCAACCATGATTTCACCTGGAGTATAAAAAGGTATATTGTCGTTTTGATATGCTAACCCAAAAGAAAACCATTGTTTATCTGGCGCGAAAATGTTAATGTTTTTCGTACCTGCCGCATTTAACACCCATAGATTGCCTTGCTCGTCAAACATAGCGCCGTCTGTACGAGTGTATTCTTTAGGATTATTGGGTGCGGCAGAAATAAGTGTGCTGTTGTCAGGCGTATATAAATTAACCACCTCATCACCCTGCATCTCCAGCAGTCCTGCACAATAGCTTGTAACAAAGTAATGATTCTTATCATTAGGGTCCTGTGCCACATTCATCAGGTCATACACCTTGAAGCCACATGCCTTATTGATCACATCATTCGATATATTAACCCATGTACCATTCTCGTAGAACATGATCTCGCCAGGCGTTTTATTTTGCGCAGCCCATCTTCCTCCAGGTACAACATATAGTCGGTCACCAAACGTACGCATACGGTAGGCGATATTGTTAATAGGTCCATCAGGTCGGAAGGCTTGTCGATCAGCTCCACGTACCAATTCATCGGAGACAGATGCCCACCAGTAGGAGGAACCATCTTGCACAATATCCGTAATCATGCCTATATCGGTCATTTGCAGACTTAAATCTGTTTCGGCTATAGCCACACCCGCTTGATTCTTAGGCAAGATAAAGAGATGTTGGTCAGTTGGACACAAACTATTGACTTTGTACGAAGTAGTGTGTTTTTGCCACTGAGTATCGCGATACGAGCATAGTACACTATCGCGGACAATATATAACAACTCATCGTAGGCACAAAACGCAGATACCTCTTTGCCCGTTGGTAGGGCTTGTGGTTGCCAATACGCATAATCTGAAAGAGGATCAGACAATGAAGCAGAGTATAGAAGTTGAGGAGAAATAGCATAAATACGATCCCCCATAATAGTAATATACTTGACGTTCACCTCTTTAGCATCTTTACCAATGATATAGGTATCTTTTATTTCGCGCTTCTTCATATCCAGCTCAATAATACCAAAATTCATGGCAAGGTAAGCGGTATGCTCGTGCATATATATACTATTGACTATTTTTGAATAGGTAGTCTGCTTGAGGTATAAATCAGGAATATTGTACACCTCATCTTTGTCATTAATAATGTCTAAGTGACCATTTTCGTAGCAAACAAGAAGTAGGTTGAGGCTTGGGTTGTAGCCTATGGTGGAAATAACAGCACTATTTAAACCTGTTAGACGGTTGTAATAAACAATTTCCTCAGACTGTTTGTCCACAGCAAACAACGATTGGTTGGATAAAGCAAACACCTTATCTCGGGTCACTGCTATAGCATCTATATCAGCAAAGGCGGAATGTATATTCCACTGATGCATATTGCCGTATATCCAATTATCCTCAGATGTGTCAATATGTATATTAGCAAATACGCAAGAGGCAACTAATATTAAGAAAGAAAGAATGGATGTTTTTTTCATAGCTATACATTATTTTATAATTGCGCGTAGCGCGTGCAATGCGCGTGCGCGGTGACTGATTGCATTTTTCTCTTCGGCAGACAATATGGCAAAGGTGCAATTGTATCCCTCAGGAATAAAGAGCGAGTCGTAGCCAAACCCTTTATCGCCACTCTCCTCAGTGGCTATTTTTCCTTTTACTACGCCCTCCACCTGTATGTCTTGCTCATGGTTAATGAGCGTGATTACTGTGCGAAACTGTGCCGTGCGGTTGTTGCTATTAGATAATAATCGTAGTGCCTTGGCGCGGTTATTAGCATCGTTGGATGGTTCACCGGCCCAGCGTGCCGAATACACACCCGGTGCTCCATTAAGGGTTTCTATCTCCAAGCCTGTATCGTCTGCAAAAACACCATTATACTCCGTATCCATATGATGAAGAATAAGCCATTGCCAAATAGTAATAGCTTTGAGTCGGGAGTTCTCTTCCAGTGTTTGACCAATTTCATCTATCTCTTGCAGAAAACCGATGTCACGAAGACTAACTACCTCTACCTGTGAGAGGATATGACGTACTTCTGCTAACTTGTGGGCATTATTTGATGCAAAAACGAGTTTCATGTTTTGAATTTTCAAATCTTGCGTGCAAAATTACTATTTTTTATGCAAATATCAAAATTATTTGCTCTGGATTTGGTATATTCCATCTTTTTTTTGTACTTTTGCACCCGATACTGAGTTGTAAGTTTCATTTTTAATTATAAATAAGATATGAAAAAGACAAAAATGTTGTTGGTAGCGATGGTACTATTCGCTACGCAAATGATGGCTCAAACTCCTATTTTGGGCGAGTGGATTACGGTAGATGATGCCAGTGGCGAGCAGAAGTCCGTGGTGCGTATTTATCAAGCAGAGAACGGTAAGTATTACGGCACGATTACCGAACTCTTTGGCGAAAATGGTGCTACTGCTGTATGCGAGGCATGCGAAGGTGAGGACCATAATAAACCTATCGTAGGTTTGACTATTATCCGTGACATGCAGTTGGAGAAAGGAGAGTTGCGCGGCGGTAAGGTGCTCGATCCTGACAATGGTAAGTTTTATTATGCTAAGGTGTATCTCAAAGATGGCAAACTCATACTGCGCGGTTCGTTAGATAAGGCTGGTTTGCTGGGTAGAAGCCAAACATGGTTGCCTAAGCAATAAACTTTCTATTAGTGTATAAATAAAAAAGAAGAACCCACACAAGTGGATTCTTCTTTTTTTAATTGGTTTATCAGATTAGATCCAACGAACGTAGCAGAAGTCCATGCGGTGTGGCAGCAAGTCGTTCTTAGGATACATACGCAATCCAAACTTCATACCACCAGCATAAGACAATTGATACTCGGTCTCGAAGAAGAGGCGTGAACCCTTAGTTTGTACCAACTCCAATGGTTTTACCTCGAACAACTTATTGTTGTTGTGGGTAGAAGTACGAACAGCTACCAACTCTACGCCGATACCCTTATCGTTCAAGCCTTTGGTATCCAACTCTACTGCGATAGTGCACTTGTTACCTACATTGAGTTCTGCGCTCTTAGCGTTGAGGGTAGAGTTTACAACCTCAATGCTATCCCAGTGAGCTACCATGTTTTGCTTCCAAGCTACAATGTCCTTAGCTACCTTATAGTTGTCTGCACCGAGGAGGGCGTGACGCTTAGCGAGCTTATTGTAGAACTTCTCGAAGTAGTCATCCATCATACGCTTGGTAGTGAAGCGAGGGGTAATCTTAGTCACAGAGTTCTTAATAGTTTGAATCCACTCTGGAGAGTAACCCTTACTATTTTTAGCGTAGTACAATGGGATAATCTCTTTCTCGAGCATTTGGTAAATGGTAGCAGCATCAAGTTGGTCTTGGTGTGCTTGGTTCTCGTAGGTACGCTTGTCGGTCAATGCCCAACCAGCACCTTCTACATAACCTTCTTTCCACCAACCATCGAGCACTGAGAAGTTGAGTACACCATTCATTTGTGCCTTCTCACCAGAGGTACCACTGGCCTCAAGAGGACGAGTAGGAGTGTTCAACCATATATCCACACCTGAGATAAGGCGCTTAGCCAGACGCATGTCGTAGTTCTCGAGGAAGACAATCTTGCCGAGGAACTGTGGCATACGGCTGATCTCAATGATACGCTTAATGAGACCTTGACCACCACCATCAGCAGGGTGAGCCTTACCAGTAAAGAGGAACTGTACTGGACGGTCAGGGTTGTTCACGAGTTTATCAAGACGCTCCAAGTCGGTGAAAAGCAAATGAGCACGTTTGTATGTAGCGAAACGACGACCAAAACCGATAATAAGGTTGTCAGCGTTCATCTCGTTGAGTGCACGAACGATACGAGCAGGATCACCTTGGCTCTTCATCCAGTTGTCTCGGAATTGCTCCTTGAGGTAGTTAATGAGCTTTTGCTTGAGGCTCATGCGGGTAGCCCAAATCTTCTCTTCTGGCATATCGTTGTATGGAGCCCACATAGCGAGGTTAGATTGGTCTTTAAACCACTCTTTAGGGAAAGTCTCTTTGTAGATAGTTTTCCACTCGCTGGCAGCCCAAGTTGGCATGTGCACACCGTTGGTAACGTAGTCCACGTGCAACTCCTCCTCGAAGTAACCTGGCCATACAGGAGCGAACATCTTTTTACTCACTTCGCCATGCAACCAGCTCACACCGTTAGCCTCTTGGCAGGTGTTTAGAGCGAAGACAGACATAGAGAACTTCTCGGTGTTGTCAGCAGGGTTTTGACGACCCATACCAATGAGGTCATGCCACTCAATACCCAAACGACTTGGGAACATGTTCATATACTTATAGAACAGACCCTCCTCAAAGTAGTCGTGACCAGCAGGTACTGGAGTGTGGCAAGTGTAGAGACCGCTTGCGCGAACTACCTCCAATGCTTGTTGGAAGTTCAGGCCCTCTTTCTCCACGAGGTCGAGCATACGTTGCAGACCCATGAAGGCAGCGTGACCCTCGTTGCAGTGATATACATCTTTCTTAATGCCCAACTTGCTGAGTGCGATTGTACCACCCATACCGAGCATTATCTCTTGTTTTATACGGTTCTCCCAGTCACCACCATAGAGTTGGTGAGTGATTTGGCGATCCCACTCAGAGTTCATATCGTTGTCGGTGTCGAGGAGGTAGAGGTTAATACGACCTACAGCCACCTTCCACAAGTATGCCTTCACAGTGCGATCTGGATAAGGAACTTCAATTACCATTGGGGTGCCATCTGCCTCTTTCACTTGGGTGATAGGCAAGTTAGAGAAGTTTTGTGCCTCGTATTTAGCAATTTGTTGTCCTTCTGGAGAGAGAGTTTGGGTGAAATAACCATAACGATAGAGGAAACCAATAGCGGTCATATCCACGTTGCAGTCAGATGCCTCTTTAAGGTAGTCACCTGCGAGAACGCCCAGACCACCAGAGTAGATCTTGAGTACGTGAGTCAAACCATACTCCATAGAGTAGTATGCTACGCTTGGCTTGTTAGCATCTTTTGGCTCATCCATATATGCGCGGAACTCGGCATAGATAGCGTCCAATTGCTTCATGAATTTCTTGTCCTTGCTGAGCTCCAACATACGATCGTAGCTGATAATGTTCAGCAATACGATTGGGTTAGACTGTGCTTTATGCCAAGCATCGTTGTCAATGTAGCGGAAAAGATTCTTAGCATCAGAATTCCATACCCACCAGAGGTTGTATGCAATTTTTTGTAGTTTGTGAAGATTTTCTGGAAGGTTAGCATTAACTTTTACTTCCGTCCAATTTGGTTGATTGGTGTTACTAACTTTGATTACCATAATGTTTTTAATTATTCTTTTTTGTACTTACTACTTAACAAAAATATCCGCGCGTATGTGTATATCGCGCGAAAAGCGGGGCAAAGGTACTACATTTTTTTGAATTATGCAAATTTATTGCGCATTATCGTGAAATATATCTTCGCAATCGGTTGCAATACTATTCACAATCTACCTCCAAAGGGGCAAACCACCCTACTCTAATAATAAAAATAGAATGAATTAAAATTTCCTTTTTTATTATTGTACTGGGATAATGTGGAAAAGATTTGTATTATGCTTATATACAGCTATATAATGTGTTCAAGAATATGGATTACTATTTGATAAAAAATGAAAACTTTTGCTTTTCAACATCCATCAACAAGTTTTCATCTAAGTTGTTGATAAATTGTTTATAACCATTTCTTGAGTTTGAAAATCAGCAAGATACCCAGTGTAAAAACAATCATTAATCCAAATGCGAACGGATAACCCCATTTCCAATGCAGCTCGGGCATAAAGTCAAAGTTCATACCGTACATACTCGCAATCAAGGTAGGTGGGAGGAATACGACATTCACTACGGTGAAGATTTTGATAATCTTGTTCTGCTCAATGTTTACAAGACCGAGGAAGGTATCCTGGAGGTAGTCCAGTCGGTCGAAACCGAAACGAGTGTATTCGAACAGAGAGTTAATGTCTTTAATAATCATAGTGAGGCGAGGTTGCAATTCTGTTGGGAAGAAATCGCACTTGAGGAAGTTACTAATCACGCGCTGTTTATCCATAATGTTCTGACGGATAATGGTGACTTTTTCCTGAAGATCCTTGATTTGAATGAGTACCTCTTCATCCACTTGGTCGGTGGCGTTGATTTCACCAGAAAGTTTGGTGATAAGGTCGGTGGTATCCTCGATCATATCGGCATCTTTTTCAACACGCGTCTCCATGAGTGACACCAGTACGTGATAACCTGTTGGGAAGTTGCGTGTGTTCATGAGCATCTTCTTGACAGTCTCATTAAAACTGGCGAGTTCGACGTCGCGAGTAGTGACGAGAATGCTGTTTTTAAGAATAAAGTTGACAGGCTCCATCTCGAAGTTATCACGCAGAAAGTTGGAGTTGGCTACGATAGAGTCATCCGTTTGTATATAACGGGACGACATCTCAATCTCTTCCATCTCTTCATCATCCTGAATGTCAATTTTGAGGAAGTCCTCGAGGACGCCCTCTGTCTTGTCACTAACATCGAGAAGGTCAATCCATATAATATCTTTTTTATCAAGACTGCTGAGGATATTAACGCTGCGTCCTACCTTTATTTTGTCTTGTTTATCTTTATCTCTATAGAATATCTTGAGTTCAGCCATGGTGTACTAATTTTGAATTATAAATTAAGAATTTTGAATTAGTTGGGTGAGGGAAATAAACTCCTCTACACTCAGTTGTTCGGGGCGCTTCGTGAAAATGGGGTCATTGAGAATAGGATTATCTTTTCCTACGAGTCCCATCAACGAATTGCGCATCTGCTTTCGGCGTTGGTTAAATGCTGTTTTGACTACGTTCTTAAACAGCGCCTCATCGCAGCCCAATCCTTGGCGGTTGTTGCGCGTCATGCGAATAACCGCCGACTTGACTTTCGGCGGAGGGTTGAACACATGTTCATCCACGGTGAATAGATATTCTATATCGTAATATGCTTGCAATAGTACGCTCAGAATGCCGTATGCTTTTTTACCAGGCTTGCTGGCTATACGTTCCGCCACTTCCTTCTGTATCATACCCGAGCAGATAGGAATACGGTCTTTATTATCAAGCACTTTAAAGAAAATCTGACTACTTATGTTATACGGATAATTGCCTATTACGCAGAACTCGCCATCGGGGTAAATGATATTAAGATCGAGCTTGAGGAAGTCGCCCTCTATGAGGTGCAACTCAGGGTACCACTCTTTGAGGTATACCACACTTTCCCTATCTATTTCGATAGCGGTAGTCTGCAATTTTGGATTTTTCAGGAGATACTGCGTCAGCACACCCATGCCAGGACCGATTTCTAAGACACGACCCTCGCTAATGGTTTCAGCAATTCGTTGGGCGACACTCAGGTCCTTCAAGAAATGCTGACCCAGAAATTTCTTGGCTCTTACTTGTTGCATTTTGCTGATGATAGTCGTCCATAAATGGTTCTTTTTGGTTAATAATATTCGGCAAAATTTGCATAGTCGCAAATTTTTGAGTACCTTTGCACGCTGATTTGTTTATTTCGGCTGCAAAAGTACAATTTTTTTTTCAAAAATGCAAGCATTAGCCCAAATAATTACCAAAATAGTCGATTTTTTCTATCGACCCTTCCGTCGTTACGTTCCTCAGCAGCTTTTTCGCTACGCTGCTTGTGGTGGTGCTAACATGGTCTTCGACTGGGTACTATACTTCCTGTTGTACAATTTTGTTATAGGTCATGACTTGGTATATATATCCTTGCCTTTCACCTCTAACCTCTCGCCTATCTGCCTTACGCCTCATATAATGACGCTGCTCATTGTTTTCCCCATCACGCTGTTTACAGGTTTTTGGCTCAATAAGTATGTCACTTTCACCCAGTCCTCTCTCCGCGGATATAAACAGCTGTGGCGTTATATGTTGATTGTAGCGGTGAACTTGTTGGTGAACTATTTGGGACTGAAACTATTTGTCGAAGTATTCGCCATCTACCCTACTCCATCCAAAATGCTTATCACAATCATTACTGTTGCAATCAGTTTCTTTGGTCAGAAATACTTCTCCTTTAAAAAATAAAAATCCTTCCTTTACACTCTACACTTTACACCCTACACCTTCACCCTCAGCAGCACGTGCACATCCGTACGCGTACTTTCTTTATTGTGTCTTATGGCCCATGCATTTTGGTATATTGTCTCGCTCACGCGTAGATAAACGGAGAAGGTGTCATTAATCTTATAGCGTGCATTGAGCCAAAATCGTCCACCCAGTCCATATACAAAAGGTATAGCATACGCATACAAAACATCGTTCTCGTATATGTATATTCTATTGTCCCATTCTTTTGCATCAAACGCTTGTGCACGCAGCTGCAAGACGATAGGCACCTCTCTGAAACGATACTCCACATCTTGTAGCACGGACCAACCGTAACTTAGTCCGCCGTGGGTATATACCATATTGCCATCCGCTTGCGTTTTTAATTTCCAATCACCTACTTGATAGACCATATTCCATCTCAGCGAATAGGTGTCTCTCTCATCTTTTCGTTTCATGCGAAAACGCGTATGCATGCGATAGTTTTTTTGCGCTGCAAAGTCCGCTTGCGCCATCGTCTCAAACCCTGTTTTCCATACATCTCCGTATGCTGACAACTGCCAATTTCTCAGTTGGTTATATTCTATGCCTATGTATCCACCATGTTCATCTTTTATCCTTGTCCATGAGCATAGTGCGTTGGCATATATATTGTCAAATTCGGGCGAATAATACCTGTATATTCCTACCAAATTTAAGTCTGATATAGGTGTATATCGTATTCCTGCTATACCTGCTCCACCCCATTCATTACCTTGGCTGGTTGCCACTTCACCCCATAGGTCCACTTTTCCTTGATTCCATCGGACATTTGCTCCCATCACTGCTTTTGCCTCTAATCTTTCGCCTTTAACCTCTATATTCTCCACCGCTGTCACGCCGACCTTCAAGCGCTTCCACCTACCAGTCGCATTTACGCCTACTACATGGTTCCAACTTTTTTCTTTACCTTGGTGTAGCGAATATAGTGTGCTCACTTCAGCCCACTGACTTACCCTTGCCGTTGCGCCCACACCATGAAAATAGTTGTAACTATCGCCTACCGAACTATATTTCTTCAGTCCTTCATCGGTCGTAGCGGTGGACTGGACGTATGCTGTTTTGCCTCGTTTGAACGGACTACCTAATACCAATCCATAGCCAAAATTGGCTTGGTAATTACCTGCCACAATTCGCTTCATTGGACCTATATCGCGCAGTTCAATGAACCCACCATAATCCCACCTATCTCCTATTGCCAATCGCCCATCGCCAGCCGCCATCATGGCGGTCACACCCGCTTGCACGCGATTCTGATAATTAAACCGATACCTCAGTTTTCCATACATCGGGTCACCCTCATAATCCTCTATATTCCGTGCATCTGTTCGCAGCGTCACTTCATGCTTACCGTAGTGAAACACTTCCCGAAAATATAAATCCTTGCCTTTAAACATTAAACTATCACCTTTAACCTCTACAAAAGGCAACAAATTGCGTATTTCATAATCTTTCAGACAATCAATCAGTTGCAGTTCATATATGTCCTGAAATGCGTGCTTATATTGATATAGTAATATCGCATCAATCTGTTCATCGCTTAGGAACATGAGTTCTCTGAGTTCATCGGCATTCGTGTGATTGAGATCAATGGGATTAGCAGCGATATTGATTAGTTGCTCCTGTACATCCTCTTGCACTATTTCATCTTCTTCTGAGAGTTGGTTAAAAATATCTTCCATTATATCTTCTATCGACACATCTTGACCATGCACAGTTACTGCTAAGCATAGTACAATCAACGATAATATCCAACCAGCGTGTCTCATTTCAGCGACAAAAGTACTAAAAATAGTGCAAATATCCTAACAAATGCAAAAAAATTTTGTGTATTACACAAATTTTTAGTATCTTTGCAGCCTCAAATGAAACCGAACAGACCATACCTTCGTATTTTCAATACGCTGCTCATTCTTGCGGCGTATGGTTATTTGGCATATCGTCTCATTATTTTTAATGATTATTCATCGTTTTTTGAGGCTTTTCGTACCAGCAATATTAGTCTGTGGTTCATTCTTATTGCTATTATTCTGCTCATGCCTCTCAATGTGGTGGCAGAGGCGGGTAAGTGGCGTTTACTTTTGCGCAAAACCGAATCTATGACCATTTGGGGTGCGCAACGTCAAGTTTATTATGGCTATGTGGGGGCTTTTATTACGCCGTATCATGCGGGCGATTATCCAGCTCGTGCTATGCTCCTGAAGGATAAGAGCAATTTCTCGGCGGCTATAGGACTGGGTCTTGTTGGTACGGTGGCTCTGCTCGTGGTGGAGCTTATTTTTGGCATACCTGCCACGTGGCTTTTTGTGAGTTATCATCCTGCTATACCTATGCAATATTTCGCAGTGGCGTTTATTGTGTTGGTGCTTTTGCTTAGTTTTCTGCCACACTTGGTGCGTTATCTCTCTCGTCACGAGTGGCAGAACACGCAAATGCGTCAGCTCTCTATGGCACTCTCCCATATATCTTATCCGCTCTTCATGAAGACTATAGCATGGTCCATGCTTCGCTATATGATTTGGGCGCTCCAGCTTGCTCTCACCCTCCATTTCTGTGGTGTGGATTTGACTCCTGTGCAATACATGATTGCTATTCCATTCTACTATATGGTCGTGGCAGTTTTCCCCTCGTTGCCTGTGGCTAATATTGCCATTCGTGGTAGTTGGTCGCTCATTATTTTCGGTGTTTTCAGTCAAAATGCAGCGGGCATAGCCCTTGCAGTTGCCCTTATCTGGATTATTAATACTGTCTTGCCAATGCTTGTTGGTTCCATACTATACCGCAATGGCAAAACCAAATAAACAATTCTACACAGAACTATCCAACGCTAAACAATACTAACAATACACAGATATGACATTAACATTCTTACTCAACTACCAAGCGCAATGGGGACAACAACTTGCTGTTCTCTATGCTGCGGATGCAGACATTGCTACTGCATCGCCTGTGACTCTCCCAATGGATTGCCACGGCAACTCTGAGTGGTCGGCTCAAGTCACACTCAGCGATATCCATAAGTATATTTCTTACTGCTACGTGGTTCTTGATGAACAAGGCAATATTCTCCGTCGTGAGTCTATACCTCACTTCCTTGAGTGCCAACCTGGCAATATTGTGCTGCGCGACCTCTGGCAAGACAAATCATCATCGCTCTTTGCCTCCAAGGTCTTCAGCCAAGTGCTCTTCGCGCACCGTGCACCTGTAGCCACCAAGAAAGCAACGGGAAATATCACCCTCAAGGTTTCTGTACCTCGCCTCGAACGTCATCAGGGTGTGGCTATTATGGGTAATATCCCTGCTCTTGGCGAATGGGATCGCACGAAGAAACTCCCTATGACCAATGCTCAATGTCCAATAGCCAATAACGAAGCGTCCTATAACCCAACCTGGACTATCACTTTCCACGCCAAAATTGGTTCTGTAGTGGAGTACAAGTATGTCATCTACGACCTCAAGTCTGGTGACATCGTGGATATGGAATGGGGCGAGAACCGCAAGATTTGGGATGTACAGCGTGCTAAGCACTATGTCCTCTCTGATGCTCCTTTCCGCTATACACAAGCTAACTGGAAGGGCGCTGGTGTAGCGGTACCTGTATTCTCTCTCCGTTCGGAGAACGGCTTTGGTATTGGTGAGTATCAAGACCTAAAGTTGCTTGCTGACTGGGCTGTCGCTACGGGTCAAAAGATGATTCAAACCCTGCCTATCAACGACACAACCCTCCGTCATAACAACCTTGACTCTTATCCATACAACGCTGTTAGTGTCTTTGCTCTCCATCCTATCTATCTTAATATCGAGAAGATGGGCACCCTCACTCCTACCCAACTGAAAAGGTATCGCAAGACACAGGAGGAGTTCAACGCCAAGACTATCGCTGACTACCAATGCGTTTACGATGAGAAGATGAAGTACTTCAAAGCGCTCTATAAGGCTGATAAAGCTACTCTCTTCGCTTCTGACGAATATAAGACTTTCCTTAATGCTAACGAGGGATGGCTCTTGCCTTATGCAGAGTTCCTCTCTAAGCGCGACAAACAGCCTAAGGACTTCTACTGCTACCTCCAGTTCCATGCGGACAAACAGCTCCGCGAGGCAGTGGATTATGCACACTCTGTAGGCGTGGCATTCAAGGGCGATATACCTATTGGTATCTCTCCTGACTCTGTAGATGCTTCTACTGACCCACACCTCTTCAACCTCTCTGCATCGGCGGGTGCGCCACCCGATGACTTTGATGCACGTGGTCAGAACTGGGGCTTCCCTACTTATAACTGGGATGTTATGGCTCAAGACGACTACCAATGGTGGAAGTTCCGTTTCACGAAGATGGCGGACTACTTCGATGCATATCGCGTAGACCATATCCTGGGATTCTTCCGTATCTGGCAAATGCGCAAATCGGATGTTTGGGGTCTCTGTGGTCACTTCTCTCCTGCTATGCCATATTCGCTCCAAGACCTCTGGAACATGGGCGTTAAGCTCGATGAGGATCGTTTGACCAAGCCATATATCCGTGCTAATTTCCTCGGCGATACTTTCGGCTATGATACTGAGTATGTGAAGAATAATTTCCTCCATACCCATGATGGATACATCTACTTCTTCCCTGAGCATCTTGATACCCAACGCAAGGTTCAACAGTTCTTCCTCAACCCTGAGAATCGTGCTGCTCACGAGAACAACTGCAATATTGACAATGTCCTCAACGGACTCTTGTATCTGCATTGCGAGGTGCTCTTCGTGCGCGACCAGAAGAACCCATCGATGCTTCACCCACGCATTGCGCTCTACCAGTCGCACAACTACCAAGAGCTCTATGCTGACCAACGCCAACTCTTGGCTGACATCCACAACGACTACTTCTATCACCGCCACACTTCATTCTGGCGCGAGTCTGCACTCAAGAAGTTGCCTACACTGATCGCTTCTACCGACATGCTCTGCTGCGGCGAGGACCTCGGTATGGTGCCATCATGTGTGCCTGATGTCATGAACCAATTGCAGATCCTCTCGCTTGAGATTCAACGCATGCCTAAGGACCCAACCGTAGCTTTCGCTCACCCTGCTGATGCACCATATTTGAGCGTTTGTACCATTGGTACCCACGATATGAACCCTATGCGTGCATGGTGGGAGGAAGACCGCCAAGTTACTCAGAAGTTCTATAACGAGCAGATGGGTTGGTGGGGAGAAGCGCCACAGGAGATGTCACCAGAGATAGCTGAGTTTATTGTTAATCAGCACATGTATAGTCCTGCTATGTGGGTGATTCTTCCATTGCAAGACTGGTTGGCAATTGATGGTGATATTCGTTTGGCAGACCAACATGCAGAGCGTATCAACTTGCCAAGCAACCCAGAACACTTCTGGAACTACCGCATGCACCTCACCCTTGAGGACTTGCTCAAGAAGGATGCCTTCAACGCGCATGTGAAATCCCTCACCCAAGTGCGTTAAACGATATTCGTTATCCGATATACAATTGGCGCTCGCAATTTAGCGGGCGCTTTTTTTATACAAAAATACGCCATCTGCAATGGCTGCAAAAATATTTAAAAATAATAGGGGTGTATATTTAAGACAATTTACGTCAATAAGGTGTCAATTTTTGTCAATTCATGGTTATATTTGGTGCTGATGCCATACTTCGTTTTGGCATCGCCAGATCAATGTCCAATCCACAGCCGCTCAAATGTGATTTGGCGGCTATTGTCTTGTCCATTTCTCTTACGTCCTGCTTTGGCAGGCCGTTGCACCAAATAGATTCTACGTTTTGCAAAATGCCTGTGTTCGTTCCGAAATGGCGGTGGTTTTGACATGCGCTACTGCGCAGCGCTTATGCATCTGCCTAACGGCATCTGCGTCAAAACACTGCCTTTGGCAGGTGAAAGGTGAGAGGTTAGAAGGGAGATACAGCCAACCGCCCTTGTGAGGCGGTTGGTGTGGAATAGTAGCCAAATGGTTCGTGTACGATAGCCAAATGGTTCGTGGTATGAATGAGAATGTTACACCAAGGAGACATCAGCATCAATCACAAATATGGCTAAACCATTATCAGATGCTAATACATTTTTGGGTTTAACATCACTCAACAAGTAATCTCCATTTGAGAAAACACCATCTCTAATTGCTCAAATCGAGAAAGACCTACCAGGAGGTTTCGTAGGCTTTGTGCATTTGGTTGTGATGCTGAATCTCCCATTGGTAATCGATCGTTCTTTGAGATTGCTGAGCTAACCACTCTTGTGCATTATTTAAATAATCCGTTGCACTTATTAGTACATCATCCTTATTTTTGCTGCAAAGGTACTATATTTTTTTGAGATTTGAAAATTATTGCACAAAAATTATGCAATATACCTTATTCTAAGGGAGTATTATTGTGAATTATTTGCCATTAGTTTTTTCAGCTCTTCTTTGCTTGGTAATACAGTTTGATATTTGCTTGCGAAGATTTGGTCATTATTTTCGGGCAATGTCATCTCCACTACGGCATCATTTTTATCTTTACAGAGTATAATGCCAATAGTCTTATTCTCATCTGGCAGTTTTACTTGTCTATCATAAAAATTGACATACATTTGCATTTGTCCAATATCTTGATGCTTGATTTCACCTATTTTTAGGTCAAACAACACAAAGCAACGTAAAAGTCGATTATAGAAAACCAAATCACATCGAAAATGTGCTTCTTGAAATGTAAATCTAACTTGTCTGCCAACAAATGTAAATCCTTTTCCTAATTCCAACATGAACTTTTGCAAATTATCAATAATTCTTTTTTCTAAATCGCTTTCAAGATAATTTGTTTGTTCGTCCAAGCCAAGGAATTCTACTACCAATGGATCTTTAACAAGATCCACAGCTGTTTCTATTTGCTGACCAACTAACGCTAATTGTTTTACTTTTTCCTTGTTACTACTTAATGCCAGTCGTTCGTACAAAGAGGAGTCAAATTGTCGTTTTAGTTCAGAAAGAGCCCAATGGTTTTGCATAGATTCTATTTCGTAAAAATGTCGCTCTTCAATATTATCTATACGCATTAGCTTTATATAATGTGACCAACTGAGGAAAAATCTTAATCCATTGGAGGTTCTTGGATAGTTTTCTAATTGGGGAAATAGCGTTTCCCGAATTGTGTCTTGAGCATACACAACATAAAATCTGCGCATTAGTTTAAGGTTATCCGCAGAATATCCACGTTTATATTTTGCAGTAAGTTTTTGTGCTACATTTTCTAAAAGATATGTACCATACTCTGCCCTCAACTGTCCCTTTTGTTCATCTTCAACAATCTCTCGTCCTATCTCGAAGTAGGTATATACCATAGCCAAATCAACCGCCGTTTTTAGATGTTTTTTAGCATGTTGGATGAGTGTATCAATTTTCTGGAACAAAGCCAGTGCTTGTTGTTCAGTGTTTTGTAATTCAGGAGTTGTCATAAATGCAATTACATGATAATTTTGTTGCAAAGGTAGTAATTTTCTTTGATATACGCAACAAACTCAGCGGAAATGTTGTTTTTTTATATTTTCCGCTGAGTTTATGAGGAAAAGTCTGGTATATCTCAAAATACACAACCAACCGCCTTTGTGGGGGCGGTTGGTATGAATGTTTCTGCGGGAGGGTGTCCTCTTTCCGCAGAGGAGGGGAGAAATATCTTTTGACGTTTAATGTTGTGAATTAATTATTAGACATCAATTCTTTGAGTAACTAATTCTTGCAGAAAAGAATCCATAGATATAGTTTCTACAGTACCTTTTTTGAAGTTCATGATAGCTTGTTTTGCTTCACAAATAATCTCAGCAGCATGTGTGTTTGCTGTGTAATAATGCGTAGTTTTCACCCGTGTTGATAATTTTGATAATTACCTAATATTTGTTCAATGTGAATTACTTCAGGACAAGCGTCCCATGTTATTCCGCCAGCCATCAAATACCATTTTGAACGATCTTTTACAGGTACTTTTTTTATTGATGGAAACGAAGACAAAGGCACGATAATTATACGGCCATCTTCCAACTTTACAGCCATCTTTCCGCGAATGGGGAAAGATACACATTTGATTTTTGGAATAACATTCCAATACCCTTCTACTTTACACATAGTTATATTAGCATCAGTTTGATAAGAATAGCGTTAAATATTGTAAGCCATCGTTAGTAATATAATACTTTTGTGTAGGAGATGTTGGTTTTTGTGGTTCAGTCATAGACATTAATCCTGCTTCTATCAATGGTGTAATATAATCACGCTTGAATTTATAAACATCCTTAAAACCAAATTCTTGGCAGATTTGATGTGCTGAGCATGGGGATGTGTATTTTAGTATTCGTTGTGTAATTTGTTGTATAGTTTGTTGATTTCTTGCTGCCAACTTGCTGCCAACTTACTGCCAACTTGTTGCTCATTGACATACTCTGCTTTATAGGTTACTCTTGAGTTCTAAAATACGGGTTTCACCTTGTTTGATAAGATGGATAATTTCTTCTATTGTCATATTATTCTGAAATTTGCTGCAAAGATACACTTTTTTGTGCAGATATGCAACAAATGGGCATATTTTTTTATGTGATAGTGTGGAAGTTGGGAAAATTATAAAGTGTGAGTTAATTGGCTCATGCTGTATAGGAGAACTATTTTTTAGTTGATTTATTTCTTAGAAATTCAACTCCTTTATTAGAAAGTCGGTATTTTTGATTAATACTTCTTGGTTTATCGGGTATGGTAAATTCTATCAACTTCATTTCTAATGCTGGTTTTAGATAGGAGTTGGTAAAGTTTTGGCGATGCCGTAGTCCTAATCTCTGTAATAATTCATCTCTACTCATTTCGCCTTCCATAGCTAATAATAATTCCTCAACATGTGCGGTAACATGTGCGGTAACATGTGCGGTTGTATTCTGTTGTGTGGTAAATATAGGGTTGATAGGCAAAGTGATGCGTATGAAATTTTCCGTAAATCGGAAACATTCTTCTCCATATTTACGCAGAATACGCGGTATGCCAGAACCTAATGATTCTACCAATTCCACATCCTTGTATATGCGCATAAGTTCTTTGTTTCGAGGCATTGAAATGCCATCAAAAAACTCTTGTTTGCTCATTGTATCTGGTAAGCGACCTGCGGAGGTAATCTCTAATCTATCTGGAAATATCTCAAATTTAGGGGGAACTTCAAAAGAATAATCGTTGTGTACAATGGCATTAATGACCGCTTCTCGTATAGCAACTCTATCCCAAAGTGGTGTTTCTATGCGTTCTACAGGAGTAATTGTCGCGGCCGTTTTATTTTCAATCTCCAATTTTGCTAATACGCTCTTAGTAGCTTTAATGAGTGAGCAGTAGCCATATTCATTATTTTCTATTAAATCACATCGGTCGAAACTCGCATATTTGGCTACTTTTATTGAATTCCCATTTTCATCTGCAAGCAAGTATGCGTTGTAATTAAATTTTCCGTCTTCGGTTAGAAGTTCTAATGTTCTGGCGAAGTTATCGTTCAAAGTTTTTCCGTGTTCTGTGTAATATATTTTGAGTTGCTCAAATGACAGATCTTGTCGGTTTGATACGATATGACCTAATGAATGTCTTGTTCGAGTAGCAAATAAGCGGTCTATCATATCTTGTGGCATCGGTTCTACTGCAGTACCTACACGTATAAAACAGCCACGAGTGGACATCCCATACGGGATCTTATAATATGGTTTTTCCGAACCGCTGGCAACAACCACTTTAATAACTTGAACATCCTTTATTCTTTCTATTTGCACATCAAATAATCCCATTGGAGAAGGTAGTATGCCCATGCGAATACGATCCTTAAGTTTGAGCATATCATTGTCAATATTGTGATTCTCAATAGGTGTACCATCATCGCTAATACCAATATAGATAGTACCTCCTTCTCTGTAATTCAGAAAAGCAACTACTTCTCTTTCTATATCAAGTTCTCGAGTTAGTTCTCTTTTAAATTCTATTCTATTAGACTCTGTTATCATATCCTTTTTCTTTAATTTCGTGCAAAGGTACGATTTTTATTTGAGATATACAAATATCTTTATGATATATTGCAAATTTCTTTTGTTGTTTAATGTCAAAAATTGTGCCTAACATACAGCCAACCGCCCTTTGTGGGGGCGGTTGGTGTGGAAGAGACAAGTGGCTTGTACGAAATGCCAAATGCTGTTAGTGCAAATGAGAATGGTTATGCACAGAGATGGGATTAACCCATTGTGCTACCAGATCCTGTTCCGTGAGGCAAAATAAACTCTTGACCTTGAGGACTTGCCATAAGTACTTTGTCCGCAAAAATCTCCATTGCCTCTGTTTGAGGCGCTACATATACTTTTTTCATGTCTTTTCAATATTTATAAGCCTACCCCCAGCCCCTTCCTAAAAGGAGGGGAGGGCATAGACGGATATTATTATTAAAGTTTTTGTCCTTGTACGTTATACTTAACGCCATCGCGGATGATGATGAGTTGTCCGTTCTCGATAACCTTAACAGGAGTGTCGGTAGTGATGATGTCTTCAACGCCAGTCTCTACATTCTCATTAAATGCTACACGAGCGCGAACATTGATAGGAGCACCTGAAGTTGTAGTCATCTTGATAATTGAGCGCAAACCGAGCTTGTTGGTTGGAGTTTTATACAAGCAACCATCTTCCATTGCGAGCCAATATTCGGTACTTCCATCGGTTTGTTGTGCAGGATTAGGAGTAGCAGCAACACCTTGCATTGTAACCTTATAACCACCACCTGTGATAGTATAACTACCTGCGCTAACATTTTGAACCGCTACATCTGCTACGATAAGGTGCTCATATTCACTGCCCTTTGTTGGGCTAACAATATATGGTTTGCCTGCGGTTATAGTACCACATTCGGTAGCCTTCAATTCAAGTTCAGTTGCAGAGTTGCTAACTATGCTGGTAAGTTGGTATGCTTTAGCCTCATCGCCAAGCCAGTTAGTAGGTAGATCAAATGGCAAGCAAAGAGTATGCAATTGTTCATATACGAATGAGCGTTCTACTACAGCATTGATGGTTTTACCTTTGTATGCAGTAACGAAATCTGACCAGTTAGTGTCTGTTAAAGGAGTTGGAGCAACCCAAATACCAGAAGCTTGTTGATCATAGTTATAATTTTGCCAAGGTACCCAAACAGTATTAAGATTGTCCGCTTCGTTAGGAATAACGATATTATCAGTTTGAGTCCATTTGTTGCTCCAATCATTTTCTGCGGTAGCAGGATTCATACGACAGAAGATAACATTGGCATTTGTCTTATCATTAGCTACTTCGTAAATACCATCGCTATTGCTATCAGTCATATCTAACCATTTCGTTTCTGTTCCGAAGAAGTAAGCAGCGAATCGTGCATCTGCATCTTTCCAATTGGTACTTGGACGGAAGTAGAGGATAGATGGTTGATTAGAGAAGTCTTCTACCACAGGAGCTTTTTCGGTCAATTTTTCGAAGGTGATTTTACCCTCACCTGTAGCATCAAAGATAACAGTAATTTCTTTCTCTGCTGCGAGAGTAATCTTGATGTTGTTATATTCACCAGCATCAGATACTTCTTCATAAGCAGCACCAAGTTGACCATAACCCCATGTATTCTCCCAAGTGCCGTCGGTAACTTTGAGCGTATTTTCGCCCGATGCAAGAGTTACAGTAGCTTTATAAACAGTTCCGTCAAGGGTCATACCATTCTCTGCTTTTATAGGATTATTACCATTGAATGAACCTGCAATGTAGTAATCGTAAGTTGGAGCGGATGGATCATAAACGGCTTTCCATTTTTCAACAACATCATTTGCGTTGTATGTGCGGTCAGAAACATCATTACCATCTGCTTTGACTTCTACATATTTCCAATCAGAATCTGGACCTGATGCATATTTATACTTGTGTTCAATTGTTGCGCCTTCAATGGTGATAGTGTAGTGTCTATCATCTACTTTATTCATTTGTGTAAGAGTCCAAGTATTCATTTCACCTGCGATATAGCAATCATTGGTTCCTTCTGGGACCTCTACATAATATGTCAGTTTTGCTATTTCACCTTCTGGAAGTACACCGCAAGGAGTTTCTGTTACGCCAGCAATAACACGTGCATCGTAACATTTGTCTTCAGTGGTTTGCAATTCGTTGCTTCCCTGAGATTGATCCTGAGATTTTAACTTAAACTTAATACCACCTTTAGTAATATCCACATCCTTGAATGTCTTTTGATACCATGTGTTTCCATCAACCACAACAGGTTCCATTGCAGGAGCCTCATTCCATTGATATTTATTTCCTGTAGAAGGATTAACAATGTCTTCAGTAGAAGGGCAAAGGTCGCCACCATTCCACCACCAGATATTTGGAACCTCTTTTGCGTAAACAGTTACAGTAATATCTTTATACTCTGGAGTTGGTAACTCAGGGTAAGTAACGGTGAGAGTACCTGTTTTGTATGTCCATGTGAACACATAATCGCCTGCAATATCCGCATGGAATTTTCCGTTTCCATTACTATAATCCTTATCAAATTTGTTTGAAGAAGGATTTGCGCGTGTTATTTCAACATCGCTACTACCATAATATTGACCACTTCCTACATGGCATTTTAAATCATGAGCTATTGCCTCTGTAACTGTTATTGTCTTAGAAACAGTTAAGTAATCATTAGAAACATCAGTAAGAGCGTTGGTTTCATCCCATTTGCCATCAATACCTAAAACAACAATCTTAGGGAAATTAAAGATAGACACATCATGAGAAACATCTGCTTTAGCATTCAAATCTTCACTCTTCCATTCATTCTCATTAACCTCTTTCAAAGTAATAACATAATCCAATCCAAGATCTAAATTAACGTTATCCACCTTATATGAGTATGTGCCATCACCATTGTCTATCATATTAACACCAGGCCATTCTGGATATGTAACAGAACCATCTACACCGCCGTAATAATAAATATTTGGATGTTGGTCGCAAGCCATGGTAATTGTTATGCTACCAATATTTTTAGTTAGTTGCTTAGTGATGGTAATTGTTTGGTCTGCAGGATCAAATGCAAACTCACAGTCATCTCCTGTTTGTGGTTCGTTAACAAGAGTTGGAGTTGCAACCCACTTGTCATACCAATCGTCTTTTTTCATTGACCAGTTACAACCAGCGGAACCATATTTTTTAGTAATAACAAGTTTTCCAGATGAGTTTTTTGTTAAAGCATTGCAATATTCCCATTTATCTCCATTCCATGGGTGTTTCAGAAAAACTTGTTCTATACCATCTGTTAATTTGGTTGAAGCACACAAAATAGCTTTATTTGACGGGTTAACTAGGGTGTTTGGGAGATACAAAATCACATAACCAGCAGCACTAATAGATCTATTATCTGAAGCAGTAATATTCAAATCAGTACCATTGTAATTGTTAACAATTTCATAATAACTTTGATCCCAACTGTCTGCGTTGTTTTTGTTAATTTTAAACTCTTTGCCTTGATTCATACTGATATCATTAATGTGATAATACACATAATGTCCATCAGTACTTGTGGTCATTATACTACTACCTCCCCATGAGTTATGCCCCCCGCGGAAGTAATAAGTGTCCGCTGCCTGTACGCCTATCGCACACAGGATGGCTGCGAAAAATAAAAAGATTGATTTTTTCATAAATGTTTTTTGATTTAAAAAGTTAATATTTTGTTTGTTCGTTTCACTCACGTTGGTGGCTCGCTTCGCGTGCACCCGTTGGGCTGTTTCTATTCTTTGCCTTTCTAGGCGGATGCCGCTCTTTCCATTCCGTTGGAAAGACGCTCCGGGCTGAAGCGAAAATGGTTACGCTGTCGCTCACGGATAGTGGCTGAAGCGTAGGGTGTAAAGTGTAAAGGCAGGGGATACTCAGCGGTCGCGCCGAGGGCTGAACCGATGGCACCTTACATCTACGGGGCGTGAAAATAGACAAAAAAGTCTGGCAATTGCTTGTCAGACTGATAAGGGGAGTTCACTCCCAAAATTGTAGAATATTATAGAAAATTAAGCAAAATTATTGTTTTGTTTTATTTCCTATTTCGATTTCTCTTACCGTACGCTCAACAACCTCTTCTAATTGATAGGTAGCTACTCCAAGAGGTTTGCAAATATCCTTCAACGACCATTCTACCACAGTTTTGTCTGTTGACTTGCAAATCACGAGTCCCACTGTTGGATTATCTCCCTCTCCTTTCATCAATTGATCAACAGCAGTCACATAGAAATTAAGTTTGCCAGCAAACTCGGGAATATACTTCACTGCCTTTAACTCCACTACCACATATCTATGTTGTGGAATATGGTAGAAAATCAAATCAGGATAGAAGGTCTGTCCGCCAGGCATTTGTAACTCCATTTGGCGTCCTACAAAAGAAAATCCTTGTCCCAATTCCAACAAAAAACGAGTAATATTGTTTATCAACGCTTCTTCTAATTGTTTCTCGTCGTGCTCTTTCTCAATCTCTAAGAATGCAAAATTATATGGGCTCTTAAGTATCTCTTGTGCCTGCATCTGCTGCGGCGTGGGGAGTGTGTTGTCAAAATTTGTAATCGCCCCTCCTTGACGAGCAAAAAGATCACCCTTAATCTCATCTTCTAACCGTCCTCTACTCCAATTGCCATTGATGACTTGGTTGATGTAGAAGAATGCCTCTTGAAGTGAGTAGCATTTAGTAGCAATCTCGATATGATGATACAACGGTATCAAAGCAAATTTAACAGGCATTTCTAATTCGTCAGCAGGCTGCTGACGAATTGTCTCTTTAAATTCGTCAGCAGCCTGCTGACGAATTATAATCTGCTCATAATAAAATAGATACCAACGTTTGATGTACTTTAAGTTTGTAACCGAGAAGCCTTTTTGTTGAGGGAAGGTTTGCTTCAAATCAACACTTAATTGATTGTAGAAATCGCTTCCCCACTTGCTTTCTGCTTTTAGCGCAACAATATCTCTACCCAATGACCAATAAAACTCCAGCATGCCATGATTGACATGCACTGCAGCTTTTGCTTGGCTTTGACGATAGCGTTGCTTGAGGTCTGATAGCCATTGAACGTAGTCGGCATCTGCCAACATGCAATCTCTTTTTATGAATTGAGGTGTGGTCATTTTGCTCTGTTTTTGATGTATGCGCAAGGGCATTAGATTCCTAAATCCTTGAATAAATCATCTACAGAATCGTATGATGTTATTCTGCCATGTCTAATGTCATCCAAAGATTGCTCTAAACTTCCCTTTTTGCGATTGGCTTTCCGAACACGCTTAACATCAAGCTTCAACGCTTCCAAATACGCTAACAACGCCTTACCTTGAGTCGAACGTTCGTTGATAGTTAATGTGTAAGTTGCCATAATATAATCGTTGATTAAGATTTTGCGGCGCAAAATTACAGAAAATAATTCATATACACAAGTATTTCTGCAAAAATTGTGCAAAAAGGCAGAATATTTAACCTCCTGCTAACTTAAACCCGCCAAAATCGGTTGGTTTGACCTTATCAGTCTATTTTCACTATGTCAATGATCACTTTGCGACGGAGCCGCTTATCATATACACACAAAAGCAGATGCCGCAGCCAAAAGCCACGACAACGCATAATATATCTTGTCTAAAGGATTATCTATGACCGTATGGCAGCCATACCCCCCCCAGTTCTGGAGGGCGCAAATCGAAGATTTTGTGTAGGACTTGCGGGTCATAAGCTACCAAAATTATTTTACACTACCAAAATTATAGTATATTAGACAAAATTAGTCAAAATTAGTTTATTATTCTACTACTTCCCAGTGTCCACCCTTGTCAGGGCCTATGCGACGAAGGATGCCTTGCTCTCGAAGATTTTTAATTTGCTTTTCTACACCTCTACTAGAAATACCTAAAACTATGGATATTTCTTTAGCTGTAATTTTAGGAGATTGTTTTATAATATCTATAATTTTCTCCGAACTTTTCTCCGAACTTTTCTCCATAGCTTCTACCGTACTTCTACCTGTAGGTTCTTGAGGGATATCATCGGTTTGTACAAACAATGTCAGCTTGACTTGTAGCAACTCAGGTTGCTCAGTAAGTGTTGGTTTGAGCCAATGTTTCTCATTCCAAGCATTGAGAATCATCGGGAAGCCCGAACCCAAGTTCTCTCCATAACCAATCATGCGCAGCATGGATTGTATGCGTTGATTGCGAGCCTTAGACTCACCGCCTGCGTAGATTTGCTCCAAAGGCAATTTCAATAAGCCTGGATTAGTCAAGACAAAACGGTCGTCATACTTCTCTATTTTCAAAATGCCATTCAACATGAAGTCTGCATGAATGATTGCATTGGTCACAGCCTCGCGTACCGCTTTGTGTTGTGGAGTATCGTCTTTTCGCTCCATGCCCTCCATAGCAAAAGGACGAGGCAAGTCACGAGTCAAACGAGGTAGTACTATACGAATAAAATTCAGCAAATTATTCTCCCATGTACCATCATATGTCAATCGGTCACTATATCGCTGCTCGCCAATAAGATTAGTCTTATCAATATAATCCATGCGAAGGTTGTCAAAGCGATCACGAATGGGCAGACCTTTGCCAAACATAAGCAGTCCCGCAATAGTCAATCCCTCTATGCCCGTGGTACGATCTTGTGCATATCCTCCCAATTGTTTGAGAAATTCTTGATGACTCAAATCTTTCCAAACATGTTCAGGGTTATTTATGTTAAACAACATACGATAACGCTCCAATGAAGGGATATCTATGTCGTCCATCGTGTAATGCTCTAAGACAGCACGGTCGTTTCCACCCTCGTTCGAGTCGCGTAACATGAGTTTAATTTCTTGCTCCGAGCAATGGTAGTCACCCTCATGGCTACGCTTGAACGTACCTCTTGTGAGGTTATTATTAATGTATATAGGACGGACTGAGTAACTGGCTTGTGGAACAGAGATTTTAATAATCTGCTTGTCAGCCACATCTATAATCTGCACATCGCTATCTTGGAGAATATTGCAGTTGACCTTCTCCTTGCTATTAATAATATTCCAGAAGTCAGCGCAAATTTTATGTGCATCTTCCACGCCTACAACCGAAAAGCGTTTCGCGAGTTCTGTTTCTTGTAAGTTCTCTTCAATGCCTAACAAAATAGTACCACCATACGTATTGGCGAAAGCAGAATAAGTTTCCCAAATTGAGTTTGGGACATTCCGCTGCGCTTTTTTGCATTCTAGATTGGCGCGTTCGCCCTTAGAGACAAGCGTATGTATTAATGTTGTAAACATCAAAATTGTTATTGTTTTGTTAGCTGTGCCGATTGGGGCGGTATTTATGGTTCGCGGCGCTCGCATGCGCGAGGGTCTGATCACAAAAACGCGCAAAGGTAGTAAAAAAATATGATAAATGCAAGTGGATTAGCGGAATATATGTTGTAAAACATAAAAAAATTCGTTTTTTGAAGATGGCGTAAAAAGACTAAACATGGAATAGGTGTATAGCTTTTGGGGTATGGATCACCTTAAAAACATTTTAAGAGGCGCTTTGGGGTATTCATGGGGTATACGCGGGGTATACGTGGGGTATTCATGGGATATACGTATGTATCGGGTATGTGTCGGGAATGTATCGGGTATGTATCGGGAAAGTGTCGAAGGTAATGGGGCGCGTGGGGGGAGGTGTGCCAACCACGGATGGGCACGGATGGGCACGGAAAAACGGAGATGTAATTAACGACAATATCGACAATTTGCGCCCAAATCAATATCCCTTGGGCGCTAAACGGGGGAGGTGTGCCAACCACTGATGAGCACGGAACTGCACGGAAACACGAAATATATATCCTTGGTTCAGTGTAGGTCAGTGAAGTTCAGTGGTCAATCCATAACCACGGAAGGATGTTTCTCAGTGGGGGATATACCAACCACGGATGAACACGGAACTGCACGGAAACTCGAAATATATATCCTTGGTTCAGTGTAGGTCAGTGAAGTTCAGTGGTCAATCCATAACCACGGAAGGATGTTTCTCAGTGGGGGATATACCAACCACGGATGAACACGGAACTGCACGG
>JAZNMH010000030.1:0-34976 GCA_045579505.1 Paludibacteraceae bacterium
AACAACGAATGGTACACCCAAGAAGAGGCTGAGGCTGCTCTTAATAATCCTTCTGTAATTACTTACGTTTTGATGGGTGTTGCTGGCGACTGGACTACTGGTATCGCTTTGACCGCTAACCCTGATAACGCTAACGAGTACATGCTCCTCGGACAAGAGATTGCTGAGGGCGACGCTGTTAAGGTGGTTACTTTGACTGATGGTGTTGCTACTGCATGGTGCGGTAACGTAGATGAGGCTTCTGCTGTTTCCTATACTATCGAAGAAGGTTACGGTAACATTGTCTTGGCTCCTGGTATATATGACTTCTACTACAAAGTAGCAGAGGATCTTATCTATATTGATGCTTTAGAAGAGCCACAAATTGAGTGGATTGAAATGCCTCTTGAAATCAGCAACTTGACCACTACGGAGATGCCTGTAGGTGATGTAACCTACTTGCAACTCATGGGACGTGATGATATGAATGATGCTGATGTAATGCTCTTCCTCAACAACTACACTGGCGAGGAGAAAGCTTACGAAGTAAACGTTGAGAGCTCATTCATGACCTTCGGTGGTCTTGAACTCATCGTTATGGATGGTTCTCTCACCAAGTCTGTTGACCCAGAGTTGGGCGATGTATATGCAGGTGTGGTTCACGCCTATGTTGAAGAAGAAGGTGAAGTAATGTACATTGCATTCGATCTGAAAATGTATGCTCTTCCTCCAGTCGAGATTGAGATTGAGGATGTTGAGATTGTTGTAAATGAAGAAAGTGCAATCGCATTCTTCAATGCTACATGGGAAGGTTCTCCACTTAAAGTAGAGGTTTCTGGCTTCGAAAATGTTGATGTCAAAGAGTACGAGGAGTGCTGGCTCTCTATCGGTGATGACAATGTATGGGTTGATGCTGCTGCTGGTCCTGCTGTTATTGTTATTGCAGGTGGTGTGGCTATGCTCAAAGGTGAGTTCACCAGTTTCCAAACTGGCAAATCTTACTATGTAACTCTTACTGGTAGCATGCCAAGTGCTTCAGAAGAGCCAGAGGTTACTACCGTTGAACTTACTTACGAACTCACTAACGATGCTGTGTCGGATCGTATGGGACGTCGTTACGTAGCGGCTGAGGATGAAAATATGGGCTTAGTACGTATTATCCTTCCATATTTCAATGCAGAGATAACTGAATATGCAGAGGCATACTTGGAACTTGGTTCGACTACTCTTGCTGCAACTGCTACTTACGCTGCTGATGCAGAGAACAACAAAGAGGTTTATACTGCTACTGCTATTTCTGAAGACAATGCTACAGTTTACAATGTAACAATGAATGTCACATTGCCTACAATTCAAGAGTATTCATTCTCCAATGGTGAAGCTACTGCTGTTCCTGTGACAGAGGATGGATACACTACCTACCTGTTGGAAGGTGAGTTCATCGTAGGTGAGGAACTGGTTCCTTATGAGCTTTATGTGGATACAAACTTCCTTTCTGTTATGGGAACCATAGGCGAAACATTCGTTCTTGGTGAGGGTGAAGAGCAAGTCGCATTCTTCGTAGAAGATGATAATACATTCTTCCTAATGGCTGTTTTGAACGATGAGATAGGTAATATCTACAACGTAGAAATGTTTGGTGAAATAGAGGTAGAGGAAGTGGAAATCGTTATTACTGAGGAGGTTGATGTTACTCTCTATAATTTGAACCTTGAGGTAATGGGCAATATGGCTATGGTTACCGCTGGTGGCGACGAAGCTTTGTCATTCTGGCTGACACTTCTCCCATCTGAGAACTACTATGGTTTCTACTTTAGTGATTCCTTCAGCAATATCTGGTATGGTGATGCTCAACTCCAACCTTATGGTGATGGTCAATACACTCCTGACAGTTTGACTGTTTCATTTATCTCTACACCTGACGAGGCTGGCAATGCCATCCAATACAACTTCACACTTATCCCAGGTGACGAACCAAGTGACGAACCTGAGTACTATGTTATCGAAGACGAAATCACCAACTTGGTAATTGATCTCGAGAGCATGGCAATCATTGGTGGTCCAAGTACAATGTGGCAAGTGGATGTATTCCTTGGTCTTGCAGAAGATGACAATATGGACGGTCAATGGTCATTGTCACCAGAAAGTTCAGTAGCTATCATGGGCTTTGACGCTCGCCTCATCGATGGTTATGTTTACGATATTGACGTTAACGCTCCTGCAGCTAAGGCAGTATTGCATGTAGAGGATAGCGGTTTCTTCTATGAAATTAGACTTAACATGACTTATACACCAGTAGAGCCTATCGTTGTAGTAGTAGAAGATGCAACTGTTCAAATCGATACTATTCCTCTCTTCGGTGATGCAGTTGACTACGGATTGAAGATGACTGCTGACTGGACCTATGCAGAGGATGGTGTAACTTATCCAGTATTGGTTGAGGTACCTGTTTACTACCCAGAGGCTACTGAGCCATCTGAGATTACATGTACTGTAACTATCGGTGGTATGGGCTATGATGATCCATGGCTTGGCTTCGGTGAGGGTACACTTACCATTACTACTGATGGTGATGTAGTTACCGCTAAGGGTATTGTTGCTAACCCATACACTGGTGTTGCATTCGATGTTACCGTTTCTGGTAAGTTGCCACAAGATCCAGGTCCTGCTACAGGTCTTGACAACGTACAAGGTGAGGTGAAAGCACTGAAGACTATCAAGAACGGTCAATTGATTATCGTTCGCGATGGAAAAGAGTTCAACGCTCAAGGTGCTGTGGTTAAATAATCATATTCACTGAATATACAAAAATGGGCTTCCTCTTATGAGGGAGCCTATTTTTTTGCAAAAAAAATTGCATATTCTGTAAATTTTTACTACCTTTGTCGGCTAAATGGAATAATAGTTTAATTTAATATACTCTATGAAAAAAATCTATTTTATTTTATCTCTGTTGATTGTATGCTGTTGCAACGTTAATGTCTATGCTCAAATAGTAGAAGAAGTCGAATTTGACATAACCAACAAAGAGGTACAGGGTACAGGCAGATATGCTAACCTTGTACTATATGGTCAGCACGACACATACGGTAAGATTACCATTTACCTCAATGAGTACAATGGCAGTTACAAGACCTACGAAGTCTATTACGCTACTCTCGGTAAACTCACACTGACAGGTAATGCCGCATGGAGCAAGAATGGAAATGTCGAAATCATAGATGCCAACCTTTCTACAGCACCATTCGATAAAGAACCTACGGCGAATGACCAGGTATTCCATATTATAGGCACCTACAAGCAGCAAGAGACGGTTACTCTCAACTTCGCTGGCTTTAGCCAATTCGGCTACGACACCAATTACAAAGATTGGTTTATGCGTATGGAGGGTACCGACCCCTCGCAACCTGAATATGGCTACAGATTGGAACTTGCTTACTATGCTCCTGCCAACAATGGCTTCGGTACTTTCACTACTGCCAATGATGACATCAATATGGCAGATACACATCTACAAACACCTTCGGGATATGTGATGTTTGCTGATGTTACCCTCACAGTTGAGCAGAAAAAAGTCAGCGACAATCTTACCCAAACCATTGCCAATGCCACACTCATAGGCGAAGATGGTGTTACCTATATCGTTACTTGTGTTCACAATAGCATCACACCTACAAAGCAAATCACTGCAGAAATTACCAATACCACCTTATCGCGCAGCGAAGATACATTCACGTTGGAAGGTATCAATAGCGTAATGGAAGCCACTGTTACTATCAATAGCAATACGTTGGTGGGCAAATATGCAATGAAACATATTGATTTGCAGCAAACCTATTTCATCTATAACGAGGAAACATTGGATATCCTATCCATTCAAGCGGAAGTGGCCACTGAGTTCAAGAATAATAATTTGGCATGTGTGGCGAATGTGGCACTCCTCACGCGCGATACCATATTATATGTTATCAGAATGACACATACATTCCCTGCACCTACTGACTCTGTAGAACTTAAAGCCACCAACCTGATTCTCAATGATGCGTTGTCCGAGGAATTGGGTGTGGTAAGTTTCGATGCTAAGAACGAACAATACATTCTTTCTGGTGCATGGATGGCTACCGAAGCAGAAGAAGGAACCTACGCAAAGGAAGATGTGACCATCGAATTACAGGATGTAAAGAACAATCAAACTATACATTCCTTAGATGCGATTTTGCATGTGAAGATGGATAATTCTGCCCATTGGACAATCACGGGTACGATGCGAGGCGATGATAACGTGGTATATAATTTGGATTTATCGTATGTCGTGCCAACGCCTCAAGATACTATGGTAGTACGCTTCAATCATTCCGCAATTGCCACTTTTACCCCTGACATGAACAATGACCTCCTCTTCGAGAACAAAGATGAGCATTATTATGCTTCTATCAATATTCGCGGTGTGGAAATGGGCAGTACGTTCTCCTTGCAAGATGTGGATAGAGATTATTGTGGTGTGAAAGACTCTGTTACAGGTGCTTACACCGAATTAGCTGACATAAATGGACGCATTTACCAATTGGGTGATACTACTATTATGCAAGCCCAACTCATCAGTATGGATGCTACGCTCTATGATATTGAACTATGGTATGTAGTGCCAACACCTATTGACACCGTTACGCTCTCTTTCCCCGTAGAATTTGGAGATTTGCGCAACGAAGAGGGATATTACCAACTATATGGCCCATCATCAGATACTACGTATATAGTGGCATTCAGCCCGCTCTCTCAAGATATTGAAGGCACCTTTGTCAATGATGGTTTGTTTGGCAAGTTCGGTGCAGAAGGTGGACGTATGGAAATGGAGTATCGCAATACCTATATTGCCAAAATGGAAGGTGATTACGTAACGGCTATCATGCCGCTTGAGACAGGCACAATGACTGTCACTATGGATGCTGATGGCAATATCACCGCGGTGGCTGAAGCCATTTGTGCAGATAGCGTATATTATCATATCACCATGACTGCTCACTATGAGCGTGAATACCTGCGTGGCGATATGCCTACAGGTAGCATTGATAAGGTTTATACGGCTGCCGATATTCTGTCCACGATGGATAAATCCGAAGAGGAAGGATGGATATACCTCGCCATCGGAGCGGCTGACCAATCCGACCTCATGGCTATGCACTTCTTGGTGGACTCTACCGATGCGGATATCCTCATTCCTGAAGGCGAGTACAAAATCAACAAGTCCTTCCGACCAGGTACAATACTTGGCAATGCTGGACCTGACGACCAAAATCAAATTTCTACTCCTTTCTATGCAACTACAGATGCACAAGGATATTTGAATGAAATCTACATGTGGGTAAAGGGTACTGTCACCGTAGCAAAGAAAAACGGCAAACTTTATCTCGAAGTCAATGCATTCAACTCCTACGATGTGCCAGTGCATATTATTTACGATGGCTCTGTTACCACAAATATCATTGATATACCGCTGGAAGGTACTCGTTCTGTAAAATATATCAAGAATGGTCAGCTAATCATTCGCAAGAATGGGGTAGAGTATAATACACAAGGTATGAAACTATAACACAAACAATCAATAAAAAACAAAGAACATGAAAAAGATTTTTTCTCTTATCCTCGTGGCAAGTTTGTCCTTGATTGCATTTGCGCAATCTGCACAGACCAGTAAGCCACAAGCCCTGAAAACCCTTATGGCTAAGGAGCACCTGAGCAACGCCCTGCAATCATTGCACCAACCTGCTCGCACACCAGCAAAACGTGTTGCAGAACAACCTGCTACATGGAATGCAACCCCTTACACCGCAGCGAAAGCACCTGCTCAGCTTACAGGTTTGGACACTACTGAGGTGCACTTCAATTCTTTCTATGAGGATCCTTACTTCTATGAGCCAGCGGAGTGGTATTTTGTACTTCGCAACGAGCGTTATCAGTTCATCTTCGACATCGTTAAAAATGTCAATCCTGCAACGATGGCAGGCACTTACACAGAGAAAGACCTGGACATATGGTTCTCATGGTGTATGTTCCCAGAGGCAAATGGCAAAACCCACTACTACAAAACTTGCGAATTGACTATCCAAGAGGAGAAAGTAAGCGACAACCTCATAAAATATACCGTGGATGCTGTGATGTTGGTCACCAGAGGTTTGGAAGAGGGTGCCCCCGAATATGGCTACTTCAAGGTTCATGCTGAACACAAAGTTATCAAGGCGCAATCCAAACTGGATGTCGCACTCTACAACTGCTCTATCACTCCAGAAGAAGATCGTTTCCGCATTGCGGGTAAAGATAGTGTGATGGAGGTGGACCTCACCTTCTTCACAGAGACTGGTGTAGATGGTTATTATACACACAAACTCATGGATGATGAAAATAGTAAGATCGTTCACAATGGCAAAGAGAAAAGTGTGATGGATCTCGATGGTGTCATATACGGTGCCGAGAATATCTATGGCGGTTTGACATATATATTCATGTGTGAAGCATTTACCAACGACACATGCTTCTACAATATTGCTATGGAAGCACCTGTACAACCTAAGGACACCATCGAAATCACCTCTACCAACACCATCATCAACGATGCTTTTGGCATGTCACAACAAACGATTTTGGTTGATGCCAGCACATCTGAATACGTAATCAATGCTGCCTACAACGCTACTACAGTTACCACGCCGGCGGAATATCCTACTGGTACTTCATACGTTTACTTGACTGACTTGAAGACGGAAGAAGTCATTGAGTCTATCATTTGTAACCTCAAGATTACGGGCAGCAAGGCTGATGGCTACCAAGTAGAAATCCGCATGCTCGGTACGGACTACAAGTACTACATCATGCACCTCTCTTATGGTGTGCCAGAGGTAAAGGAAATCAAAGTTTTGGACTTCCCTAATATCTCTAAGACTATGTTCTACATTGATCCACTTGGATCCAAGGAATTGCAAATGGCGAACTACAACGAGGAGTACTCTGTGTCTTTTGACATTTTCTACATTGATCAAGTGATGGGCGGCGAGTTTGATTTAGCAAACACCGTTGAGGAACAAACATTCCTCATTCACCACGTTGTAGAAGATGGATCTGTTGTAGATGTTCCTGTTAGATTCGCTGAGTTTGGCGGTGAGATTTGGCAAAAGAATGATACTACCTTCCTTACAGCTACCGTTTTGGGCTTCGATTCTATCCAATACGAAATCTCTATGTTCTACACCATTCCAACTCCTACTAAGACTGTTACTTTCACCTTCGATGGTCTCAGCAACGAAGAAGCAGTATTGTTCACTAATGCTGTAACTTCTTCTGGTATCTTTATCTTAGATGGTATGAGCGAAGATGGTGATTTGATGGCAAAAGTAAATGTAGAGCGTATTACTACAGGTAGTCTTGAGGGCACATTCTACAACGATGGTAATTTTGAGCATACCGATTTCTATGCGCCAGATACCTATGTCAAGGTTTGGAATACAACTACCAAAGCATACGACGAGTATTCTGTGCAAAAGGGTACTATGACCGTGAAGGTTGAAAACGGTATTGTGACAGCTGTTGCATCCTTCATTTGCGACAACTCTGTACAATACGACCTCACCTTCATAACCGAGTATGTCCGCGAGCGTATTCCATTTGATAAGGAAGATGAGGATGTTGACTTTACCTTTGGACCTGATTCAGACATCGAGGTAACAGACTGGAGACCAGATGATTATCGTCTCATTGAGTTGTTTATAGTAGATGCCGATGAGACTATTGTAGCAGATTTCTATTTCGTTGTAGATCAAGATGTCGCAGCTGATCCTGATATCGTTCTCCCTGCTGGTGTTTATCCTATCAATGCTTCATGGCAATCAGGTACCACACTTGCTTGCTCTGGTGTTGCACCTGATGGTCCACTTCCTTCATATGTTTGCTTTGTAGATGCGGAAGGCTACTTAGACCCATTGAACTTGTGGTGCTTGGTAGATGGTACAGTGACTATTGAGAAGGTAAATGGCAAAATGAAGATTGAAGTTGATGCATCCAACTCCTACGATATGTCTGTCAAACTCCACTACAACGCTGCTACAACACCTGTAGAAGACATATACGTTGATGAAACCAATATCAGCAAGCGCCTCATCAATGGCCAATTGCTCATTATCCGCAATGGCGTGACCTATACAGCAACTGGCGCACAAGTGAAATAATATCGTACTAATCTATACAAAATAATAGCGGGTTTTTAATGCCCGCTATTATTTTGTTGTATAGTATTGTGTAGTGTAGGGTAGTTATCCTAACTTCTCCAATGCGGTGCGAACCCGGCGGAGGGTTTCCTCTTTGCCCAGTACATCGGTGATGTTCCAAATGTGTGGACCACGTGCAGCACCTACGAGGCAGATACGGAAAGCGTTCATTACAATACCTACGCCGTACTCTTTCTCGGCAATCCAAGGCATAATCAGGTTATCCAATCCTTCAGCAGACCAATCCTCATGTGCCTCCAAGAGTGCGAGCATTTCGGTCATATGCTTAGGAGAGTCCTCTTTCCAACGCTTCTTCAGCGACTTCTCATCGTATTCCGTAGGAGCCACGAAGAAGAAATTTACTTGCTCCCACAATTCGGAAACGAAGTTCACGCGGTCCTTTGTCAAACCAATGACTTTCGCTACTTTCGCCTTATCTATAGCCAATTGCCCATCGCCAATTGCCTTCTCTAAATATGGCATAAACTGCTCTGCCAAGTCCTCGTTGCTGCGGAGTTGGAGGTATTGGTGGTTGAACCACTTGCCTTTCTCATAGTCGAACTTCGCACCTGACTTGCTGACGCGCTCCAGTGAGAACTGCTCAATGAGTTCTTGCATGGTGTACATTTCTTGGTCGCCCGTAGCATGCCAACCAAGCAATGCGAGGAAATTAATCACAGCCTCTGGATAATAGCCTTCCTCGCGGTAACCCGATGATACAGAGCCATCTTTCTGATTGTGGAACTCCAATGGGAACACAGGGAATCCAAGACGGTCGCCATCGCGTTTGGATAGTTTACCGTTGCCATCTGGCTTCAATAGCAGTGGCAAGTGCGCAAACTCAGGCATTGTATCTTCCCAACCGAATGCCTTATACAATAGCACGTGGAGTGGGGCACTCGGCAACCACTCTTCGCCACGAATGACATGGCTAATCTCCATCAGATGGTCGTCCACGATATTGGCAAGGTGATATGTAGGCAGGTCATCTGCGGACTTATAAAGCACCTTATCATCGAGGATATTGGAGTTAATCACCACTTCGCCACGAATGAGGTCGTGGACATGCACATCGATGTTGGGCTCTACCTTAAAGCGAACCACATACTTCTCGCCATTGGCAATGCGTGCCTCTACTTCCTCTTGGCTGAGCGTCAATGAGTTCACCATCTGCTCGCGGGTGCGGGCATCATATTGGAAATTGGCAATCTCAGCGCGCTTTGACTCCAGTTGCTCTGGGGTATCGAACGCAATATAGGCATTGCCTGATGCGAGGAGCTCATCCACATACTTGTGGTAAATCTCGCGGCGCTCACTCTGGCGGTATGGACCGTGGTCGCCCTTGCCATTAGGAGCATCTTGGCAAATACCTTCATCAATCTCAATGCCGAGCCATGCAAGGGCTTCGGTGATATATTCTTCGGCTCCAGGGACAAAGCGGGTGGAGTCGGTATCCTCTATACGGAGTAGCATGTCGCCACCGTGTTGGCGAGCGAACAAATAGTTAAACAAGGCAGTACGCACACCGCCTATGTGCAACGCGCCAGTAGGACTGGGCGCAAAACGAACACGAACCTTTCTATTCATTGTTAAAGGAGTTTTAAAAGTTCTAAAAGTATTAAGGGTTATTTCTTTATTTTACGATTTTTGAGGAATGGGATATTCCACGACGAACGCGGAAGGGGTTTGGTCATGTCATCTGTCATGTGCAGCACAAAGCGTTTGTAGTAGGATACGAGTAGGGTAGTGACAGGCAGGGCAATAATCATACCCACAAAACCAAGCAGCGATCCCCATACCGACAGACTGAGCAGTATCCATGCAGGGCCCATGCCCGTGACATTGCCCATAATGGTAGGGACAAGTACCATATCTTGAATCGTTTGTACAATGATAAACACCGCTGCAATGCAGAGCATTACTACCCATACAGGGCGACCCGTCTCAGCCGACTGAATAAGTCCTAAAATAATACAAGGTGGAATACCCAATGCCTGCAAATAAGGCACCAAATTCAGCACACCGATAAACAAACCAATACCGATACCCATTGGCAGCCCAATAATCTGAAAACCAATGGCAAATAGAATACCCACAATACCCGCTACCAGCGCTTGTCCACGGAAATAGGCATTCATATTGCGATCAAGGTCGCCCATAAGCATCACAATGCTATCGCGAAAACGATTGGGGATATATTTATGCCAATTCGTGGTAATCTTCTCGTAGTCTATGAGCAGGAATATGATATACAATATGCATATAAACGCCACTGCCAGTCCCATCAGCGCATTCACGCCACTGCTAATCCAGTCGCCTAAGATAGGTAGCACCTTCTTGACACCTTGCTGCACCTCTTGCGACTCGATGAGCGTCTTGATGTCAATGCTCTGAATAATCTCCTCTATGCGCTCATTGACCTCAGGTGAGAAATATTCGTTGCCGTCCCATTCGCTCACGTAGGTCTTGACACTCTGCGAGAGTGATGTGGCTTGTTTGCTAATCGCAGGCACTACGGCTGCCACCGCACCCGTGAGCAGACCTATCACCAACAGAATAGTTACAACGATTGACAACACGCGATTCTTCAATCGGCACTTATGTTGAAAGAAATTCACGATAGGTGCCAACATATATGCCACTACAAAACTAATCAAGAATGGCAATAATACTCCGCTTAATCGGCGAACTAATAGGTACAGCGCAACCAAGACTGCGATGGTAATCACACTGCGGATAATAGTTTCTCTGCTGAAAACAGAAGCGTTGCTCTCTACTGTGTCTTTAGACATACTAATTGATTTTGCTGACAAAAGCCAAATTTGGTGCAAAGTTACAAAAAAAATGTCATATATGAAAATAAAATAAAAAAATCTTATCTTTTTTGCTTTTTACTTGCCTATATGCGAAAATAATCGTACCTTTGCACGATAATTGTTAAGATATTGTTAAGTGTTGATACAATACCCATTTTTGAACCCTTAAAACTAATTACATAATATGGCAAAAAAAGAAATTCAATTCTCCCTTGTCTATCGCGACATGTGGCAGAGTAGTGGCAAGTATGTGCCACGCAAAGATCAGTTGGCAAAAATTGCTCCCGTCATCATTGATATGGGTTGCTTTGACCGCGTAGAAACCAATGGCGGTGCCAGCGAACAAGTGAACCTTCTTTATGGAGAAAACCCCAATATAGCAGTACGCACCTTCACCAAGCCCTTCAACGAGGCAGGTATTAAGACCCACATGCTGGACCGTGGTCTCAACGCATTGCGTATGAATCCCGTGCCTGCGGATGTGCGCCAGCTCATGTACAAAGTGAAGCACGCGCAAGGTGTGGACATCACGCGTATCTTCTGCGGCTTGAACGACCCTCGCAATATTATCCCATCCATCAAATGGGCGAAGGCAGCGGGCATGACCGCGCAAGCGACCATGTGTATTACCTATTCTAAGGTGCACAATGCGGAATACTACATTAACCTCGCAGAGGAACTCATCGCCAACGGCGCACAAGAGATCTGCCTCAAGGATATGGCGGGTATCGGTCGCCCTGCTATGCTCGGCACTATCGTATCTGCTATCAAGGAGAAGCATCCTGACATTATCATCCAATACCACGGTCACTCAGGTCCTGGCTTCTCTGTAGCCAGTATGCTGGAGGTGGCTAAGGCAGGTGGCGACGTGTTGGACGTAGCTATGGAGCCACTCAGTTGGGGTATGGTGCACCCAGACGTGATTACCATCCAATCTATGCTCAAGGATGCAGGCTTCCTCGTGAAGGATATCAATATGAAGGCATACATGGAGGCACGCTCGCTCACCCAATCCTTCATTGATGACTTCCTCGGCTATTGGATCGACCCTCGCAACTCAAAGATGACATCGCTGCTCGTTGGTTGCGGTCTGCCAGGTGGTATGATGGGCTCGCTCATGGCTGACCTCAAGGGAATGCATGCGGCCATTAACGCCAACCTCGTGAAACGTGGTCAAAGTGCCCTCAGCGAAGACGAATTGCTGGTTGAGCTCTTTGATGAAGTACAACGCATTTGGCCTATGCTCGGTACACCTTGTCTCGTAACCCCATTCTCGCAATATGTGAAGAATGCTGCGCTCATGAACCTTTACAGCAAGTCCATGGGCGAGAAACCATTCACCCGCATGGACCCTGCTATGTGGGGCATGATTCTTGGCAAGTCGGGTAAACTGCCTGGCGAACTCGCACCAGAGATCATCGAGCTCGCCAAGGAAAAAGGCATGGAGTTCTACACCGATGACCCACAAGCCCTCTATCCAGATGTTCTCCCACAATTCATCGCCGAGATGGAAGAGAAAGGTTGGGATCGTGGTCAAGATGATGAGGAACTCTTTGAGTTCGCAATGCACGAGAAGCAATACCGCGAGTATAAATCGGGTCAAGCCAAAGAGCAGTTCAATAAAGATTTATTGGAACGCATGGAGAAAGCCGCACAAGGTGGCAAACAAGTTACCTTTATCTCTGCTGCTGACAAACGCGCTATCTTGCATCCTAACGCTGAACCATTGGAGGCAACACTATCGGGTAAAGTGCTTTGGGAACTCGATTTTAACGAGAACAGCAAAGCCCCTGCATTGGGTACTTTCTACAAACAAGGCGATGTGGTATGCTACCTGCAAACGCCTCATGGCATTGAGCCAATCCGTGCGTTTGAGCATTGCCGCATAGTGGCTATCGACAAAGAGCAAGGTGCTACCGCGGTCAAAGGCGATGCACTCTGCTGGGTGGAGAAAGCCGACCTCGTAGAGGAGATTATCACCGATGTCAAAGGTGCTGCCAAGAAGGTAAAAGATGCCATCAAAGACGCTGTCAAGAAAGCCGACACCGAGATCATCGAAGGTACCAAAAGCAATTGGAAAATGACGAAAAACCATAAATAACCATGAAGAAATACAATTTCAACGCAGGACCAAGTATCCTGCCCGCAGAAGTAATCAAACAAACAGCCGAGGCTGTTATCGATTTCCAAGGCGAAGGCCTGAGTATTCTTGAGATTTCTCACCGCGCCAAGTATTTCCAACCCGTTGTAGATGAGGCAGAAGCACTCATGAAAGAGTTGCTGAATATCCCAGAGGGCTATCGTGTAATTTTCGTGGGCGGTGGTGCCAGTATGCAATTCTGCATGGTGCCTTTCAACTGCCTGGAGCACAAAGCGGCATACCTCAATACGGGCGTATGGTCGAAGAAGGCCATCAAGGAGGCTAAAGCCTTTGGCGAAGTGGTAGAGGTGGCTACCTCTGCTGCGGATAACTTCACCCATATCCCTATGGATTTCGAAGTACCACAAGATGCTGATTATTTGCACATCACTACTAACAATACCATTTATGGTACCGAAATCTCCGATGAGAAACTGCAAGCTATTTACGCAAAGAAAGGCAATGTGCCATTGATTGCAGATATGTCATCCGATATCCTTGCTCGCCCTATCGATGTGAGCCAATACGATATCATTTACGGTGGCGCACAAAAGAACCTCGCACCTGCAGGTGTTACCTTCGTAATTGTGAAAGAGGCATTTTTAGGTAAAGTGAGCCGCCATATCCCAACGATGTTGGATTATCGTACTCACGTAGAGAACGGCAGTATGTTCAATACTCCTCCTGTATTGCCTATCTATACCGCAATGCTCACTCTGCGTTGGCTCAAAGCGAACGGTGGTTTGGAGGCAGCATTAGAGCGCAATATGGCTAAGGCAGAGTTACTCTATAATGCTATTGATGAGAGCAAGATCTTCGAGGGCACTGCTAAGAAAGAGGACCGCTCGATGATGAATATCTGCTTTGTGTTGAAACCTGAGTATGCACACTTGCAAGATGACTTCTTCAAGTTCGCTACGGCTAAGGGTATGGTGGGTATCAAGGGACACCGCCTCGTAGGTGGCTTCCGCGCAAGTACCTACAATGCTATGACTCTCGAGGGCGTTCAAGCCCTGGTGGACTGCATGAAGGAGTACGAGCAATCGCTCAATCTTTGATATCTACCTCATACAATAAGAAATGCACCTCCTATTGGGGTGCATTTCTTTCTTCTTGCCTTTCGCCTCATCGCCTCATCACCTCATCGCCTTTCGCCTCTAACCTCTCGCCTACTCATGATGATAGGGTTCACCGCGTAGGATAGTCATAGCGCGATAGATCTGCTCAATGAGGAATAACCGTACCATTTGGTGTGAGAAGGTCATCTGGCTAAGTGAAATCTTACCATTCGCACGCTCATATACCGCCTGTGAGAATCCATACGGACCACCAATAGCAAACACTACATCGCGACCAGCCGACATCTTCTTCTGCATCACTTGCGCAAACTCCATGGAGCGATACTCCTTGCCATGCTCATCCAGCAGGATGAGTTCGGTGGACGGAGTCACCGCACGCAGTATCAACTCGCCTTCGGCTTGCTTCTGCTGTTCGGGGGTGAGGGCCTTGGTGTTGCGTAGTTCAGGAATGACCTGCACCTTCACGGGCAGGTAATGTGTCAATCGCTTTAGATATTCCTGATACAGTGCCTCGATATGTGGGTCGGTTGTCTTGCCGACAAACAACAGGGTGGTGGTCATTGTATTTCTTTAGTTTATAGTGTAGGGTGTAGGGTGTAAAGGCAAGTGTTATGCGGCTTCGCCGCTATTTCTCGCCTTATCGCCTCATCGCCTCATTGCCTCCTCGCCTTATCCCCTCATCGCCTTAATCGCCTCATATGCCTCGTTGATCATGCGGAACTTCTCGGTGGCTTGTTGGCGAATCGCTTCGCCTGCGTTGGCTACCTTGTCGGGGTGGTACTTCATCGCCATGCGGCGGTAGGCTTTCTTTACCTCCTCATCGGTGGCAGATGGCTCAATCTCCAAGGCAGTGTATGCCCAGTTGGCATCCTTGTGCTGGCGGTAGAGGGATAGCAACGACTGAAAATCGGCATTGGAAACACCCATATTCACGGATATGGTTTCTATCGTGCGTGTTTCTGCCTCTGCCACATCGCCATCGGCTTTGGCTACTTCCAATAGCAGGTGCACCAATTCCAATCGAACGGAGTAATTGACATACTGACGTATCTGCTGTGCTACTTGGGCGGGGTTAATGTCTTGCTCCAGCAGTTGCTTGAGCAGTTGTAGGGCTTGCTTGGCGCCCTCCTCGCCGAAGTTGCGTACCAAGAAGGGCTTGATATACGCAATCTCGGATTTCAGTACGCGCCCATCGGCTTTTATCACGCATGCGAGCAACACTATTATAGATACGCGCACGTCCCCCTGCGTAGCGCGTGTGCGCGAGGAACGAGGAGTATCTTGTGTATATGCTTCTGGGTGTTGGCTGCCCATATCAAAGAGCGAGGCGATACCCACACCTATCAGCGCGCCAATGGGTCCGCCTAACACGAACCCAAGGCCGCCTAATATCCATTTGCTGGCTGACATTGTTCTGGTTTATAGTTTATAGTGTAAAGTGTAAAGGCTGGTAATATGCGGCTTCGCCGCTATTTCTCGCCTTCTCGCCTTCTCGCCTCATCACCTCATCGCCTATAATCTTGCTTTGATAGCAGCAGATTCTGCCTCGTAACCAGGCTTGTCAAGCAATGCAAACATATTCTTCTTGTATGCCTCTACGCCTGGTTGGTTGAATGGGTTCACGCCCAAGATATAACCTGAGATACCGCATGCACGCTCAAAGAAGTAGAGCAACTGACCGATATAGTACTCGTTCAGACATGGCAGGGTAATCTTCATATTAGGCACACCGCCATCCACATGCGCAATCATAGTGCCGAGTTCAGCCATCTTGTTTACTTCATCCACGCGCTTGCCAGCGAGGAAGTTCAGTCCATCTAAGTTGGCCTCATCGTGTGGGAAAGGTACGGTGTGGTTGGCTTGCTCCACGGAGATCACGGTCTCAAAGAGGTGACGCTCGCCTTCTTGTATGTATTGACCCATGGAGTGGAGATCGGTGGTAAGATCCACGCTGGCAGGGAAAATACCTTTGTTATCTTTGCCCTCAGACTCACCGTAGAGCTGTTTCCACCACTCGCTGACGTTGTGCAATTTAGGATGGTAGTTCACGAGCATCTCAATCTTCTTTCCTTGCTCGCCGTAGAGGTAGTTACGTGCAGCAGCATATTGTGCTGCGGGATTCTCCTCCAGTGGCGTGTTGATACCGCATACCTCCATCATACGTTCTGCACCGTCAATCAGTGCGTTGATATCCAATCCTGCGCAGGCGAAAGGCAACAGACCTACAGGTGACAATACGGAGAAACGGCCACCGATATTATCTTCGATAACATAAGTCTTGTAGCCCTCTTGGGTAGCCAGAGTGCGCAAGGCACCGCGTTTGGCATCGGTGATGCATACGATGAGTTGCTTAGCAGCCTCTTTGCCTTGTTGCTCTTCCAATTGGGTCTTCAGCAAGCGGAACGCCAATGCTGGCTCAGTGGTTGTACCCGATTTGGAGATACTGATGATACCGAACTTCTTATTCTTGAGCAGTGCTTGCAACTCGTAGAGGTAGTCCTCACCGATGTTCTGTCCTGCATATACGATGGCTGGTTTTTCGCCTTCAAGCCATGCGAAGCTGCTTGTCAATGCATCAATCACGGCTTTCGCACCGAGATACGAACCACCGATACCAATGCACACGATCACTTCGCACTCACGGCGGAGTAGGTCGGCGGTAGCTTGAATGTCATTGAGTTGTGGACGGATGTCAGCTGGTAGATTCATCCAGCCGAGGAAATCGTTACCCAGTCCTGTACCATTCACCAGTTGCTCTTGAGCGGTGGCTACTTGTTGTTTGTACGCTTGTACGGCTTCAGCACTTACGGCTTTAGCATAGGAAAATTGAATATCTTTCATCTTGTTTTATTGAAATTTTTGTGTTAATTCTTTGATTGTATTTTTGGCAGACTTGCGTCCGTAGAGTATTTGGTACATAGCATCTACGATCGGCAGATCCACGCCCAATGTCTTATTGACCATATAGATGGCTTTGGTACCATAGTAGCCTTCTGCTACCATTTCCATTTCCGTCTGTGCAGCTTTCACGCTGTATCCCATACCTATCATCTGCCCGAACTGGCGGTTGCGCGAGAAGTTGGAATAGGCGGTCACTAATACATCGCCCAGATAGCCACTATTAGTGATGTCGCGTGGGATAGGGGATTTGGCATTGGCAAAACGCATAATCTCGTGCATGGCGTTTGTCAGTAATACAGCTTGGAAATTGTCGCCATAGCGCAAACTGCTGCACATACCTGCTGCAATAGCGTAGATGTTCTTCAGCACGCTGGAGTACTCCAGGCCTATCACATCGTTGCTCTGTGCCACGTGCACATATCGCGTGGTCAGTAGCTCGCTCCATGCTTGGGTGTTCTGCTCGCTGATACCTCCTATGGTCAGGTAACTCAGTCGCTCTAAGGCTATCTCTTCTGCGTGGCAGGGACCTGCAATCACACCTATATTCTCGTGTGGCACATGGAAATGCTCATGGATATAGTCGGTCACCAGAGTATGCTCATCAGGTATCATACCTTTGACCGCGGAGATAATCTTTTTGTGAGAGATATCAATGTTTATCTCATCCAAACACGATTTTACATACGGCGAAGGAATAGCCACAATGATGGTGTTGGACAGGTCGAGCACCTCATTGATGTCCGTCGAGAAGTATATGCGGTTGGTATCAAAGTACGCCCACTCCAAGTGATTGGGGTTGCGTCTGTTCTCTATGAACTCGTCTATGGTCTCTTGTCTGCGGATATACCAGTTGATTTCATCCACATTGTTCATCACTATCTTGGCCAATGCGGTTGCCCAACTGCCCGAACCTAATACTGCTATTTTCATAACCTTGTCTCTAAACTGTAGGCGCACCAGCGCCGTCCTCTAAACACTAAACAGTTTTTTCTGGCTTCATCGTTGGGAACAGCAGCACCTCTTGGATGGATGGCTGACCCGTCATGAGAATGGCCAGGCGGTCGATACCGATACCGATACCCGATGTAGGTGGCATACCATACTCCAATGCGCGCATAAAGTCGTGGTCAATCACCATAGCCTCATCGTCGCCTTTGTCTGCCAACTTCATCTGCTCTACAAAGCGGTTGTATTGGTCGATAGGGTCATTGAGTTCGCTATATGCATTGGCAAGTTCTTTGCCGTTTACCATCAACTCAAAGCGCTCGGTCAGTCCTGCTTTGCTGCGGTGCATCTTGGTCAGTGGCGACATCTCTACAGGATAGTCGGTGATGAAGGTAGGTTGGATGAAACTGCCCTCGCAGGTCTCACCAAATATCTCATCAATCAGTTTGCCCTTACCCATCTTGTCGGTATCTTCCACACCATATTTCTTAGCCACTTCGCGAATCTCCTCTTCGGTCATCTGGCTCAGGTCGTAGCCTGTCTTCTCTTGGATAGCCTCTAAGATTGGCAGACGGCGGTATGGTGCTTTAAAGTCCACGATGTTGTCGCCTATCTTCACCTCGGTAGTGCCGTTCACGGCGATGGCTATTTTCTCCAATAGCTGCTCGGTGAAGGACATCATCCAATTGTAGTCCTTGTATTGTACATAGAGCTCCATGCAGGTAAACTCTGGGTTATGGCTGCGGTCCATACCCTCGTTGCGGAAGTTTCTGCCTATCTCATACACGCCCTCAAAACCGCCGACTATCAGTCGTTTCAGATAGAGCTCCGTGGCGATACGCATATACATATCCACGTCCAATGCGTTGTGGTGTGTGATGAATGGGCGAGCCGATGCGCCACCTGCTATGGTCTGTAGCATAGGTGTCTCCACCTCGGTGTAGCCTGCCTCATCAAATACTTGTCGCATAGTACGAACGATAGTCGCACGTTTTAGGAACACATCCTTCACGCCCTCGTTTACCACCAAGTCCACATAGCGTTGGCGATAGCGTTGCTCTGGATCGTTAAAACCATCGTATGCTACACCATCTTTGTATTTTACGATTGGTAGGGGCTTGAGACTCTTGGCAAGTACGGTCAGCTTCTTGGCGTGTACACTAATCTCGCCCATTTGTGTGCGGAATACAAAGCCCTCAATACCGATAAAGTCGCCTATATCCAGCAACTTCTTGAAGACTACATTGTACATCTGTTGCTCCACGGTGGTAGCTGTTTCGCCTTCGGGCACAGGTGCTTGTATGTCATCGCGACTTACATACACTTGTATGCGCCCTTTGGAGTCTTGTACCTCAATAAACGATGCTTTGCCCATGATTCGACGCGACATCAGTCGTCCTGCGATGCGCACGGGCTTACCCGTGTACCAGCCTTTAGCCTCATTGCCTAATAGCCTTATCGCCTCATCGCCTTCGGCATCCACGAATGTGGCTTTGATGTCGGTGGAATAGCCTGTTACTACATACTCATCAGCGGGATAGGGATTAATACCCATATCGCGCATGGTTTGCAGACTTTGTCTGCGCACTAATTCTTGTTCTGATAATTGCTCCATATCTTTTTTGTACATTAATATTCTTTCTCTTGCCTTATCGCCTTTTAGCCTCTTCGCCTAAAAAACGCAATTTGGGTGCAAAGATACAACAAAAAATGCACATTTGCAAGAAAATCGCACGAAAGTTTACTTTCAAGTGCGATTTTGTTGCTTTTGGGTTATTTCTATACAAAAATACGCTTCACTTTGTTCGCTACAAAAATATTTAAAAATATAGGGATTTTGTTTAAGACAATTAACGTCAATTTGTTTGTCAATTATTGTCAATTTCATGGATATATTTGGTGCTATGCTTGCTATCGCTGCGCATCGCAGATAAATGGCTAATCCATAAACCGTTCAAATAGAATTTGATGGTTTCTGTCTTATCCATTTCTCTTACCTTCTGCTGTGGCAGTCAGTCGCACCAAATAACTTTTCATGTTCTTCGGACGAAGTGAGATAAGTTCATTAGACAGTTCCGAAGGACATAGAAAAAATAGTGGTAGTGAGTAGCAGCATGCTACGATAGTGGATGGTAGATTGGACGATGTGGAAGTTTACTTACACAATCGACCAAGATAGCACCACAGGAGATATGGGCAACATATCTCAACTACCACTGTTATCCTTGAATTGACAAAAATTGACAATAAATTGACTCCAATTGTCTTAAAACACACTCCTTTTCAAATAATACCTGTTATTTTTTAATATTTTTGTAGCAAGCGAAGCGAGCGTATTTTTGTATAAAACATATTTCCGCAGGCAATTTATCCCCCTGCCATGCAGTTTTTTACGATTTTATTTGCGTGTATAAGAAAAAAGCACTACCTTTGCAGGCTGAATAGGTTATAGGCGAGAGGTTAGATGCGAAAGGCATGAACAGCGCCAAAGCCGCATACCCCAGCCTATAACCAATACCCAATATCCAAAATAAAAAACCATGTCATTCATACAAGATCTCTTCATGGCACCCTCGGTGACGCAGTCCATCGTCTTGCTGACAATGGTCGTTTGTGTGGGCTTATGGGCAGGCGAACACCTGCGCATCAAGAGTTTCTCCTTGGGTATCACGTGGATACTGTTTGTGGGTATATTGCTCTCATCTTTGGGAGTAACGATTGACCCGACAGTAGCATCGTTTGCCAAGAATTTTGGTTTGATATTGTTTGTCTATAGTATTGGTTTACAGATGGGTCCATCTTTTGCGCCGTTGGGCAAGAGTGGCTTGCGACTCAATATCTTGGCAGCAGTGATTGTGCTATTGGGTTGTGCGTGTACGATAGGCTTGCATTATCTCACGGGGGTGGATATGGCGACTATGGCGGGTATCATGTCTGGTGCCGTAATGAATACCCCTTCATTGGGTGCTGTGCAGCAGGCTGCCGCGGATATCTACGGTTCGGTCTCGCCCGACATCGCGATGGGCTATGCGGTGGCATATCCATTGAGTATTGTGGGACTGATACTCTCGTTCGAGATTATTCGTATCTGTTTCCGTGTCAATCTGCGCACGGAGGACGAGCGCTTGCGTATTGAGAATGCATCGGATGATGAACCAATATGCGTGGATATTTGTTTGGCTATTGAGCAGGATATGACGCTCCGCCAGTTGCACGACCTCTGTCCTGTCCATCCCATGTTGGTCAGCCGTGTTACGCGCCATAATGGCACGGATGAACTGGTCACGCCTGATACCGTTTTTCATCCTCAAGATGTGATTCGTATTATCAGCGACAAACGCCACGAAGCGCAGTTGAATGTGTTGGGCAAGGTTACGCATTATGGTTTCCGTGGCCGCGAGCGTTCGGCGCATCTCATCTCGCGACGGGTGGTTGTTACACGTACGGAGTGCAACGGTAAGCGCCTGAGTAGCTTTGATATACGCCATCGCTACCATGCTACTATCACGCGCATTAACCGTGCAGGTGTAGAGCTTTTGGCAACACCTGATTTGGTCTTGCAATTGGGCGATCGTATTATGGTAGTGGGAGATAGAGATGATGTGCGCCATGTGGCGGATATTTTCGGCAATGAATTGAAGCGTTTGGACTTGCCCAATCTGATGCCTATTTTTTTTGGTATTTTCTTGGGTGTGTTGATTGGCTCTGTGCCTGTGGCTATTCCTGGCTTGTCGCAACCGTTTAAGTTGGGTCTGGCAGGTGGTTCGCTGATTGTGGCATTGTTGATTGGACGTTTCGGACCGTATTATAATATGGTAACTTTTGCCACGACCTCGGCGAATATGATGCTGCGTCAGGTGGGTCTGACCTTGTTTTTGGCGGCAGTGGGTCTGAGTGTGGGAGACACGTTCGTGCCTACGATTATGGATGGCGGTTATATGTGGATTCTGTATGGCTTTGCTATTACGATGATTCCGTTGGTGTTGGTGGGTTGTATAGCATATAAGGGTATGGGTATCAACTACTTTAAGGTAATTGGTATGCTGACAGGTGCCATGACGGGTGCCCCTGCGTTGGGTTATGCGCAGAGTCTGTCTAACAACAATGATCAAGCATCGGTGACCTATGCTACGGTCTATCCGCTGACGATGTTCTTGCGTGTCATGGCAGGCCAACTCTTGGTGGTCTTTTTCTGCTCGTAGGGAAACGGGGATAATTGACAACAACCAAAACAACTTAATTTAACAACTCATAGCGCTTGTAACTAATAATCGTTCGACCGTATGGGAGATTAGAACACAACGAGCGCCACAGGGTTTCTTTCAGACCTTGCGAGCAACAGTTCGAATATATGTAAGATAAGGATTTAAAAGACAATTTAAATCAATTTTATTCCGAATTCTCTTCAAAAAATCGTGCTTCGAAAATTTTCTTAGTCATTTATTTGTATATGTCAAAAATTTTCACTACCTTTGTCGCCGAAATGTGATTATGGTAGCAATAATTAAATTTGAGTTGTTGTTAAGAAAAATGATTGCAGAAGACAAAAAAATGTATTCAACAACACTAACAACATAATCCAACAACCATTGCAAAGCACCCCATTCGCCCACGAGGCTCATCGGGGACCCCGCCGCTCGCAACAACATAGCGAGCGCTCAAGAGAAAATAATCCCTTGCCGCTGGGATGTGTTGTTTCCCAGCGGAAAAGTTGTTAAGTAAAGTTGTTTAGGTTGTTGTTGAGAATGAAACTAAATTGTATTTATATATGGCTACAGCAATAGAATTTAACCACGTAGGCAAACAATACCGCCTGGGACTTGTGTCCACAGGCACCATTAGCCACGACCTCAATCGTTGGTGGCAGACCTCCATTTTGGGTAAGGAGGACCCTTACCTCAAGATCGGTTCGGTCAACGATCGCACCCAGAAAGCCGACTCCGACTACGTCTGGGCTTTGCGCGACATCGACTTCAAGGTCGAGCAGGGCGACGTCGTCGGCATCATCGGCAAGAACGGTGCAGGCAAATCCACTTTGTTGAAACTCCTGAGTAAGGTTACTGGTCCTACCGTCGGCACTATCCGTGCTCGTGGTCGCATCGCTTCGCTTTTGGAAGTCGGTACTGGCTTCCATCAAGAGATGACAGGTCGTGAGAATATCTATATGAATGGCGCTATCTTGGGTATGACCAAACGCGAGATTGCTGCTAAGCTGGACGAGATTGTGGACTTCAGTGGCTGCGAACGCTATTTGGATACGCCTGTTAAACGCTATAGTAGCGGTATGATGGTCCGTTTGGGCTTTGCTGTCGCAGCGCACTTAGATCCCGAGATTTTGGTGGTGGACGAAGTCCTCGCCGTTGGCGATGCCGAGTTCCAGAAAAAAGCCATCGGCAAGATGCAAGATGTCTCTCGCGGAGAGGGAAGAACGGTGCTGTTCGTGAGTCATAATATGGCGAGTGTAAAGAGCCTTTGTAAGACGGGTGTATTGTTGGAGAATGGAAGTGTGAAATATATTGGTGGAATTAATGATACTGTAGAGCGTTATATTGGTGATGGAGGAAGTACTGAAAACCAGTATTTTGAGGATTTGTCAACAGCTCCAGGTAATGATGTTATTCGCATAATGAGTTTTGAGATATTGCCTTTGGATGGTTCTAATCAAATTACAATTGAAACGGGTGTACTTTTCCGATTGAAATTTATGTGCTTTAAGGAAAATGCGATGTTGGATGCTAATGTAAAAGTAACAACAATGGATGAAATGACCATTTTCCAAATAGGACAGCTCTTGGGACAAGTAGGAAACAAGGATTCTAAAAAGGGTATTTATACGGTGGAATTCAAAATAAATCCATACACTTTGAATGCTGGACGTTATAAGACTAAGATATTTTTTGGAGAGAATCAACGTTATATAGTGTTTAATGGCTTTGAACAATGTTTTGAAATCGAAAACACATTGTCTGATATGGGTTTTAACCAAAGTGTATTACCTGGTTTTTTGCGTCCGAAAAATGATTTTAAAGTAACTTTTGAAGGCTAAAACATGCGAAACACAACTATACAAGATTGTAAATTAATAGATTTACGCAAGATTTCTGATCCACGCGGTAATTTGACTGTAATAGAGGGTAGTATAGACATACCATTTGCTATAAAGCGTGTGTATTATTTATACGATGTGCCAGGTGGGGAATCTCGTGGTGCTCATGCTCATAAAAATCTATATCAAATATTAGTAGCAGCTAATGGTTCTTTCTCCGTTACATTGGATGATGGACGTGAAAAAATAACATACAATCTTAAACGTCCATATTATGGTCTTTTCATAGCACCAGGTATATGGAGAGATTTAGATGATTTTTCGTCAGGGGCAGTGTGTTTGTGTTTGGCAAGCGATCATTATGATGTATCTGATTATATTCGTGATTATAAAGATTTTATTGACTATAAGATTTAAAAATGATGGAGATTATACGAGTTCCTTCTGATGAATATCAACGGTTATTTCCTACTCCTTGGAGTAGATTTAATAGTGTTGAATTCTCGGAATTAAATAAAAGCAAATGTAATGAAATACATTATTTGGTATTTAAGGATACTAAATATCGTTTGGGAATAATATTAGGAGAGAATAATAATAATTTGTTATCTCCTTTTTCTGCCACATATGGTGGATTTAGTTTTAATAGTAAAGTGCACATACGTTACTATCATGAGGCTTGCGATTTGTTACAAGATTACATAAGAAAGAAAGGGAAAGATTTTATCTTAACATTAGCACCTCCCATATATGATAGTACGGATAATTCAAAAACATTAAATGCACTAATTAGCATAGGTGCGCAAATTTTGTCTGTAGAATGCAATCATCATTATGAGTTGAAATTATTTGAGAATTATTATAAGTTGTTAGATAGTAAGGTTCGTAATAAGTTGATAAATTCTTTAAAAGGTGGTTTAAAATTTAATGTTTTAAATAGTTCTTGTAGAGATGATGTAGAGCGTGTGTATAATGTAATAGATATAAATCATAAGGAAAAAGGACGACCATTACGTATGTCTTTACAAAATGTACTTGATACGATAAAGATTATACCAGCAGATTTTTTTGTTGTTACAGATTCTTTTGAAAACGATGTCGCTGCCGCACAAATATTTCACACATCAAAAAATATTTATCAAGTAGTTTATTGGGGAGATATTCCTACATTTTCCCATTTGAAGTCAATGAATTTTTTAGCATATAAGATATTTGAACATTACCATTCAATGGGTGTTGAATATCTAGATATTGGTATCTCATCGGAATTAGGAAAACCTAATTTTGGTTTGTGTGAGTTTAAAGAAAATATAGGATGTGAAGCAACGCTACGTTTTACATTGAAACTATAAATTTTGTAGAAATGAAAAAAAATCATTGGAATGTACTAGTTTTTCCAGGGGGAATGGAGAATGGTATAGAAATATATAATAGTCTCAAATCATGTAAGGAAGTAACACTTTTTTCTGCATCTTCACTAGTCCCAAATCAAGCGTTTTATATCTATAAAAAAAATTTTGTATGTCCTGATGTTAGAGAGAGAGGATGGTTGGATGAGTTAAATATAATAGTTAAAAATAATAATATTGATATTATTTTTCCTGCAAACTCTTTTGTGATAGATGTTTTGTTTAAGTACAAAAAACAGATAGGTTGTTCAATTCTATTACCGCCCGATGAAGCGTTATTGGTAACACGATCTAAGAAAAAAACAATAGAAAGATTGTATGACGTTATCCCAACTCCTGTTGTTTTTCAAAATATAAATTCTGTTAATCATTTTCCTGTTTTTGTGAAACCTGATAGTGGATATGGAGCAGTCGGAGCTAAAGTCATAGAATCTCGTGAAGAATTAGAAAAGGTAGATTTTAACAGTAATATAGTTGAGGAACTATTACCAGGAAAAGAGTATACTATTGATTGCTTTTCGGATAATGATTGTAGATTATTGTTTTCTGCTGGACGTGAACGTTCTCGAATACGTATGGCAACTTCAATGCATGCGGAGCCTTTATCTGATAAATTGAATAGTTTTTTTGAGCAATGTGCTAAAGATATTTTGAAAAGAATTCGAATAAGTGGTGCTTGGTTTTTTCAAATGAAAGAAGATATAAGAGGGAATCTTAAGTTATTAGAAATAGATATTCGTATTGCAGGAACGATGTGTTACCATCGTTGTTGCGGAGTTAATTTTCCGTTACTATCTTTATATACTTTCTATGGATTACCTGTTGATGTGTTGATAAATAAAGAATATTTGTCTTTAGATAGATGTCTGAAGAACAGATATATTTTTGGATATGAGTATGATAATGTCTATATAGACTTAGATGATACCATAATTTTAAATAATCAGTATAATTTAGATGTTATTAGATTTCTTTATCAATGCTTGAATAAAAATAAAAAGATCATTCTTGTCTCAAAACATATTGGAAATGGCAATCAATATTTAAAAGAATGGAAAATAGATGGACTATTTTTTTCTAAGATTTGGTTGAAGGAAGATGAAAAAAAATATAAATATATATCGTCTGAAAGATCTATATATATAGATGACAGTTTTTCACAAAGGAAAGAAGTCGCAGAACATTGTAGAATACCAACTTTTGATGTTTCTATGATAGAATGTTTAATGGATGATAGAGTGTAGATATTGTTGATAAATAAAATAGCGTATTATGAATGTAGAAAATTATACTTGGGTAAAAAAAGGATTAATTTACAAACCTATAGACGAAAGTCATTGGTGGAAACATACCGCGATGGCACCAGCGGCTATTGTATATGATGATTTAACAATTCGAATATATGTAGGAGCTCGTGATGAAAATGGTATTTCACGTATTGCTTATATTGATGTAGATGCCGATAATCCATCTATAGTAAAAAAAATTAGCACTACTCCTATTTTAGATATAGGAGATGATGGTTGTTTTGATGATAATGGTGTGTTTCCTGGACATGTACTAAGATTAAATGATAAAGATATATATTTATATTATACAGGTTTTCAAAAATTGGACAAAATAGCTTTTTCTAATTTTTCTGGTTTAGCAATATCTCATGATGGAGGAAATACGTTTAAACGAGTTAGTAAGGCTCCGATTTTGGACAGACAAGATGAAGGATTATATACAAGGGCCGGTTTATCTGCAATATGTGAAAATGGATTATTTAAATGTTGTTATTCTGTAGGCTCCGATTGGTATTTTATTGAAGGTAAAAATAGACCAATATATGATGTAAATTACATAGAATCGTCTGATGGAATTAATTTTGCAAAATCTGGTGTAAAGGTTATTAGTGTAAATTTAAATATTGAGCATGGATTAGGGCGTCCACAAATTGTAAAACTTTTTGCCGAGAATTTTGTTTTTTATACTAGAAGGACGCTAGATTTTAGATATTTTATGGGAGTTGCTAAACAAGAGAATGATGGAACTTGGAAACGTATAGATGACTGGTTAAATACAATTAAACATGGCACACATAATGAATTTGATGAACATATGGTTTATTTTCCTTGTGTTATAGATACTGGGAAACATATTTATCTTTTTTATACAGGAAATGGATATGGTAAAGATGGTATTGGATATGCAGAATTAATAAAAAAAGAAAAAAGTTAGTTGTGTTATGCATTCTTACCACGCCTGTTACATTCCATAAATGCTAAATATAATGATTGCGAGTGTGGATGGTGGTAGGTAATAAAAGTGATAAGTGAGATTATATATGTTCTACAAAATTCTAATCAGAAGTACAATATAAATTAGAAGAAGGGAAAAAGAGAAATACTAAAAAAATGAACATACCATTTTTATCATTAAAAGATGTAACTGCTAAGTATGCAGATGAAATCCACGAGGCGGTGAAGCGCGTAGTGGATAGTGGTTGGTACTTGCAGGGCAAGGAAAACGAGCAGTTTGAGAAGCATTATGCCGACTATATTGGCACGAAGCATTGTATCGGTTGTGCTAATGGCTTGGATGCGCTAATTTGGATCTTTCGTGCGTATATCGAACTGGGCGTGATGCAGCCAGGTGACGAGGTTATCGTACCTGCTAATACCTATATTGCTACTATTCTGGCGATAACCGAGAATGGATTAGTACCTGTATTGGTAGAACCTCGTATGGATACCTTGCAAATCGATGACACCCTCATCGAAGAACGTATCACCGAGCGTACTAAAGCGATTTGCAATGTGCACCTTTATGGTCGAAATGCTTGCACAAATCACATTTTAGATTTGTGCAAAAAGTATAATTTGAAATTAGTTGAGGATAATGCCCAGGCTCACGGTTGCCGTTTCAATTGTAAACGTACAGGAAGTTTAGGTAATGCGTCTGGGCACTCGTTTTATCCTGGCAAAAATCTCGGTGCATTGGGTGATGGCGGTGCAGTGACGACGGATGATGATGAGTTGGCTGCTGCTATCCGTGCATTGGCGAACTATGGTAGTCAAAAGAAATATGTATTCAAATACACAGGACGTAATAGCCGATTGGATGAGATACAAGCAGCCGTATTGGATGTGAAGTTGCGTCACTTGGACGAAGACCTCAAAGCCCGTCAAGTAATTGCAGCATATTATTATGATAATATAAATAATCCGCTAATTACGCTTCCTACGCGTCTTTCTGATACGGAAAATGTTTACCATCTCTTCCCTATATTAGTAACGAGCACTTCCCCTTTAGGGGATTGTGGGGCAGGCTCGTTACGAGATAAACTCCAAAAGTATTTGGAGGAGAATGGAGTAGGTACGGTGATTCATTATCCTATTGCACCACATAAGCAGGAATGTTATGTCAATGAGGTGTGGAATACACCACAACTTTCATTACCAATTACCGAGCAGATTGCGAACGAGGAATTAAGTTTGCCAATGAGTCCTACTATGACAATAGATGACGCAGCAGAAGTAGTACGATTGATAAATGAATGGAAAGGAGAGTGATTGTGGAAATGAATAATCAACCGTTGGTATCTGTACCAGTTATTACATACAATTCATCTAAGTTTGTGTTGGAGACTTTGGAAAGTATTAAATCGCAAACTTATCAAAATATCGAATTGATTATTTCTGATGATTGTTCTACGGACAATACAGTAGAATTATGTCAAAATTGGGTAAAAAAGAATAAAGAACGTTTTGTTCACACACGGATTATCACATCGGAAACGAATACAGGGGTTTCTGCTAATCTCAACAGAGCAGAAGCAGCATGTCAAGGTGAGTGGATAAAAGGAATAGCTGGGGATGATTTATTGATGCCAGATTGCGTGGAGAGTTGTTTGGAATATGTTCGAGTTCATCCAGATACAATCTTTTTGTTTGGTAAGATTACTGCATTTGGAATTGACAATAGGAAAAATGTGTTTTTTGAGAACCAAGTCTTTGACTATTCTTTTTTTGAACAGAATATAGATCAGCAATTAGATAGACTAATTTTTGGGGGTAATTGTATACCTGCTTCCACATGTTTTTATAATCGTATAAAAATTATCGAATATGATATAATAAATGATGAGCGTATACCCTTGTTAGAAGATTGGCCCAAATGGATAACAGTGTTAAAGAAAAATATTAAGTTGAATTTCATAGATTCAAAACTTGTAAAATATCGTATACATAATGAATCATTGTCAACATGTAATGGATATCCTTCTTATAAAACATGTTATTCATTACATATGTTTAACTTGATATATCGCTATCCAGAATGGTTGAAGAAAAATGAAACATATGCACATAAACGTATGGTGAATACTCTTTTAAGTGAATATAAAATGCTGCACAAAGAATATAATACAATCTCCAATTCATACGCGTATAAATTAGGTAAATTGTTATTAGGACCGATTTCTTATATAAAGAAGTTGTTGTCTAATAAGAATAGTTATCTAACATAAATCTATATAAATTATAGGTGATTTATGTTTCATTTATGTGAAATTATTAAAAAAGTGTTAGAATGAATTCTATGAAAGCAAACATAGCAGTAGTTCTTGCCACTTATAATGGTGAGAAATTCCTATGCGAACTGCTTGATTCAGTACTGTCTCAAACGTTGATGCCCAAAGAAATAATAATTCAAGATGATAATAGTAACGATTGTACATGGTCAATACTTACGAAATATAAAAATAAATATCCTCATCTAATTCATTTGTATAAAAATGAGTGTAATTTAGGAGCTCATAACAATTTTTTAAAAGCATTTCAATATGTGACAGCTGATTATATTGCGCCTTGCGATCAAGATGATATATGGATGCCAGAAAAATTAGAATATTTGTATGATGCATTAGTAGAGTTTAATTGCTCGTTGGTAGCTTGTAAAGAATTGATACGTTACGAAGATGGAAATGAAGTTCCTCACTATTATCCAATGCCTACAATTGAAGAGTGTATCTTTAATCGTGGTATTGCAGGACATTTGATGATGATTCCTCGGGAGGCTATTGAGGTATTTGAGATAGCGGATAGAATAACTTTTGATTTTGGTTTGACATTATATGCCGCATGTAATAAGGGTGGGCGAGTAATCAATTATCAAGGATGTGTATGGCGTAGACACCCTGCTGTAGTGACTGCTGAGTATTCTAATCTTAATCCCTTTAAATTACAGCAAATTAGCAAATGGAAGAAACTTTTTTTTGTATTAAAAGTGACACTCAAAGGGAATTATTCACAAGTAATTGCTCGTCGCGAGTATGCTATTCATCAGATTATTTCACATTTTGCCAAGGAGAAAAAGCAACTTAGAATATTTGATAAATTGGCACGGTATATGATAAAGCAGACACCAGTCAGTTTATTAATGGCAGGCTTAGTATTAGGAAATATTAAAGCACGAACTCAAGAGTATAAAAAATATTCGTTGAAGGATAAAATAGCGAATCGTCTCTTTAACCTATGTGCACCAGCAGTATTTTGGTATGATTACCATGATAGGGATGCATTGTAAAGATAATAGTATAATATGCAGACAAAACTGATATATGTACTTACATGTGCCCCCGAAGCGACCTATATTGAGCAAGCATTAATCTCAATTTGGTCGGCTCGGTATCATAATCCAGATGCGCATATTGTGTTGTTGGTGGATGATAAGACTAATGAACTGCTTGTAGGCAAGCGTGCAGAGGTGTTGGAGTATGTGACGGAGAAGGTGGTTATTCCATTCGAAGATGAGAGTGCGACTATGATGTACCGCTCACGATGGATCAAAACACAAGTAAGGCAATTGGTAAAAGGTGACTTGCTATTTATAGATTGTGATACGATAATTAATTATTCGTTAAAGGAGTTAGATTTACTTAAATGCGAAGTGGGTGCAGTGTGCGAGTCAAATTTGCCAATAGACCAGTTTTGTATGCCATTGTATCAACTCATGCGTGAGAATGCTCAAAAGATTGGGTGGAATCCTAATAGAGAACAGCTCTATTTCAGTAGCGGGGTGATATATGCAAAAGATACGCCAACAACGCATCAACTATTTGCACTATGGTATCAATATTGGCAAGAGGGCTTAAAAAAAGGAATCAGTATAGATCAACCATCTTTAGCAAAAGCGAATATAAAATGTGATCATATCATTCAGCGAGTTGATGACAAATGGAATTGTATTATGTTCACATATCCTCGATGGGCAAAAGATGCAAATATATTACATTTCGCAGCCTACCGAAATATGTCTTTTTTGTTTAGTAATAGGGTGTTGAGATATGTTAGAGCAAATGGATTAACAGATTATATCAAACAATATATTCTGAATCCAACGGATTCTTATATACCATTTGATAGTGAATTTTATCATTATCAGTTAAAAGATTATATGCATCGTTTTTGTATTTTATATAGGGGGATAAAGAACTATGCAAAGAATATTGATTTTACTTTTGTTGATTATAGACCAAAGAATATCGTATATAAGTTATTGCAAATAAGATGCTATCTATTTGCAGTAATTTTGTTGTTATTATTAGCATATAAAAGAGTATATTGGAATAAATTTTATAAATATACAGAAAATATTTGTTCAAAATAATTATGTTTGTTACTCCTATTCTTCTCATTACCTTTAATCGTCCTGAACATACGCGAAGGACATTAGAGTCTTTGTTACTGCAAAGACCGAATGAATTGTATATCTTTCAAGATGGTCCGAGAACTGACAATAATAATGATGTAAAAAATTGTCAATTAGTACAAGAAATAATTGATAGTCAATTGCGATTAATTTCCTACGAAATTATAGTGCATAAACATTATTCTAAAACTAATCGCGGTTGTCGTGATGCAATTATATTTGCTATAACATCTGTATTGAAAGAACATGAGACTGTAATTGTCGTTGAAGATGATATAATTACTAGTCCTGCTTTTTTGTCGTATATGAATAAAGCACTTGCATATTACAAAGACAATAAAGCTGTACACTCCATTAGTGGATATAGTCATGCTCCAGAAAAATTTAACATCCCCAATGTATATAAATACGATGTATATGCATCACCGAGATTGTTCAATTGGGGATGGGGAACTTGGCGTGATAGATGGGAAAATGTTGATTGGTCAATGTCATACTATGATAATTTTATTCATAATCCGGCATTAGTAGAAGCGTTTAATCGTGGAGGAGATGATATGACACCAATGTTAATTGATGAAAAAGAGGGTAGAAGTTCCGCATGGGATATACAATTTGCATTTGATCATTTTAAGAATCATAGAGTGTCCATAGTTCCATGTGAGACATATACATATAATATAGGATTGGATGGTAGTGGGACACATTGTGGAAATACGACAGCATATCAAAAGACTCTTAAACTTAATCAAAATGGTAATCCTAACTTGTTAGATACGATATATTTTGACAAACAGATTTTGAATTTACAGTATAATGTTTTTACATACAAAAAACGTTCATTTTGGCAAAAATTAATTAATTTTATTGCTCGGAATTTTGGAAAGAAACCGCCATTTGTAATTAAAAAGAAAGTGTATGCATGAGTAATGTTTTATTCGTAAATACCAATGACACTCATGGTGGTGCTGCGCGTGCCGCTATGCGAATCATGCAGGGTGTGCAGCTGCATGGGGTGGAAACGCAGATGCTGGTGAAGGAAAAATATTCCAAGGATACTGCTGTAGTACCACTGCAAGATTTCTTACCCAAGAATAAACTATATCGCATTGCAGATTGGGTAGCGCAGAAGGTGAAAAATAAATACCATCATTGGCTGTGGCGCCCATATAGCAAGACGAAGGAGAATGTCTTTATGTCCGATTCGCGTGGTACTCGATTGAGCGGTGTGTTGCAGAAGTTGGATTACGATGTACTGCACTTGCATTGGATCAATCAGCGCTTTATTAAGTTACAAGATCTACCCAAGGACAAGCCCATTGTTTGGACCTTACATGATAGCTGGCCGTTTTGCGGAGTATGCCATTATTTTGTTGATTGTGAACAATATAAAACGCATTGTGGCGATTGTCCAATGTTGCATTCTGGTAAGGAAAAGGACTTGGCGTATCGCATCTTCGAGGAGAAACTACGTGCGTATAAAGACTTAAATCTGTATATCGTTACCCCAAGTCGCTGGTTGGGTGAGTGTGCCAAGCAGAGTGCATTGTTTGGCCGTTTTCCAGTAACAGTTATCCCTAATTGTTTAGAACCAGAGGTTTTCCGTCCATTGTCCGAGCAAGAGATAAATAAGCGATTGTCTGTTGCTATAACGCAAAAGCCAGCGCTTCATATAGTGAAGCGCGCGGTAGGAGAAAAGGCTGCAAAGCCGTTGATCCTATACGGAGCGATGAATGCTGCGACGGACAGGAGAAAAGGCTTTGCAAGCCTTTTAACCGCATTGCAAGCACTTGACAAGCAAGAATTTGAGGCAAACCTGATTGTCTTTGGTGCAAACGAAAGTGATCTGCCAATGCAGTTTGAGCATATCAACGTACATTTTATTGGTTATGTATCGGATACGAATCTATTGGTCACCTTGTATAATTTAGCAGACGTAATGGTAGTGCCATCATTAACGGAGAATTTGAGTTGTGCAATAATGGAGAGTTTGTCTTGTGGAACTCCTATTTGTTGTTTTGATATTGGTGGTAATGGCGATATGGTGGAGCATCAACGAAATGGTTATTTGGCGCAAGAGAAGGATAGCGATGACCTTGCACGGGGTATACGCTGGTGTTTGGATAATAACAAAGATGGCTCTCTCTCTGATGCTGCTCGCCAAAAAGTGATGGATAATTATACCATTGAGCAAGTGGGACAGCAGTATGCGGAGTTGTATGAATCAATAATCTATAAATAGACTATGCTTTTCAACTCTTTCGAATACCTCATTTTTCTCCCGATAGTGTTTTTACTCTATTGGTTCGTGTTTGATTATGCGCTCAGCAAATGCAAACACCAATTGTTGCTACAAAACCTCTTTGTCGTTGTCGCCAGCTATATCTTCTACGGTTGGTGGGACTGGCGATTCCTTATTCTAATTGCCATTACCACACTTCTTTCCTTCCTTAGCGGTATAGGCATCGAATACGCCCCAACACAACGTGGGAAGAAAGCCGTAATGATAGCCAATATCATTGTCAATCTCGGCATCTTAGGCTTATATAAGTACTACGACTTCTTTGCCCGCGAATTTGCAGAACTCTTTGGCATAGAGTCGGATTTCTTGCTGCTCCACTTGATTTTGCCAGTCGGTATTAGTTTCTATACCTTCCAAGCATTGTCGTACTCTATTGATGTCTATCGCAAGCAGATAGAACCCACGCAC
>JAZNMH010000031.1:0-40332 GCA_045579505.1 Paludibacteraceae bacterium
GGGATATACCAACCACGGATGAACACGGAACTGCACGGAAACTCGAAATATATATCCTTGGTTCAGTGTAGGTCAGTGAAGTTCAGTGGTCAATCCATAACCACGGAAGGATGTTTCTCGGTGGGGGATATACCAACCACGGACGAGCACGGAACTGCACGGAAACACGAAATATATATCCTTGGTTCAGTGTAGGTCAGTGAAGTTCAGTGGTCAATCCATAACCACGGAAGGATGTTTCTCGGTGGGGGATATACCAACCACGGACGAGCACGGATGGACACGGAAACACGGAGATATATGATTACAACAACCTAAACAACATAAATCAACAACAATTGCGCTCGCAACAACACAGCGAGCGCTAAGGGGTATGGGTAGACCACGGACGAGCACGGACAGGCACGGAAACACGGAGATGTAATTAACGACAATATCGACAACTTGCGCCCAAATCAATATCCCTTGGGCGCTAAACAAAAATTGTGCGCAAAAAACAATTGTGCGCAAAATGTTGTTTTACGCGCTCAAGGAATAATACTAAAAAAGAAGGAACAAAAATGGTTAAAAATACATCATTTTGCCTGTGTATTGTTCCACGCTCAAGAAAAATATTCAATTCTCAGGGCGTTATTTTACCATTAAAATGCTCGTAAAGCTTTGTCCCTGAGTGAGTTCCGAGCAAATTAATCCACTCCTCCAATTTGGCGCTTTTAGCACGCGCCACAGAGCCAAAACGTTGCAGTATCTTTTGCTTCGTAACTGCGCCAACTCCCTGAATATCATCGAGTTCGCTCTTTATCTGCGCCTTGCTTCGCTTCTTTTTGTGGTAACTAATGGCAAAACGATGCACCTCGTCCTGTATCTCAACCATCAAACGGAAGATCTCGTCCGTCACCTTCATGCCAAACTCCTGAACAGGGTCGCCATAGAGTAGGGTATTCGTTCTATGTTTGTTGTCCTTCTTCAATCCAGCGATAGGAATCTGCAAACCCAACTCGCCATACACCACCTCACGAATAGCACCCATCTGCCCCAGTCCACCATCGGCAATAATCAAGTCGGGTAGGGGACTACCTTCTTCCAACAACCGCGTATATCGTCTTCTCACGACCTCACGCATACTTGCGTAGTCATCGGGACCATTAACCGTCTTTATCTCAAACTTCTTATACTCGCTCTTGCACGCGCGCCCCTTCTTAAACACCACGCAACCTGCGACCGCATTGCTGCCCTGCGTATTGGAGTTATCGAAACTATCTATCCACATGGGTAGGGAAGGCAGATGCAACAAACCTTGCAATTCACCCAAGATACGAGCCGCCCGTTGGTCTGGATTCAGCTTATCATCCTGTCTAATTCGGTCCTTCTTATACTGCTGCACATTCTGCATCGCCAAATCCAAGAGCTTCTTTTTATCGCCTCCCAGAGCGATATTCATATGCAGTTTTTCGTCAATTATCTCCGGAATAAACGGAACAATCACCTCCTTTGTTGTACTCCCCAACTGCTCTCGTAACTCATAAATACCCATCGCCAGCACTTCCTCTCGGCTCTCATCCAACTGCTTTTTATACTCAATCGTCTGCCCTTGTACGACACTTCCTTTGTGCACATGCAGCATGGTTATGTATACATTTTGCCCCATTTCATCGTAACCAAACACATCCACATCGCCCGCGTGCGAGTTCGTGATAATGGTTTTACTGGTAAATTGTTCGATGAATTCGAGCTTTTCTTTCAGTCTGCCTGCCTCCTCATACCGCATTTCTGCTGCTGCTTGCAACATCTCTGCCTCTATCTGCTTGCTAATCTCTTGTGCATCGCCTCGAATAATCTTCCGTGCAGCATCAATATACTCCATATACTGCTCATGGCTCACTTTTGCTTCGCATATGCCGCAGCAATTACCCAAATGATACTTCAGGCACACGCGATATTTCCCCATTTCAACGGCACTTTTGTTCATTTGCATAGCGCATGTACGAATAGGGTAGAGCTTATGAATGAGCTCCAAAACTAAGTCCAATGTATGACCAAAACTATAGGGACCAAAGTACTCACCAACACCTTTGATTATCTTTCGCGTCTTGAATATTCTGGGATATTCTTCTCTTGTAATGCAAATACTGGGATAACTCTTTCCGTCCTTCAGCAGGATATTATAGTGTGGCTGATACTGCTTAATAAGGTTATTCTCGAGCAAAAACGCATCCTGCTCGCTATTCACGACCACATATTTGATGTCTGCAATGCTCTGTACCAGCAGTTTGGTCTTGTAGCGATCTTGCTCTTTATGAAAATAACTACTTACGCGACGCTTGAGGTTCTTAGCCTTACCGACATATATCACATCCCCTACCGCATTGAAGTATTGGTACACCCCTGGCTCTTCAGGCAGCCGATGAAGTATCTCTTGTATATGCTCGTTGTTTGTCAAGACACGTAATTTTATCCGATTTTATCGAAACAAATACCTCCCCTTAGCGGGGGAGGCAAGGGTGGGTTTAGCAACTCAATAAGCTACTAACCTCCACATCATCTCCAATGGCTTTTCTACCATTCAAGAACTCTAATTCAATGATGAAGTTAATATACACTTTCTTCACATTGAACTTTCTTACCAGCTCCAGCGCCGCAGCCATAGAGCCGCCAGTAGCCAACAAGTCATCATGCAAAAGTACCACGTCATCCTCAGATAGAGCATCTGCGTGTATCTGAATAGTATCTACACCATACTCCTTAGCGTAACTAACCTCAATAGTCTCTGCTGGTAGTTTTCCCGGTTTGCGTACAGGTACAAACCCTGCACCCAAATCCATAGCAACAGCAGGGCCCAATATGAATCCTCTGGATTCAATGCCAACTACCTTTGTGATGCCATAAGCACGATACAGGTTCACAATCTCATCTTTCATCCACTTTAAATACTCTGGATTACTCAACACGGTGGTAATGTCTTTGAAAATAATTCCCTCTACTGGAAAATCCTTCACATCGCGAATAGCCGCGAGAACTTCTTGGTGTTTCATATCTCTTGTTTGTTATTAATTATCTAATGTATGTACTGAGTTATCGTTTGCTTTTAATCAATGTTCCACGTGAAACATAACGCCTTAAAACTAATATTATCTGCCCATCAGCACCAGCAATACGCTCACATCATTGGGGCTAACACCGGGTATTCTGCTTGCTTCTCCAATCGTGTTGGGCTGAATGCGGATTAGTTTTTGTCTGGCTTCTGTGCTGAGTGATTGCACGCTATTGTAGTCAAAATCCTTAGGCAAGCGGATGTTGTCCAGTCTGCGCAGTTTGTCAGCAGCTAATTTCTCTCGCTCGATATACCCTTTGTACTTAATGTTAATCTCCGTGCTTTCTACAATCTCCTCTTGTCTTGCGCCCAAAGATACAATCTTCTCTTTTAGTTCAGGCAATGCGTCTGCCAGTCCCATGATTGTTACATTAGGACGAGCAACAATATCAATCAGTTTGCACGTTTGTTGCAGATCGCCATAGCCCATATGATTTAGATACGCATTGATGTCTTTACCTTTTACGGAGGTGGTACGCAGCATTTCGGTTAAAGCTTGCTCGCCCTCCTGCTTGGTCAGGAGTAGCGACAAGCGATAATCATCAGCTAATCCCAATTTATAACTTCTTTCTGTCAGTCGAGCATCGGCATTATCTTGGCGAAGCAAAATACGGTATTCTGCCCTTGAAGTAAACATGCGGTATGGTTCATCAACGCCCTTATTTACCAAGTCGTCAATCAGTACGCCAATATAACTCTCATCTCTTGCCAACGTAAATGGCGCTCCGCCTGTGATATTCTGGTGTGCATTAATGCCTGCTACCAATCCCTGGCCAGCTGCTTCTTCATAGCCCGTAGTACCATTAATCTGACCCGCAAAAAAGAGATTCTTAATGCGCTTTGTCTCCAGTGTATGCAGCAACTGAGTAGGGTCGAAAAAGTCATATTCTATCGCATATCCAGGACGATAGAGAATAATGTTCTCTAAGCCCTTCACAGTCCTCAATGCTTGCCACTGAATTTGCCAGGGTAGGGAAGAGGAGAAGCCGTTGATATAATACTCATTGGAATCCACTCCCTCAGGCTCCAAGAACAATTGGTGCATGTCCTTATCCGCAAAAGTCACAATCTTAGTCTCAATACTGGGGCAGTATCTTGGACCAATACTCTGAATCTGTCCGTTATAGAGTGGCGAATCAGCCAACCCACTACGCAATACCTCATGGGTCTCTTGGTTGGTATAAGTGATCCAACAACTCATTTGTTTCAGCTGTTTATGCACGGTATCCAAATATGAGAATTGGTGATTATCATCATCGCCCAACTGCTCTGTCAATAGCGAGAAATCAATACTTCTCTTATCCACCCGCGCAGGCGTACCCGTCTTCATTCTATCTGTGGCAAACCCCAATTGACACAACTGTTCGGTTATACCATAGCTACTTGGCTCTGATGTTCTACCACCTTTTATCTGCGTTTTTCCAAAGTGCAACAGACCATTCAAGAATGTACCATTGGTAAGGATCACTGCCTTTGCTTGCATCTCTACACCCAACAGGGTCTTAACTCCCTTTACCTCACCATCCTTGACCATCAACTCCACGACAGTGTCTTGCCAAATATCCAAGTTCGGAGTAGTGGTCAATATCTTCACCCATTCCTCAATAAAGCATTTTCGATCGCTTTGGCTACGAGGACTCCACATAGCTGGTCCCTTGCTGCGATTGAGCATACGGAACTGAATAGCACTCCTATCCGTCACAATACCCATCTGTCCGCCCATAGCATCTATCTCTCTGACTATCTGACCTTTAGCAATTCCTCCAACAGCAGGGTTGCAACTCATCTGACCGATCTTATTCATATCCATCGTGATGAGCAATGTCTTGCTACCCATACGAGCAGCGGCGCTGGCCGCCTCGCAGCCCGCATGTCCTGCACCTACTACAATAATATCGTATTTAAATTCCATATTATCAATCAGTTATCTACCAATCACTCTATTTCTATGCTTCCATCTGTCTTGTCCAGAGAAACTGCTTTTGCCTATCGTTCGTTGTGGTGGCAAAAAGGCATCCTCCAAATGGGTCAATTCTTTCACATCGTATGTATTAGGGTCCATCGAAATACCGATAATATCAAATCGTGGAACCAACTCTATCTTGTGAAACTTAATATACACATTCGCCGCTGCTGCCATACGACGGCGTTTCAGCTCATCTACATATTCCTCAGGGCGCTTATCTCCGAAAGAAGTTGTACGTGTCTTCACCTCCACAAAAGCAATCTCCTTTTTGCTCACAGCAATCACATCCATCTCCAGATGCCCGAACCTCCAGTTGGTGTCCACCACGCGAAAGCCTTTCTTGCGCATGACCTCTGCGGCTACCTCTTCTCCTTTTTGCCCTATGATATTATGTTCAGCCACGTCCGTAATTACATTTGTCCCTGTAGTTTATTTACGCGTGCCGCATCCATGCGCAGCATGATGGAGAGCAGTATGGTGAAGCCCCACAGGGATGAGCCGCCATAGCTAAAGAACGGCAGTGGAATACCTATCACAGGGAGCAGTCCCAATACCATGCCAATATTTATGGTCACGTGGAACAATAATATACCTGCTACGCAATAAGCATAAATCATACTAAATCTATCGCGCTGTCGTTCTGCAATATATATGATACGCAGTATCAATGCCAAATATAGCAACAATAATCCTGCTGACCCCACAAATCCCCATTCCTCACCCACAGTGCAGAAGATAAAGTCTGTGTCCTGTTCGGGCACAAACTTCAGTTTGGTTTGCGTACCCTGCAAGAACCCCTTGCCAGTTGTTTGACCCGAACCAATCGCTATCAATGACTGATTGACATTGTACCCCACACCTGTAGGGTCATCTTTCATACCAAGTAAGACTTCAATACGCTTGCGTTGGTGGTCTTGCAGTATCTTGTGGAATGCGAAATCGCTACCCTGGCAAAGTAGGGTAGATACCATAATGAAACCGACAATCCAACCCATACTACTTTTCCTTTGTTTTAGGGCTTGTAATAGCAAATATATGGTCGCATACACCAAACTGGCTATAGCCACGTAATTAAAATCTACCGCTATCCATATGTTGATGATTAGTCCTATTCCGTAGCAGAGCGCTACTCCCAGTGCCATGATGATAGCTGTGCGCAAGTCTTTCTCCTTGCCCATCAACAGTCCCAATACGATTGTGTGGATACATAGGGTACTCACCAACATTCCTACACTACCCATACCCCAAGGCAATGCTACCTCGCCAAATCGAATAACCAAGATGAATAACAATATACTCGCGACTCCCCAACTCAGCACATATCCAGACATACCTTGCCGGTAGAAAGCAAGCAAGAAGGAGATAAATACCAACGCCGAACCAGTCTCACGCTGAGCCACCATAATAATCAACATAGGCAGTCCTATAAGCAAGAAAGGCACGATTAAATCGCGCAAATCTCTAACCTTATACCCATATCTGCTCATATATTTCGCTATGGCTATCGCCGTGAAACATTTGGCGAACTCTGCGGGTTGCAGACTGATAGGTCCTATTGTGAGCCAAGAATACGAACCCTTGATATCCCTGGCAAATATAGGCGTAATAATCAGCAGTAGAATCATTGCGGCATATATGATATATCCCAATACATCGTATGTCTTCTCTTCTATCATCAGTATGATTGCGCCCATCACAACTGCTGTCGCCAGCCATACCAACTGCTTGCCTGCACGGTTGGAGAAGTCCCAAATACTCGTTTGGTCGAACGAATAACTCGACCCGTAGATGTTCAGCCAACCGAACAGCGCAATCACGAGGAACAACACAATTGTCCACCAATCAATACCCGATATGATGCTTCTGTTACGGCTCATCTTGTTCTTCTATTAAGTTGGCGTTAGCCATGCGCTCATAGAGTGCCTTTCGCTGGATTTCTCCAGTCAAATATTGTTCCATGACCAATGTTGCAATTGGGCACGCCCAAGTGGCTCCAAAGCCCGCATTTTCTACTGCTACAGCCACAGCAATCTGCGGGTTGTCCATAGGTGCGAAGCCGATGAATAGGGCATGATCTTCACCATGAGGGTTCTGTACGGTACCTGTCTTGCCACACATTTGCAATTCGGGGATATTATACCACCGTCCCGTTCCATCGGTCATCACGCGTGCCATACCACGGTGTATGACATCAAAATGCGTGGAATCAACCAAAGTAGTATGAATATCCGATTTCATCGAGTCATTTCGGTTAAAGTGTGGCGTTATGTAGTATCCCTTATTGGCAATAGCAGCGGCTTGATTGGCTAATTGTAGGGGAGTAACCAATATCTCTCCTTGTCCGATGGAGAGTGAGCGAATCGTGATGGCTTTCCAGCCCTTTTGTCCATAAACTCTATTGTAGAACTCAGTGGTAGGTATGTACCCTTTGGCTTGTTCCCGAATATCTGTATTGGCGAATCGTTCGCCTAATCCGAAGCTGGCTATGATCTCCCTCCAGTCGTTATAGTGCTCCTTGAAGCGCACATGTCCATCTTCATACCCATCTTCCTGTAGCATGTCGCGGTATAGTGCCCAAAAGTATGGGTTGCAACTCTGCTCTATACCTTCTTCTAAGTCCACAGGCGTACCATGATCGTGTGTACATTTGATAGGAGTGGATGTTTGTCCACTACATGGATATTTAGTGTTAGGGGTAATAGCACCTTCTTGTAGCGCTGCTAATGCCTGTAGTATCTTAAAGGTAGAACCTGGAGCGTATTGTGCTTGGGTCGCCCTATTCATCAGCGGTTTGTAGGGGTCGTTGAGTAGTTGTTGGTAGTTATGCGAGCGCTCTTTGCCTACCAATTGGTTGGGATTCCAATTAGGTGCGCTCACCATAGCAATGATTTCGCCTGTTGCAGGTTCAATAGCCACGATACTACCGATCTTATTTTGCATGAGTTCTTCCGCCAGTTGCTGTGTCTTGCGGTCAAGACTTAGGTATAGGTCTGTTCCTGCTTCCGCTTCGCAATCCAATTGCCCCTGCATATATGCCCCTTGTATGCGCCCGCGCGAATCACGCATGAAGACTTTTACACCTTTTTGTCCGCGCAGTTCCTTCTCATAGGTTCGCTCGATTCCATCGCGTCCTGAGTAGTCGCCAGTCTTGTAGTATTCATCCTGTTTGATGTCATTATGATTGACTTCTCCCACGCTACCTAATATATGCGATGCTATCGGGTAGGTATAGTCGCGTAGCGTGCGGATGCGAATATCGACACCTGGATACTTGTATTTCTCTTGTTGCAGCTGTGCAATCTCCTCTTGACTGAGGTTAGGTATGAATATCTGTGGTGCGTAAGGGGTATATCCTCTGTTCTTCTTGCGATTGGTCATGTTTTGCATACGTATCTCAAATGAGTCACGCGATATATGCAGCGCATTACAAAACCCGAGCGTATCAAAGGGCTCTTGCTTCATCTCACGCACAATCATGGTCACCTCATAAATGGGTTGATTAGCCACCAGCAGTTCGCCATTGCGGTCATAAATGAGTCCACGCGAGGGGTATATGGTCTGGCGTAATTGAGCGTTATTGTCGGCTTTGGTTTGTGTGGACTGATCGATTATCTGAAGCATAAATAGGCGAACGATATACACCAGCACCACCACCACTGCGATGCCTCCGATGAGATACTTGCGCCTATATAGTGTATCGTTGATCATGTTATCGCTTCAGGTATTCGTATCCCAATATGATGCACAGAGTCATTATGCTACTTACGAGTGTTTGCAGCAGAACGATCCACCAGAATTGTATGTTCCATGTCTCCAACGAAAACACGATGAAATGGTGCAAAACTGTCAATATGACAGCGCATTTCGTGTATTCTATTCGTCCTATGGTTAGGATGGACATGTTGTCTTTGATGCGTTCTATATCTTGAACTGCCTGATTGAGTAGCAATGGGCGTGCAAAACTCAGCGCTACGCAAGCGGCGATATGTATGCCCAGAGACGAGTGCCACACATCCATTATCAAACCAACCGTTAGACCTATCAGCATTTCCGCCCAGCGGGGGATGCGCACCGGCAGGTTAATCAGAAACAACACATACATCATCACCACTCCCCAATTACCTATATGCAGGTGGTCAAAAAGCAGTACTTGCAACGCAAGCACCAGCAATAGTCGTCCTATTTCGCGAATAAAAGTCATTTATTGAGAGATTGGATTTTGGGTATGATTCTTTATGACTTGTACATATTTGATAGTCTTGTAGTCGGTGGCAATGTGCAGTTTTGTGTGATGGTAGTTGTCATGCTCGGTCATTGTTGTTTCGGTTACTACTCCAACCACGATACCCTCAGGGAACACATCGGTCAGTCCGCTGGTGACAACAGTGTCGCCCTCATTCACAGCCACGTGGCGCGATATGTCCTCCAGCGCTACTTCGTCATAGCGCATACCATTCCACTGGGTGCGTCCGATATAGTTATTGGTCTTAAGTCGGCAACTCAGATTCATTCCTACGTGAATAATAGGCACTACCAAGGCATATTTCTCCCCCACAGCACTCACGATACCCACTACACCATCTTTACTTACCACGCCCATATCCACTTGGATACTATCGCGTAGTCCCTTATTGATTGTCAGGTAGTTGTGCTGCTTGTGGGTAGTGATATGCACCACTTTGGCAGGCGTGTATTCCCAGTCTAACTGTGCATATACATACTGACTATCGCGTTCGGCTATAGCTTCGAGTTGGTTGGCTTGTGCCATGAGCAGGTTCTTCAGTTCTGCATTCTCCTCTGCTAAACGTTGGTTGTCTTGTTGCAAATGAAAGTAATCACCAATCTCTGTCACTATATTCTCGGTTCCTGCAGCCAGTCTATTGGCGGATGACCACACCGCACTATGCTGATAAGGGTGTGTAGTGGTTATCAGTATAAACGCAACAACTTCCAATATCAGAAATATTAGGAAGTTGCTATATCGTGCTATAAACTGTAGCAGGTTGCGCATGTCTTATTGCGTCTTATCGAATCAAGAAGCCAAAGTTGTGTACATTTTTGAGTGCCACCCCTGTTCCGCGTGCCACAGCGTGGAGTGGGTCTTCAGCCACGTGGAATGGGATAGTAATTTTGTCTGTCAATCGTTTGCTCAGTCCGTGTAGCAAAGCACCACCGCCTGTGAGATAGATACCGCGTTTTACGATGTCGGCATACAACTCGCTTGGTGTGGCCTCCAGGGCTTGCAGGATAGCGCTTTCGATCTTAGCGATACTCTTGTCCATGCAGTGAGCTATCTCTTGATAGCTGATAGGCACTTGCATAGGCAACGCAGTCACTTTGTTAGGACCGATAACCATATAGTCTTCGGGAGCTTCTTCCAGTTCTGGCAAAGCAGAACCTACCTGCATCTTAATGCGTTCTGCCGTTGGCTCATCAATGCGTAGGTTGTGTGTGCGACCCATATATTCCACGATGTCGCGGTTCAGGTCGTCACCTGCAATCTTGATGGATTTGTTGGCTACGATACCGCCCAATGACATCACAGCAATCTCCGTAGTACCACCACCTATATCTACCACCATGCAGCCTTCAGGTTGCTCCACATCAATGCCCATACCGATAGCGGCCGCCATAGGTTCGTATATCATATATACTTCGCGTGCGCCTGCGTGCTCGCTACTGTCGCGAACGGCACGAATCTCCACCTCGGTACTTCCAGATGGAATACATACCACCATACGGATGCTTGGGGTAAATAGGCGATTTTGCTTAGGAATCATCTTAATCATACCGCGAATCATCATCTCGCAGGCATAGAAGTCGGCTATCACACCATCGCGCAGAGGGCGAACGGTACGAATCAGGTTACCGCCTTTACCAATCATCTGTTGTGCACGACGACCCACAGCTACCATTTTGTTGTCGGTAGCGCTGATAGCCACTACGGATGGCTCATCCACTACGACTTTGTCATCGCAAATGATGATGGTGTTCGCTGTTCCGAGGTCGATAGCAATCTCTTGTGTAAACGAAAAAAGTCCCATTTCTCTCTTTTTATATTATTAAGGTATTATTAATTCCTGCTTATCTACTTCTTTTCCTCTAATTTTCAGCCCCACTTCTCCAAAATCTATAAATCCGTGCAAAGGTACAACAAAAAATGCAAATATGCAAGTGAATAACAAAAAAATCGAAAAAAAACGCGTCCTCTTTGTACCCGTTGGGATTGCAGGATAACTGCAAGTGTACTTGGCATAGATTTTGCGTACCTACTTTCGCTATGCAATCATGACATAGTTTGGCAGTAGAATGGGGGTAAATGGAACTATTTTTGTGAAAAAATATTAAAAAGTTTGCACAATCAAAAAAAATAGTGTAATTTTGCACCCGCAATCTGTTTTACTCAGTGCATTGAATGCGACAAGCGCATACCAATGAGGGGATATTTGGTTTTGACAGCAGGTAGAACAGGTATGTAAGCACGCCGAGCATGAACACCGCTCGTAAATCGGGTTCGCCATTATAACTGGCAACAATACTGTAGCTCTCGCTGCGTAATCGAAGTATAGTAGATTCGCCCAGTTTCGGCACAAGGTGCTGAACCGAGACATCGCTCCAAGCCAACGTCCAGAGGCTGAATGGATTAAGCGGTGCGGAAATATCGGGACTGGTTTTGGTAGGCTGCGATACCAAAATGAGACATTAGCAGATAAGGCAATGGTTGGTGGCTTGGGTCTTGCCGTTGCTCGAAAATCAAGGCCAAGATAAGCGTGTAGAAAGCATATTGGTTCCTTGTTTGGACGCGGGTTCGAATCCCGCTATCTCCACTTGCAAATCGAACCCATGAGGTTCGATTTGTTGTTTTACACCAATGTTTTACCAACGGCTTGTGCGATAGGTTGCAAGGAAGCATACATGTCGCAGAACTGCTGATGATTGAGTTGCTGCGGAGCATCGCTCTGTGCACACGCAGGGCATGGGTGCGTCTCAATCAGCAAGCCATCAATACCCATAGCCGTACAAGCACGCGCCAAATCGGTTATACCATACGCATAGCCCATAGCATGGCTTGGGTCGAGGATAATAGGCAGATTACAATGCTCCTTCAACCACGCTACGCCACAGAGGTCGAGCGTGAAGCGCGTGTTGGTCTCAAAACTGCGGATACCACGCTCGCACAATATCACCTGATTATTACCACAACTCATGATGAAATCGGCACAATTAACCAATTCCTGTAGGGTAGAACCAAAGCCGCGTTTGAGAATCACAGGCTTGCCTGCCTGACCCGCTGCCGTCAGCAAACCATGGTCGTACATGGCTTTCGCCCCTACTTGTACAATGTCGGCATATTCCACCACCTTGTCGGCATGCGTAGCATCGCGCATCTCAGTAGCGATGAGTAGCCCATATTTCTCGCGTATTTCGGCAAGGAGTTTGAGTCCATCTTCCCCCAATCCACGGAAGGTATAGGGTGATGTGCGTGGCTTGTAGCATCCTGCTCGCAGCACACGAATACCCTGTTGCTTGAGCATTTGGCACGACAGCTCTATCTGCTCGCGACTCTCCACCGCACAGGGGCCAGCTATCATGAGTTGGTTCTTACCATCACCCCCGATATAAGTGTCGCCTATCTGGATACGATAGGTATCTGCCATATACTGACGCGAAGAGAGTTGCATATCCGTTGGGAATGTCCAATGATTGATAGCCAATTCTTGCAAATTGGCTGGCAGTTGCTTAACCGTATGGTTGGTAATCAGGACAAAGTACTCAGACTGCTCCAAGCAGATTGCGCCCAATTCATCGGCATAGGCTTGCGCATGTGCGCGCGAAATATTTTTAGGTAAATGAATAATCATTTTGTCAATTCAAAATTCTTAATTCCTAATTAAAGTCTATGATATGGTGGATGGAAATAATACCGATGATATCGGAGGTTTCTTCGGATTCGGTAACTGCCAATGTGGTAATATTATGTTTATCCATAATAGCTAAGGCATCGCTCAATAACGCATCTTTAGCGATATACTTGTAGGATGGTGTCATAATGTCGGCAGCTGTAATTTGCAAGTCATTGTACTTGAGGATTGCACGGCGCACATCACCATCTGTGATTATACCCACACAATGAGTATTGTCATATACCATGGACATGCCCAAATGCTTATCGGTAATTTCGCGAACGATATCGCAGAAAATAGTAGTGGTTTGCACTTGTGGAACATCTGTGGTCATCACATTCTTGACTCGCCCTAACAATTTTCTGCCTAATGCACCGCCTGGATGGTAAAGTGCAAAATCTTCTGCTTTGAACTGGCGCATCTCCATGAGGCATACCATCAACGCGTCTCCCATCAACAGTGTAGCTGTTGTAGAGGTGGTGGGTGCTATACCCAAAGGACAAGCTTCCTCGTCCACATGAATTGAAAGCGCATAGTCAGCACGCTGCGCTAAAGGCGAATCCAGATTACCGGTCATGGCAATGATGGTGCATCCCAGACGATGAAGGGGGTCTATAATGCTGAGAATCTCATTGGTGGAGCCGCTATTGCTCACCAGAACAGCCACATCGTTACTGTTAATCATACCCAAATCGCCATGTACCGCTTCAGCTGCATTGACAAAGATAGCAGGTGTGCCCGTTGAAGCGAACGAAGCCGCCATCTTATGGGCTATAATACCAGTCTTACCAATACCCATCATTACCACTTTCCCCTGACAACGATAGAGGACATTTACTGCTTGGTCAAAAGCGGAATCTATACTATTCTGGAGTTTCTCCAGTTCCTGAATCTCTTGGGCGAAAATCTGCTTTGCTCTTTCAGCGTAAGTCATAATCATTTATCTGTATTGTTGAGCCAGTTGGTCGAAAGCCTTAACTTGCTCTAAAATATATTCCACATCGCTCAGTCGCACTTGATTGGCTGCATCGGAAATGGCCTTTTCTGGTTCTGGGTGTACCTCTAAAAATAGTCCATCTATGCCCACAGCTACCGCTGCGCGAATAAGGTGAGGTACCATCTCGCGGTTACCACCTGTCACACCTGCCTGACTGCTGGGTTGCTGCACAGAGTGAGTAGCATCGAACACCACAGGATAACCATACTCGCGCATCTTCACGAGCGAGGTCATGTCCACGATAAGGTTGCCATAGCCGAAACTCGAACCGCGTTCGGTGAGCCAGATGTGTGGTGTAGTGTGGCGTAGTGTGGTGGAGGATGGTGTAGGCATAGAAGCCTCTATCTTGGCTATCGCGCCACGCATGTCCCATGGTGCCATGAACTGCCCTTTCTTGACATTGATAATCTTGCCCGTCTTGGCTGCTGCCACCAATAAATCGGTTTGGCGCGAGAGGAAAGCCGGGATTTGCAACACATCTGCCACTTCTGCTACAGGTGCACATTGCCACGACTCGTGTACATCCGTGAGGATAGGTAACGAGAAAGTGGATTTCACCTCTTGCAATATCTGTAAGCCCTTTTCCATACCCACGCCGCGATCAGATATACTTGTGCGGTTGGCTTTGTCATACGATGACTTGAAGTACAAGCTTATACCCAATCGCTCGCACACCTGCTTCAGCGTTTCAGCGGTTTGAAGCACTATGTCGCGACTCTCTATGGCACAAGGTCCTGCTATGAGAAACATAATCTGTTATAAATTTAGGGGTTCTGAATCCGGCATCCGGAATCCGGCATCCGGCATCCAAATTACTTGGTGTATATGCGTACCCAGTCAATATCTAACTGACCAGTTCCCGCTTTTTGATTCTCAGGCAGATAGCTACGAACCAACAAATGAAGTGCCTCGCCTGACAATGGATTTTGCGTGCGAGAAACCTCCATATTGTTCACATAGTTTACCACCTCCTTCTCGTTCCAAACAAGGGTGTAAATAGCCTCTTTAACCACCTTATCAGCAGGCAAGAGGTGGAGCGACTTCTTGGCATTAGCCATAGTTAGACAGAAGATATGTTTCGCCTTGCCCGTAAGATGCACTTTGGCTTGCAGAACACCTGATTTGGGAGCAATAGCCTCCGACGTATGCCATACATCGCTGGTGTAAGCAAAGTTGTGCATAATCATACCCTTGGTAGGATGCCATGCAGGGGCTGTAGTCTTTTCCTTTTTGGTAACAATGCTCCAAACACGATTGGCAACTTGGGTGTTTCTGCCTTGTGTATATGCCTGTTGCTCACTCACATGCGAGTGATTAGCCTTGAATTCTTTGCTTGGATAGAGGAATCCTGTTTCCCATGTAGCGGATAGTTTGGTTGTTTCGCACTCTTCTGCCCAAACGGTCTTATAACTCTCTAATTCAGCAATCTCCTTCTCTGTATGTTGGAAGAAAAAGACAATATCCGCATGCTTTACCAACTCGTTGTAACGCTTCTCCTGTTGGCTTTCAGGCGTAGTAAACCAACGTTTAGGATTCTTCCAGAACGCATTGGTTTGTTGAAACTCTGGCGTTTGGATTTGCGCAGCCAACTCCAGGTATTGCGCTACTTCTCCCTTCTCCTTGTATGCCTCTTTCTTGAGCAGTTTGTAGAGAATGACTGAGGTGTTCCAGTTTAGTTGTCTGTACAGAGCCATAGTACTACCCTCTTGCGTGTCTGCATAGCGGGTAGTGGTAAGTTTTTGCTTCTTGGCTTGGAACTCAGCAGACTCCACCACCTCTTTGAGGGTATAGTATTCTGCCAAGATATCGCTTTTCTGTACTTGACGATAACGGATAGCTATCTGTGCTTGTTCTTGTAACCATTGCTCAAACTGCTTTGTAGTAAGCATTTTAACTGTTTGCATAAGTATGTTATTTAAAGATTTATTAACGATAATTTTTCTATTAACTCTTCTATTGTATTCACAAAGACGGGTGCGTATTGTTCTTCTTGTGGCAGGAAGTTCATTTGGCGCATATATTCGATTTGAGCGATAAGCCCTCCGTAGAACCCTCTATAGTTCAAGACGAAGCATGGCTTGCGGTGTTCATCCACCGTACCACTGGCAATCACGTCCATCATCTCATCAAGCGTGCCATAACTACCAGGCAAACAAACAAAGCAATCAGCCAGTTCCTTCATTTTTTGTTTGCGTTCGTTCATGTTTGCCACCGTGTATAGCGCATCACAGTTGTCTGCCATACGTTTGGCTTGGATGATACGTTGTGGGATGACTCCTTCCACGACAGCGTTAGCGGCTTTGGCTGCATTACTCACGCGGGTCATCAGTCCACCTGTCGCACCACCGTACACCAATGTGTGTCCAGCCTGAGCAATCCACTTGCCCAACGTATCTCCCAATGATAAATATTCTTCGGGGATACGGTCCTTCGCACTACAATAAACGGCTATTTTCATTACGCATCAATCTTAGCGTAGGTTGCATTCTTCTCGATGAACTCGCGGCGAGGAGCTACATCGTCACCCATGAGCATAGCGATGGTGCGATCAGCCTCAGCAGCGTTCTCAATGGTCACTTGTTTCAACAAACGGCGAGCTGGGTCCATCGTGGTTTCCCACAACTGCTCATCCGACATCTCACCAAGACCTTTGTAGCGTTGAGTCTTAATCAGCTTCTCATCGCCATTAGCATGTTTCATGATAAAATCATGACGTTGTTGGTCGTTCCAGCAATACTCTTTGTAACTACCCTTCGAGCACAAGTACAGCGGAGCCATTGCAATGAATAGGTGACCTTGCTCTATCACCTCTTTCATATGGCGGAAGAACAATGTCATGATCAGTGTAGCAATGTGCGCACCATCCACATCGGCATCGGCCATGATGATTACTTTGTTATAGCGCAGTTTGCTCAGGTTCAACGCTTTAGGGTCTTCCTCTGTACCAAAAGTGATACCCAATGCGGTGAAGATATTTCTGACCTCCTCGCTCTCGAAGACTTTGTGCTCCATTGCTTTCTCCACGTTCAGGATCTTACCGCGCAATGGCAGGATGGCTTGTATCTTACGGTCTCGACCAGTCTTAGCGGTACCACCCGCAGAATCTCCCTCCACGAGGAACAACTCGCATTCAGCAGGATCTTTGCTCTCGCAGTCTGCCAACTTACCGGGCAAACCGCCACCGCCGAGAGGTGACTTTCTGAGTACGCTTTGGCGAGCATTACGTGCCGCGATACGCGCTTGCGCTGCCAAAATAACTTTCTCTACGATCCTCTTCGCATCATCTGGGTGCTCCTCCAAGTAGTTGGTCAATGCCTCGCTCACAGCAGAAGATACCATACCTGCTACTTCTGAGTTACCCAACTTCGTCTTGGTCTGACCCTCAAACTGTGGCTCTGCCACTTTCACGCTGATGATAGCGGTGAGACCCTCACGGAAGTCGTTGGCATCAATGTTGGCATTACCATCTTTGTCTTTCAGTTTGGCTTTCTCCAGCATCTTACTCTCGTCAGCGTATTTCTTCATGACGCGAGTGAGTGCCGCGCGGAAACCTGCCACGTGTGTACCACCCTCAATGGTGTTAATGTTGTTGACATAACTGTGTACATTCTCGTTGAAATCGGTGTTATAGAGGATAGCCACTTCGACTGGCGTACCATATTTCTCGGTGTTGAGGTGAATCACCTCACTAATCAGCGGAGTGCGGGTACCATCTATGTAACGCACGAACTCGCTAAGACCTTCCTCAGAGTAGAAGACCTCACCTTTGAATGTGCCATCCTCGTTTTTCTCGCGCAGGTCAGTCAAGGTGATACGTACTCCTGCATTCAGGTATGCCAACTCGCGCATACGATTAGCCAAGATGTCGTAGTGATATACAGTCTCAGTGAAGATGCTACCATCTGGCCAGAACTGTACGCGTGTGCCAGTGCCTTCGCCTTCTGCGTAGGTGCCAATCACGCTCACGGGAGCCAATGGTTTACCTTTAGCATAGTCTTGTGCGTGGATTTTGCCATCGCGGCGTACCTCTACGTGCAATTTGGTAGAGAGTGCGTTCACACAGCTCACACCCACACCGTGAAGACCACCCGACACTTTGTAGCTATCTTTGTTGAACTTACCACCAGCGTGCAACACGGTCATAACGACTTCCAACGCACTCTTCTTCTCTTTTGGGTGCATATCAACAGGAATACCACGACCATTATCTTGAACGGTGATGGAGTTATCGTCGTTGATTGTCACCTCGATGTTGCTACAGAAACCAGCCAATGCCTCATCAATGGAGTTATCCACCACCTCATAAACCAAGTGGTGCAGACCTTTCAGCGAGATGTCGCCGATATACATAGCAGGGCGTTTGCGCACTGCCTCCAAACCTTCGAGCACCTGAATGCTCGAGCCATCATACTTCTCTTGTTGTTCTACTTGTTGATTCAATTCTTCCATTGTATTTTGTATTTTATTATTTTCTGTTTATAGTATTGTTCATCTTAACATATCCCTTACCGCTCAATGTGTTGTTTTGCGCGGAATAGTTGTTGGTAATAATCAATATCATATGCGCACACAAAGCGCTGCAAAGGTACAAAAAAAATCCGATATACACAATACCCCTGCGTGTCTTTTTCGCGAAATGCGCTCAAATCGCAAATAAACCGCCTTTTTCGCTATTTATTGTTACGTACTTTCTTTTTGTAAACTCTCCAACTGCTTAAATCGAAGAAAAATAATGTTTCTCCTTTGGGTTCTTCGTTATTACAGTTACTTATGATTCAGCGCACGAATGTAGCGAGGGAGATGTAGATTAATGAGAGAGGATTCAGGGATACCGACCTCGCAAGATGAAAGGAATGAGAGAGGGATTTCTTCGTAATCCCAAACCTCTGCCACGGGCATCCTAAGCAAACCAAAATGAAGAAGTTGCGTAGCAACTCTCTTTTTTGTATCTATGCACATTTCCATTCAACAAGTTGATGCCCATGTGCCTACATACAAAAAACGAGCCTCATCGGACTCGTTCTTCACTTTGGTTTGCGGAGAGAGAGGGATTCGAACCCCCGGAACCTCTCAGTTCAACGGTTTTCAAGACCGCCGCAATCGACCACTCTGCCATCTCTCCTTCGTCGGAATGCGCTTGTCGCACTGACTGCCGCTCTGCGGCATTGGGCGACCGCGATTCCTCCTCTATCCTCGAAGCCACGAGCTTCTCGGATGATGTTTTTTCGAAATCGGGTGCAAAAGTACTGCTTTTTTTTCAAATATACAAATTTTTGGCGAAAATTCTTGCCAATATGCGAAAAATATAGTAATTTTGCAGCGAATTTGTACAAAATTTATACAAAAATGTTGTTACAAGTACTAAAATCCAAAATACACCGAGTAACGGTGACCGAAGCCAATTTAGATTATATTGGTAGTATAACTATAGATGAAGACCTGATGGATGCAGCCAATATCTATGCAGGCGAAAAAGTGCAAGTGGTGGATAATACCAACGGCGCACGTCTGGAAACATACGTCATTCCGGGCAAACGCGGTAGCGGTTGCATCTGCATCAATGGTGCTGCTGCGCACCTCGTACATGTGGGTGATACAGTCATTATCATGGCATACGGTCTGATGACCGAAGAAGAGATAAAGACCTTCAAACCCGCAATCATTTTCCCTAATAACAATAGAGTGTAAGGCGATGAGGCGATTAGGCGAAAGGCATGATATAGCGGCACAGCCGCATATCACCAGCCTCTAACCTTTAACCTAATTTCAACCGAATGGAACAAGCATTTTTTGACCTAATATATACTGATGCGCACACGTGTGCACGCGCAGGAGTGGTGCATACCGACCATGGGGATATACAAACCCCCATTTTTATGCCTGTGGGTACAGTGGGTACTGTGAAAGGGGTGCAACGCACCTTCCTTGAAGAAGATATTAATGCCCAAATCATTTTGGGTAACACCTATCACCTGTATTTGCGACCAGGCACCGAAATCCTGCACAAAGCGGGCGGATTGCATCGTTTTGAGGGATGGACACGCCCCATACTGACCGATTCGGGCGGTTTTCAAGTATTCTCCCTCACCGATATTCGCAAAATGACCGAAGAAGGCGTGCAGTTCTCTTCCCATATTGATGGTCGTAAACTGATGTTCACCCCCGAGAACGTGATGGATATCCAACGCGAGATAGGTTCTGACATCATGATGGCATTTGATGAATGTTGCCCTGGCACCGCTGACCGTCAATATGCGCAGAAGTCCATGGAGCGCACCCATCGTTGGCTCGACCGTTGTATCCAACGCTTTGACAGCACTCCCGACCTCTATGGATACAAGCAGCACCTGTTCCCTATTGTGCAAGGTTGTGTATATCCCGACCTGCGCCAAGATGCCGCTAAACGCCTACGCGACCTCGACCGCGATGGTTATGCCATAGGCGGACTGGCAGTGGGCGAACCTACCGAAGAAATGTATGCTATGATTGAAGTGGTAAATGACATTTTGCCTCAGAACAAACCGCGCTACCTCATGGGTGTGGGTACTCCATGGAACATATTGGAGGGTATCGAACGTGGGGTGGATATGTTCGACTGTGTCATGCCTACACGCAACGGACGTAATGGTATGATTTTCACGCAAAACGGCGTAATGAACCTGCGCAACAAGAAGTGGGAGGATGACTTCACCGAACTTGACCCATGTGGCACCAGTTTTGTGGACCATCACTATACCCGTGCTTATGTTCGCCACTTGATTCATGCACAGGAGATGCTCGGTTTGGAGATACTCAGTATTCACAATTTGGCATTCTACCTCTGGCTCGTAGGTGAAGCCCGTAAGCATATCCTCGCAGGTGACTTCAAGTCGTGGAAAGACGACATCACCCCACGACTCATGCAGAGAATGTAGTTTATAGGCAATGAGGCGAGAGGCGATTAGGCAAAAGGCAAGAAATAGCGGCTTTGCCGCATAATACCTCAACCTAAAATAAAATGAAACGACTCGACAGATACATAATAGGCAAGTTCCTCGGCACATTCTTCTTTTCGATTGTGCTGATTATGAGTATTGCCGTCGTGTTTGACTTAACGGAGAAGTTGGATGACTTCTTTGAGAATCAAGTGACGGTCAGAGAGATCATCTTTGACTACTACCTGAACTTCATTCCGTATTTCATGAATATGTTCAGTCCGCTGTTCATCTTCATCTCGGTGATTTTCTTTACGTCGAAATTAGCTGGCGATAGCGAGATTATTGCCATCATGGCCAGTGGTGTGAGTTACCACCGGTTGATGTGGCCTTATTTCGTGAGCGCATTACTGCTGCTTGTCTTCTCGTTCTGGATGACAGGTTATGTCATACCGCCTGCGTCAGAGAAGATGCTCAGCTTCCAAGACAAATATATCCAGCACTTCAGTCGCGAGAATGCACGTAATGTGCAGATGGAGGTGGAGCCAGGTACAATCCTCTATATTGAGAGTTTCCAAAAACGTACCGAAATGGGCTACCGTGCTTCTTTGGAGCATTTTGATGGCAAGAAACTTACCATGCGTATCACCGCCGACCGTATCCACTACGATTCAGCATACAACTGGCACTTCGACAAGTACGTGCGCCGCGATTTTGATGGCATGCGCGAGACACTCACACGCGGTAACCGTTTAGACACCATTATCCCTGTGCAACCCAAAGAACTTTTCTACACTGCAGAGAATGCGCAGATGATGCCTAATCCCGAACTGAGAGAATATATCCAGATCCAGCGTAAACGCGGTTCGGGCAATGTCCAAGCCTTCGAAACAGAGTGGTGGAAACGTTGGGCAAGTCCCATTGGTGCGTTCATTATGACCCTATTGGGTGTAACGCTGAGCTCCAAAAAAGTGCGTGGAGGTATGGGTAAAAACTTAGGTGTCGGTCTAACACTCAGTGCATTGTATATCTTATTTTCCACCGTTTCTACTACATTCTCGGTAAATGGCGTGATGTCGCCATTCATGAGTGTATGGCTGCCTAATTTTATTTTCTTGGCTATAGGTGTGCTGCTCTATATACGAGTGAGTAAGTAAACAAGGGCAGGGTAGTTACTTCTTCACCTGTTGGAGAACCATTTGGTTAAAGACTTCGTCCAACTGATGTACCTGAACGGTTTGGAGCAAATCTTGATTATCTTGGATTGAAGTTACCACGTTCTTTTGCATATTCTCGCACAACTGCTTATTATCTATCTCCATCACGACATAAGCATGGTAGAGGATGTTGCCTGATTTCTTATCGCGCGACTGTGTTACTTTCTCACACGCAATGCTACTACCTACTAACATATGATTGCACGTAATACGCGAAATCTCCTTGGTGGCAGTGATAAAGAGCGAAGCGTGGTCAGCGTCAAACGAATTGGCATAGGTATCCATCACGCTTTGTACCATTGTCTGCATACTGCTGGCTAACTCCTTGCGTGCCGATGCTATGGCCTTGTCCTTTGCCAATTGCATATTGGTCGAGGTAGAGGTACCCAGTGCGCGGGTATTGAAGTGGTCACTGACAATGGCTGCACAAGGAACAAACATGAGTTCTTCGTTGCCATTGATGAGTTTTTGACTCTTGCATGCCACGCATAATAATGCGATGCATGCGATATAAATGATATGTTTCATAAGAACAAGATTACTAATTAGTTAATATTATTTTCCACCCAAGATGAGTGTGGCTTCGCCCAAACCTTGCGTAGTGAGTTTGGATTCTATCTCGTAGTCATCGCGCAGCATTCGTTGCAGTTCTCGTATCCATCTGCGCGCGTCCATGTCTCTTCCTTTCTCGTTCTGCAACGGAATAGCCACATTCTCAAAAAGCATATGGGTATCGGTTGCTATCACGGTGTTATACTTACCCTTAACGGTATTGTCATCCAGCCATTCCTCAATGATTTCTCCCAACTCATATCCATCGTATTCGTTGGTCAGGTCGCCATCAAAATCATCAAACACCTGGATGTGCGCAACGATTTGGCGTCCATTCTCCTCCAGTGTCTTAAAATAGGCAGTGAGTTGTTGGGCAAAGAGTTCCATATGTCCAGTCAATACTTCCTCAATCAGGATAGAGGTCTGTGCTTGCGATGCGAAGACCGAACTACTGGTACCATTGGCACCAGCCACCTGTTTGTTGTTGTATGCATCTAATCCTTGCATGGTGAAAGATAGTGCCTTTCTGCTACCACCTGCCACCTCATTTTCAGACCAGTTTACTTGTACCCAAATATCTGCTCTGGCTACATTCTTCAACTCGTCAATAGGTGAAACTAGCAATTCTGCACCCGAATGATTGGTGACGAGCGCATCTTCGGCAGCGCGATTGTTAAGGGTCTTGAGCGCAGACTCCAGATTCTTCAATGGGAAGTTGCGTTGTGAGAACAATGAGTTTACTACCGTAATGACTTGCAGGAGCTCTTGATTGCTACGCAGAGCCAATGCATAATCAGGGTATTCGTGTTCGCCTATCTTGCTAACGTATCCGTTTTGGTAGCACCATTGGTCACTGGGGACAACCATGATGGTTGGTATCTTACCGATGTTTTCTGCGATGTCGGCAATAATACCATCATCTATTAATCGCTGACGAAGCGCATCCAGCTGCACTGTCACATTGAGTCCGACTTTGTATTCCTTGCCGATCTTGATGACCTCATCGGGTATGCCGTTGGCCATGTGTGAGACATAGCGTTGGTATGGTCCACCGTCTGCAAAGAACGCCTCGAAGTAGGCCTCGTGTTTGGTTTCGATCGTAGGATCGGTGATGATGGCTGGTACGCCAGGGAGACGCAGATGGTCATTGGATGGTGCAACACCCACGAATAGCATGCCATGTACGGCATTCTTTCCTGCTTGTAGGGTGGCTATTTGTACTTTGGGAGAATAGGTCCATACGCGTACAATAGCACTTCCTTTTTGTGCTTGTCCTACACTGGCTTGCAGTTCGTATCGCCATTGTATCGTTTCTTCTTCCGCTTTCTTTTTAGCACTTTGGGCAGACAGCGTGCTAAAGAGCGTGGAAACTAATAGGATAGAGGACAATATGATCTTCTTCATAGTGCGTTGTTGTTCGGGGTTATTTTTACTTCGTGTGTTCTATCAACAGCATACCTGGATACACCTCTTTTTTGGTCTTGAAGACGGTACCTGTGGTTGTGCTAACTTCTTCGGTGGTGACTTCTTCAGGGTTCGCCTCGCCTACATATCGGTTATCCCAAACATGTTGTTCGGCTTTAACAGAGGCATCCACTGGTTTATATACGGTACGATTTCTGACCATTGTTTTCTCCATGAGTTGGTATTTCTTTTTAGCGCTGACACCTTCTTTCATACCGATAGGTGCTATGATGCCTGTCACTTTGCCTTTGGCGTTGGTTTCTACTGCTGTGACAGGGGTATATACGCGGAACTCCTCGTATTGGGTTTGCAGGTTGTTGATAGCGTCATCCAATGTACGTGAGCAGGTGATAGTGATTTGGTCGGATTGAGTGAGGTGTGCATATTTGCCAATATGGAATGCGGTTGTATTGTTAGTGGTCGTAGGCATCATACCTATATACTTCAACTTGAAGGTGGTGGTATCTGCCCAGAAGGCTGCTATCTTAGCCGAATCACCGGTTTCGGTATAGTACTTAGAGTAGAAGGTATTTTGTGTTTCTTCGTCCCACACCAATTGATAGAGATAGGTACACTCCAATACGGCAAATCCCTCTATATTGAGAAATTCGTTTGCTGATTGGGTAACAGAGGACAGCAACGACATACTTGCCCCGACTAACGCCGTAGCACTGCCTAAAAGTCCTGTGATACCATCCACTAATCCAAGTCCTGTTTTCATACCAGAAACTGCATCTCCCAGTTCTTGAGTGGCATTACCCAGCGATTGGAAACTTTCCATAATATCCGAAACTAATTGCGCACGCTCTGCATGGTTGATATACGCCATATCATTGATGAGGACAAACGATTTGCTAATCAACTCATCACTTGCGTCAGCAATGTTTACCTCGCCACTAATGGTACCTGCAGCCAACTCTTGTGCTAAAACAGAAGCATCATAATTACCTTTTTGAGCAATGTAATCGGTATTGAAGCCTAACGAGTCGTTATAGTTAAACCATGAAGCTACCATATATTTTGCCATTTGACCTTGTTCCAAAGCGTAGGCATAGATTTTGTATGCATTGGTATCTTTGACCTGCTTATGGTTGCAATGATCATCCAACTTGATCATATTTTGATTTATATCATCCAAATATTGCAATTGGTCATATCGGTCAGGGAATGGCATGTTAAGTGCAGCATCAACGAGTTCGTTGGCGAATGAGTCTTGCATGTGGATGACAGGCATCAGTACAAGCGAACTACGGTGATATGTTCCCACTTGATTCGCATCAATCGGAGCAGCGAAGGATAACAGGGTTGCTAAACATGCAACAACAGAAAGAAGAATTTTTTTCATAACGATTATGATTTTAGAGTTATTATTACGTTGTTTATAGATTGTGTCCAATCCTTATTTTATGTAGGTTTCTTGGACGATTCGCTTGCCTAATATGCTTAGGGAGAGCGTTACCTTATTCATCTCATCGGGGTAACAACCTTGGAAGTTATAGGTGTATTTCCATTTGCTATCCTGCAATTGCGAAGCTACTTCCATGAGGCACTCGGATTGGAGTTTAGGTGCTTTGTTATAGGTGATCACATTGTCGCCATATAACAGCGCCACCACCATTTGCTCGCGTGTGATTGTGTCAATCGCGATACGCACACTACGTATCATCTCATCATAACGCAACTGCAATTGGTCACACTGCTCGCGTCTGCTATCGGTCTTTGGCAAAGTAGATTGATAGACCTTAAGGTCCGTTTTACGCTGCAACATCTGCTCCAGCGAACGCATACCTGCAAAATCTTCGCGGACAAACGCATCCATCTGCTCTTGTAGATTGTTCTCGTAGTCCAGGAATTGTTGCACTCTCTCCTGTAGATGTTGTTTTGTGTAAGGATATTTGACGTGGAAACGGTATATAGTCTGTTTGTTTTTCTTTAGCGTTTCAACGTATGATTCTTCCACCATAGATGGTGATACGCCACTCAGGAATGGATAGTCCACAGACTCTGTTTGCAGGGAAGCCGTATACTGAGTTACGGTAGAGAACTGATTATTGGTCTCCACCTCGGTGGTATGCGATTGGGATGAAGAGGTGACATGTTGCGCGATAGAGTTCATGATTTGTACACGCACAAGGTCTATAGCCTTCTGCTTCGCTTGCTCCAAGGAAGCATCCTCTGCGGAGACGATAATATAGTCTGCTTGCATCGTATTCAACCATTGTGGTAACTTCTTGGCTGATACCACTTGGCTTTGAGCAAGCATTATACACAGCACAATGCTGATATATCCATATATTTTACCACCAGTTAATGTCATATTCATTGCCTTCGATTATGAGTTTTTCTTCACGCGCGTCCAGCGTTTCTACGATACGCTGTTTGGCCTTATCAATCATGATCTTAAATTCAGGATCACTCACGCGAATAGCGTTCACGGCTTGCATATACGCTTTCTCTGGGCTATCGCTGGCTACCTTTTTGCGGAAGAGTTTATCTGCGTATAATATGCCTGACTCTACATCTCCGATATAGAAGGTAAACTCTACCGTCATCACATATTTAGGCGGTACTGTTTCGGTCCATTCCTCGTTGATGATGTTGGATTTGACCGTGAGTACAAATCGCGAGCGGTCGCTGGTATCCACGATACCATTCTTGAGTAGGATTCTCTTCATTCGGTCCATCATCAAGTTTTGTGCAGGTTCGGGTATATCACTTGTGATAGCGATATGAGGAATAATGATAATCTTTTCTGCCAGAGAATCGGTTGGCAGTTGTGCGGATGCCAATGTGGCTATACATAGCACCGCGAGTGACAAGAAGAATCGCTTCATATAGGGCAAGTGGATTAGAATAGTTTACGTTTTGCTTGTTTGTGTCCGGCATTGGCAGCCACTTTGTACCAGCGTATGGCAGTCTCTTTGTTGGTATCTACGCCTATGCCTCCAAAATACATTTCGCCTAATTGGAACGCTGCATCTGCATGATTGGCGTTGGCGGCTTTCTCCAGGTGCTTTAATGCTTGTGCCCAATTACCTTGATTGACATATTGCATACCGGCTGCATATGCTTGGTCGCTTGTCATCTCGGCTAATGTAGGCTGTTTAGGTTTTGCTGTGGCCACTGCATTGGTAGTTTGAGGTTTGGTTGTACTATTGGCAGTTGCCTTAGTGGTCGTTGGTTTGGCAGATGAGGTTGCGGTAGTTGTTCGCTTGGACGTAGTGGGAGCAGTCTGCTTAGTTGGAACGGACGTCTGTTCTACAGGAGCAGGAGTTGTGTCTATCTCTTCATGGGTTGGACGTAAAACCAACACCGCCACTACTGCTATGACTGCAATAGCGGCTATGACTATCCATGTCTTATTCTTTTTTGGTTCTGTACCGCCAGCACCTCTTCTGCCATCTATGGAGCCTACGCCCTTATGCGCTTCGTCTGTTTGCGAAGGTTGTGCTGCTGGCTGTACGGGTTGTACAGGTTGAGCGGGCTGCTGCATCTGTTGTACTTGCTTGAGGGCTTCTGCAGTTTGTGAGTCAATATTCTGTGGGATAGGTGCTCCACCGCCACCCATAATAATAAATGTGTTCGTTACAGTTTGGTTGGTGGTATTGACCGTTTGCGAATTATCGATATTATGTGTGGAATGATCATCGGAGTGATGAGTGGACGCATCCACATTGCCGTGCGACATAATAGCCTCAACTCCAGATGTAGAAGTGGCTATATTATTATTCGTTGGTGCTGGAGTTGGCGTTGGAGCAGGCGTATGATTACCAACAAGCGTATTGTACTCTGCGGGAGTAACATCGTAATCGCAATTTGGGCAGTGGCGCTCTGTCGCATTTATAGGGCTTCCACATTCAGGACATTTATAAGTTGACATAATTCAGGTGTGTGTTTTATTATACTATTTTTATCTCTTCTACGCATATAAAACCTGTTCGAGGTTCTATCTCGCCTATTACATTGACTTGTTTGTCATTAAACGGATGAAAAAACGCATCATCCTTTGCCAACACCTCAGGACGATATAGGATATAATTTTCTCCTGTCGGTAACACCAAGTGGGCATACTGTCCCTCTGATTTAGAACCGACATTGTCCTGTTGTATTCGCACGATGCCTATAATCTCTTGCATAATCTCTATATTTATATTAGGTGGATATATTACGCTTGTTTCGCACCGCACTCAGGACAATGTTTGCTGTCGGCAGGTATGCGTTTGCCACATTCGGTGCAGAACTTGGTCGGAGTGGCTGCTGGTGTTTGTGGCGCGTATGCAGGTTGTGGTGCACGTGCTCCTGCCATTGTTTGTAGCAGTTGCATCATTTGGTCATTTTGTGCCTGTTGCTGTTGATGCAAACGTTCAGACCATTGTTGGTTGCCTGTGGCTTGTATGCGTGCCATCTCTTGTTCGTGTTGGTTGGCGGCATTCTCCATAGCCATGAATTGCTCAAATTGGCGTTGACGGTGTTGTGCTTTTAGTTCCTCTTGACGTTGTTGTTGTTCAAACTCAAAGTCAGCCTCTCGTCTGCGACGTTCTATCTCTGCTTCTTGTTCCAGTCGCTTGTAATCTATTTCTCGGAGCAGGCCAGCTTGACGTATTTCCGCCATAACCTTGTCTTCCTCCTCCTTGGAGCGTGCTTCTCTAATACGTCTTTCTGTTTCGAGTATTAGCTTAAACTTCTCTAATTCATCTTCACGGAGCAGGTTATCTTGATTGATCTTATCCAGTTCACGTTGCAGTTCTACACCAGTACGCGCCTCATGTATTTGTTGTGCATTTTGCACTTCTGCCAAACGATTCTTGAAGTCATTGGTGCGTCTTAGGTAATCCAATTCCTGTTCGCTGAGGTACATCTCGCTGCTGAGTTGGCGGAAGCGCTCCAGGTCTTCGCTAACAGCCGTAATCTCCACCACGCGCGCTATCGCCAAACCGAAATAATGACTCACCGCATCCTGGTTGAGTTGCTCTTTGAGTGTACGTTTGAGATCATCGGGTACGCGGTTGCCATCCCATACGGTATCATCCAGACATTCGATCAGTCGAGCGCGTATAATATCGCTCAGTTCATCCACCAGATGGGCTGTGGTCAGGGCTTTTCGCTCCGTGAGCCAATGTTGGATGAATAGCTCTTTGTCTTGTATTTGGAAGTAAGCGTTCACTCCCACTTGCAGTGTTAGGTAACGCGTTTGTATCTGCATGGGCACAAACTGCTTGTAGTCGTCCATGTGCGACTGTTTAGCACCCACCAGCATTTGAAAGGCTTTGTTTACCAACACGATGATGGTAAAATCGTTCTCCTTTTGGATATTCTCAATTAGGGCTTTCTCCTCTTCTGGACTTGGTTGTTTTTTGCTGGAGAAAAGTCCTTTGATAATATTCCACGCGTTTCTCAGAGCAGAAGGTTGTGCTTCGATTTTGCTTTGCTTGAAGTCGTATGTTCCACCATCAAGGGTCAATACGGTTTTGCCATTCACGCGCACATAAGCGGTTGTGCCTTCTGAGATGACAACGCCCTTGATGTTTTTGAATTGCGCCAATTCGTTTGACTTAACCACGCGAGCTACTTGTCCAGGTTGTATATCCCAGTACACGCGTCGATTAACGGCTTGCAAGTCTTCCGCTTGCATGTCACTCTTATCGGTATCTTCTACCTCTTCTACTATCGGCTGCGCAACTTCTGGTGCAGGTGTGGGAGCTAATTTTTCGCCACAATACACACAGAACTTAGCACCTTCTTTCAATTCTTTTCCACATTTTGTACAGTAACTCATAGCATCATGTTTTTAGAGTAAATATTCCTAATTTATTTGGTTGCCATTACGGTCTGTAGCTCGCCTCTTTCGGAGGTAATAGCCAGCACTTCGTTGCTCTGGTTGTTCTCCACGGGTGTTGGATAGGAGAACATGAGTTCTTTTTGTCCATTCGCGTACGTCCTTCTGGATATACGATGAGGTTCGCGCGCAGGCACACCGTACTGCTCGTATAGTACCTTGGCGATTGTGTTTGAAATATCCATGATATTCTTATCCACCGCTTGTCTCACTTGCTGAAGCAGACTAATCTGACCACTTCCCGCGGATTTGTCCATCAGTATCTCTTCCATCAGCACACCTACGTGCTCGTTGGCTCTCACCATAGCCGCTTTATTGACGGTCATTTTGTATGCGCTATCTTCCTTTCTGACATGTATCAATGGATCGCCATAGAGATTGAATTCTCCGATAGTGAGCGCATGTAGTGGGCAGTTCGGTCTATTTTTGTATGTCTCAATACGCGCCTGGAAGAATGCTGCCCCCACGGTATATCCGCGCAGCACATATTGATTAAATGTTTGTGCCAACACATCAGATGTGGATAGCGTTATTTGATTGGCATCTACTGCACCATACGCTATGCGCGATGACCCTACATAGGCTAAGGTATTGGCGTTCAATGCAGATAGAAGCATACTATATGGCTTGGTATAACCGATGAATTTTCCGCCATAGCAAGCTTGTGTAAATACGATATTGGGGTGTTGTGCTTGAGCGATAAGCTTCGGTGCGAAACCTTCCACACACCCTCCGCTATCCAGTCCTGCACCATAGAAGCCCGAAGCCATTTTTTCGCCACCGCCGTGCATATTAAAGAAGTAGTAATTGGCGTATGGATTAAACACATTTGGATATTGCTCGTTGGTTTCTGGATGCATGACAACCCATGGGGTCGTGAAAATACGATTGCGATAGAGCACTTCCTCTGGCAAATCCACCTTGAGTTGCGGATATAGATCATATTGTGCTATCGTATCTGTAATCTTCATGGTCACTTTTCGCCAATGTGGATCGCATTGTGTGTAGGCATAGTTCACTTCTACAGAACATTCATTTTCCACGACGCGTTGCAGGTAGTTCTGTAGGTCGCTGAATGTGCCATCATCTGCTATAGGCAAACGACCGATGTAGAATAGAGCATCGTATTTGAAAATCTCTTGCGAGCGCAATTTGCGTTCCATCTCCACGCCGTAGGGGTATGCGTATAGCAAATCGGTGTCGAATGTCTTGTCGTTGTTCTGCGTATAATTAGGCATACAAGGCATAGGCACATCGTCATCGCCGCCAATAATGAATAGATAATCTGATTCGCCTTGTCGTGCGTTGACCTCTGCATCGTGCATATCTTTCAGCAAGTCAGCATATTCGTACCATGGTGATTGGGATGTGAGTGATACATGTTTGTAGGTGCCAAAGAGCGATTTGTGCTTGTAGGTATAGTCACTTGCATCAATAAGTTGATAGATTATCCCCCATTCACGCAAGGCGTTGATATAAGCTTGCAACAAGTCAAGTATATCTGTAGAACTAACATGCAATCGTTTTGCCAGAGACTGGATGTTGGTAAGAATAAATCCCCTTGCTTTGATAGGCACAAATGGCTCTGTTACTGCCGCAGACATAGAGACTTCAGGAGTAGAAGCCACAGGATTAGTGATGGCATCTTGAAACAAGTCTGCCACTTTTGCACCACATTCTGGACAGAATGCATATTGCTGCTCTAATTTCGTGCCACATTCAGGGCAAAATCGAGTAATAGGTTCCATAATGCCATGTGTTTTCGTATCGCCTGCAAATTTACAACATTTTTTTGAATTGTGCAAGAAAATTATGAATAAATTTGCAATTTGAATTAAAATTATGCAGATTTAAGGATTTTTATTTTCAAAAATCAGTCAAAGACCTCCATTAGTACGTCCAATGATTTGGGTGTAGTAAATTCTTCTATATGCTCGCCGTAGTAAAGGCAGAGTGCGCGGAGGCGTTGCTGACGCTCTTGGCGCGAGGTAGGTGCTTGGTACCAATCGGGGTGCTCTGTGTCGTCAATACCAATGCCTAAATGAGTGGCATATTCGATTAAGAAATGCAGGTGCAGATTGCTAATGTCGGTATCGGTGTCCAAATGCTGTATAACTTCGCATAACCAATCAAATAGCGGTTGGTCGCTCATAGGGTGGCGTAGAGTAGTGTTCAGTATCTCGGCAATGAACATCGCTACGCATTGGCGACGGACATCTGTAGCCAATAGTTGAGGTGTGTATAATAGCGATGCTGATGACAGACTGCCCATCTGCTGCGGTGCGTTTTTGCGTTTGGTAGTGGTGAACTCCACGATGGATAGCGGGCGCAGTATGCCCTTGTATTTGTTGCCATATACCGCATACTGCATACGCCCCTGCTCGGCAGTGTAGAGGTGCACGATACTTCCCGTGTCGGAGTACTTGGTCAGCGATAAGACAATAGCGGTGGGCATAATTGCATAATTCTGCTGCAAAGGTAGTGCTTTTTTTTGAATTATGCAAACAATATGATATGAGATATTTTATCTGCCTATTTTCGTTATATTTTTTCGCTATGCAAACGAAGCATGTCTTCGCACATAGAGGTAAAAGCGCGTACGGAATGTTCTAAGGAGTATTTGTCTGCCTCTTGGGCATAGCGTTTTCCCATTGCGTTGCGTTCCTCTGGGTGGTCTAACCAATAATCTATTTTACGCGCTAAGTCTTTTGCATCACCTGCATGGAAAAGACTACGATGATCCAATGCAAAAGACTTGGTGGCAGATAAATGACTATCCGAAATGACTGGCACTAAGCCCGTGGCAAATGCCTCAATACATGCAATGGCTTCGCTCTCCATGTCGCTGGCATGTACATAGACATCCGTCTGCGCCAACAAGTCAAGCAATTGCTCCTGATTGTAATACACAAAAGCAGGTGGATTGGTCAGTCCAATACGTTTAGCCAAACGTTGGTAGTTATCTTTCAATGGACCTTTGCCTGCAAATACCAATTGTATTTTGTCTGCGTATTTGGACAATGCCGCAGCACGAATCACCAGGTCCTGACGCTTCTCGCGTGCCAAACGACCTACCATAGTAATCACAATCTTGCCTTCGTATGTTGGGGACTTATAGTGCTTCTGCTCAACAAATGCGCTGCTGATACCATTAGAAATGGCTCGTATGTCGTTCTTGTAGCCATGTCGCAGCAACTCGTTTGCCATGAAAGGGCTGGGGCAATGCACATGATGAAAATGGGAATAAATCATCTTGTCCCATATACGATATACCAAGTGATTGAGCCATGACCATTTACCCATACTGAAAGCACTTAGCACATTTTCGGGTTGAATATGGAAAGCACTGGTGGCAGGTTTGTTCAGTTCGCGAATAACGGGGATACAGCGATACGTGAGTGCGTATGGCATCATACAATGCACTAAGTCTGCCCACGCAATCGCCTCGCGAACGATGTGCATATCTATCACGGGGAAATGAAAGTCATACTTCTGCAATAGCGGTTCGACAATAGGGAAATCATATTTCTCCAACGGATAGGCATCCTTTTCTGTGGGATGGCATACGCCTAAGATACGTACTTGATGTCCTTTATGACGCAGTTCGTTGGCAAAACGACGACAACTGATTGTAGTACCATTGTTAGATGATACGAAATCATCTATGATGAATAAAATTTTCATATCACTTGGGTTGTGTTTGACCGTGAAATGTATTTGTGGAATCGTTGTACACCCAACGCAGGTTATCCACCCATAGTATGTTTCCCTCATGTGCGCGGAACACACCTGCGCAACTGGAGGATATTTGCAGAATAGCATGTGTGGGCTCTTCCAAACCAAATCCCACCTCTTCTATTTCCACCATTTTTCCTTGCGAATTGCGTGCCATCATAACGGATTTGTTCAACTGCTCATGGGAGTGAAAAAGAGAGTCATTGGTAATGTCGCCCCAACGAATAGGAATATCGTGGTTGTTAATCCATTCGGGTATATCGTGATAAATGCGTTCGCTGGCCGTTCCCACTCTGCGGGCATAAATCTTGCCCGTCTTGGGGTCTTCCCAACGGTGTTGCAGAAAGACAAAGACCTCTGCATGGTCGCGCCCTGGCTCCTGTTCGGGTTTGTTGTGGACAGTGGAGGTAACGCTGTCTGAATCCTCGATTTTGGCTTTGTAATCCAATCGCAGAGCAACAGGGTGTTCGGTAAATGGTACACCGAAATCCACGATAGTGAATGGTTTGCTCTTTGCCACAATACCTGCAGGTTCGAGGTTCTGCCCAAAAAAGATAGAGCCCGTGACCATCACATGCATATCGCCAAAATGGATATGCTCAATCTTGTTTTCCATGCGGCATGCGTAGCCATCTAAACGTGGTTCGGGTTGCACAGCACCGCCTGCTGCGGTTTCGACTATCCATTTCGCATACGTGTTGCTACACCCCCACGGATTGCCATCAATGGGCACATACGCGCCATTCTCGCGAATAGTGTCGGTAGGACCAATGGCGTAGAGCGTTTTCGTAGCACCGCCCAATAGTTTGGATTCGTGGATATAACGCACTATCCACTGATCCATATCGCCGTATGGAATCATCTCTTCGCGTTGCTGCGAGATGAGCAGTACGGGCAGCAACAAAAATCCTGTAATAAAAAGGTTTCGTATCATTATTTATTGTTTATTATTTCTGTGGGATAAGCCCATTGCAGGAACTCTGTGGCGAATATTCTCCAGTTGGTGAAAGTGTGTCCGCCTATTGTTTCTATATAGATGGGTTGAATCTTTTGTTTTCGTAGTCCCCGCACAAATCGTTTAGCCTCATCGCGGAACATCCAATCATCGGAGCAAGCACCTACCCAATATTGGGTGTTCGTATATGCCTTGGGCAATTGGCGGTAGGATACTACGGGCGAAAATAGCCCCACGTATGCGAATGTGCTGGAATCGGCATGTGCTATATTGACCGCCTGCCGTGCTCCGCAACTGAGTCCTGCGATAGCATTGCCCATTGGCCGAATGGAATAGTGCGACTGGATATAGCGGTGTATCTCATAGAATTGGCGTTCGAATTTCCCCGACAATATCTCGCCATAATTGCCTACATTGGTGGCTTTGACATGGTCTTGGAACTTAGACTCTGAGAGCAGGCAGTAGGGCATTACCACTACCAATGGTTGTATCTGCTGCTGAGCGATAAGGTGATCCAATATATTGGCTATCCTGCCTTGCCCCAACCAATCGTATTGATTGCCATTGATACCGTGAAAGAGGTAGAAAACGGGGTACTCTGTTGTATCATTGTATCCAACAGGCAGATAAACGACAGCGTGAAACATATTGCCTTTCTCGCCTCGAAAATCAATGGTATCTAATCGCCCCTGGGGATGAGTGGCGGCATAGAGTTGAGATTGAGGACTATCTGCCAAGAGAAGGATATGCATCAGTTTGTTGCGTTTCCAAATGGATTCGTAGTGGGGCAGTTGTTTTTGTTGTTTGCCATTCACAAAGAGCCGAAATGTGTATAGTTCGGGCTTGATAGCTCGGCGCGTGGTGATTTGCCACACTGATGGCTGAATCGCTTGCATCGCACGGCGCGCCTGGCGACCTGCAAAACTATGATCTTCGTATGGCAACAAGCAACTACTTTCTATTGCTACGCTACGCGCGGTAGAGTCGATATAGGTGAAAGTAACAGTACTATCTGTATTCCAACGGTGTGTAAGAATACCCTGTGCATAAATGGGGATATGCACGGTAAATAGTACAAAGAGTAGTATTATTAAAATGCTATATTTCGTTCGCAAAATATACATATTTTTAAACAAAATAATAATAATTTGTGCAAAAGTACAGTTTTTGTTCCATATACACAAACTATCTTTTCATTTTATTAACAATAGTACAAAAAATCCCAACAATCGTATATTTTTCATAGTTAGTCATTCCTTTACCTTACACTATATACTTAGGTATATAGCGAAAACCGTGCCATACTTTAGATGAGTGGTTGTAGGGCGAAAGTTCAGTTTCCCGTTTTCGCCATTGCCTTTTCCGACCACACCCTCATAATAGATGGTGGCTTGTCTAAGTGCCGCTTTGCGATTGGTGGTTAATGTAGCCATTGGTGCAAATATTTATGCAATTGATTGTGTGTTTGGCGCAATTTCAATACGCCGTTTGGCTATTTCTGGTTTAACGAAATAGGTATACTGTAAGTTAGGGGACCACGATTGGACATCTCTTGGCTTTCTGTGGGCTTTCTGTGGCTTTAGTGTCTCAAATATTTGTGCCTCTATAATAATGATGCAAAAAGTAGCGGCAAATGTAGATAATGTTGCAGCTGATTTGTGTTTTAGGGCTTCTGAAGTTCGATGGTTACTGATGAAAATATTTTTTGCACTTGCCGCTAGTTCTGCAGCTGATTTTGTGTGCTTCTATTTATTATAGGGTGCTGAATACTCAGCGTTGTGGTGTATTTTTCTCCCAAATTCTCAAAGTATTGTTCCCAAATTCTCAAAGTTGGCACAAAACGACTACTTTTTGTGAACTATGCAAGTTTTTGTGTAAAAAAACTAACTTATAGGCTAGATTTATGTTTTTTGGTGCACAAATCCAACTTATAAGTTAGCAGAAAGATTATTTTCCGAAGGGATACCAAACCCTATTGATGCCCGCTAATAAAAATCCGCATAACTGATTATATTTCATTCGGTTATGCGGTTTTTTGACTTTAGAGAAATTAGAACTTTAATGCTAAACCGATTTGGTTCTTTTGTGCTTGAAGTTCCAAAATATAAGACTGGGCAGTTTCTGCGGATTTATCGGCCTTTTTAAACTTACGCATACCACCAATCGTTAATAATGGTATAGATGCAGCAGTGCTAATAGAACCTAGGGATATAAAAGTAAGTCCTAATCCATCCATAGGGCCATCTCCCACACCAATACAAATTAATCCAACAATCATCACTCCCAATCCTGAGCCTGCAGTACACCATCCTGATAACCAAAGTTTCTCTCCATTTGGATCAAACGAGTTCCAACCTATTGGTTGTACAGATTGTCGTTGCGTATTATACCCTATATTTTTATTCTCAGTAACAGTAGATTCATTCGCTACAACGGGTGATGTGTATTTTGGATACTCTTTGAAATTACCATTATCAAACAACACGGCTTGTACTTGCTCTATTGAAATAGTCTTTTCTACACCATTCTCAATATACACAATGCTTTCGCTTGTTTCACTTTGGATTGTAACATCTTCTATTCTTTCACCATTAGTAGTCATTATGACTCCTGCGAAAGAAAACATAGGAATAAATCCTAATAATAATAGAATAATTTTTTTCATACGAATTACTTTTATCTCGTTAAATATTATTGTTCCTGCACTCTTTCAACACTTTGGTTTGCACAAGAAGTTTTGTATTCCATTAGTGTTTTCGCATCATATTTTGCTGCGGATAAATAACAACAAAACCAGCCAATAAATCCTACAGGCAATAGACACCATGCAGCAACATTCAATGATTTTGCTTTTTTATAATACACATAAGCATCAGGGCAATTCATCTGTAGAAATTTACCAAATTCTTTTTTAGTTAGAATCATATTACCACCACAATAGCGATATTTTTTTGCATTTTTTCCAGCATATTGTACACGCTGATATACAAAATGAGGCAATTGTTCATCACTAAATTCATTAGCAGTGTAAACACACTCATCTTCTGGAGTAATCTTTTTGACACTCACCATATCAATGACTATTTCATTGGCAAATACATCCACATTTGTCTCATCTACAAAGAAGCCCTCACCATGTGCAACTGCTGATGTTTTTTGTTGTAATTCTTTATACGTTCCATTATCATACAGAATAGCAGATACTTGCTCAATGGCAATAGATTTCTCTACATCATCTTGTATATAAACAATTGCAGAATCTGTTTCACTAGTGATGGTGACATCCTCTAATCTCTCGTTGCTTGAGGTCATTATAATCCCTGCAAACGAAAACATAGGAATAAATCCTAATAGCAATAAAATAACTTTTTTCATAATAAAATTCATTTTAATAATATCCTGTTCGTATTGCAGTATAAGCATGTTTAGTTGCTACTTTGTCTGCTTCTAACATATTTAGACCACTTGCTCTTGATTGTAGATATGTAGCAATATAAACCTTCCTTCCCAAAATTTTAGATTGGTTTGCAGGAGTTTGTTTGCGTCCCTTCAAATCATTGATTTGTTTTATCATTAGTTTCAAAATTTTCTGTTCGGCAGAGGACAGGAATAAATACGTATCTAGATCTATTTTATCAATATTATCGATGTCATATGCTTTTTTATCTAGATGTATTAAGGCAACATTTCCAAGATTATCTGTAACATCTTGGGAAGGTTTATTACTCTCATTGACCAATTCCTTATATGTGCCATTGTCATATAAAATTGCAGACACTTGCTCAATGGCAATAGATTTCTCTACGCCATCTTGCATATAAACAATTGCAGAATCTGTTTCACTAGTGATGGTGACATCCTCTAATCTTTCGTTGCTAGAGGTCATAATGACCCCAGCAAACGAAAGCATAGAAGATATTGTAAGCATAACTACAAACAAGATCTTTTTCATGTTACTCCTCCTCTGCTACTAAACGGAAGAAAGCACTAATCTCTTTCTCCTCAATGATTGAACTAACATTGAATTTCTTGGATTGAGTATAATAACCAGTCTTTTCGCACTTGATTTCAATTTGCACATTACCTGCATTATTATAGGTTAATCCCTTAATATCAAATACCTCCGTTGCTTCGTATGGAGTGGTTTGCAAATATCTGTAATTTTGATTCTTAACCTCTGGAGTAGAAGAAATTACTCGCCAAGAAATATCTGCACCTTGTGGACGAGAATTTATATCCCAGTGAATGGTTAAGTGCTCTAACGCTGTATTACCCTCTCCTGTTACTTGCTTGTTTGGCTCTTGTCTAGGAGAACTTGCACGGTGCAAGAAGAAAGCAATACGATCCCAATCAATATCTTTCAATGCTTCTGTGTATGCTTGATTTAGAACGCGATTTGCAATATCTTTAGAATATGCACTACCCGACATATTGTAACGACCTGCTACCTCTACTGTAGGATAAACCAAAGTGCGGTTGTGATCAAGTACTTTTACGCTCATCATCACAGTTGCGTTCCAACCTATTCCAGACAAGTAATCTACATGAAACTCTGTCAAAGAAACTTCCATCCAGTAGTCTGTTGAAGGGTTAGCATCCAAATTGAATCCCATAGTACGCATATAGCGACGCATACTTTCAGATACAAACGAACTAACTGATGGATTGGCACTAAATTGTGGGACAGAAATCGTACTTGCATCATATACATGAACTAATGCCATTTTTGCACGACTATCCGCCACATTCAAGCGAATACCATAATCCATATTCGCATATTTATCAGGAATTGGATTTTCAGTAATAGCCAAATTAAGCATACCACTAGGAAGGGCTGGAGCAATAGGTCTGCTTGAGCCGCAAGCAGACATAATAATTAATGCAATTAAAAATGTTGCGCAAACTAAAACCTTTTTCATATTTGTAATTATTTATCAGTGTTTATTTTGATAATTTTAGCAGAAACAGTTGTTTTGAATGTAATGCTATGTCCTTGTTGTCCTACGTTAGTGGAAACAATAGGCTCAATAACGCCATCACCACCTGCTACTTTACAAGCATTAATTAAACGATAGATAGCAATACTACGAGCCATCTGTTCTGGGCTAATATCTGAATAACTATCTGTTTTGCCATAATCATTTGCTAAGAAACCATATCTAGCAATACCACGGAAAGATTTGTATTCCCAATAATATCCACTTCTCCAAGAGTATCTACGTTTATATGTAAGTGCAAACTCTCCATTTGCATCTGCAATAGTGATTGTATTACCAAATTGCGTATAAACCACCGATGCTTCTGCTGTAATGGTGTTTAGAACTTTGTAATCCTTACGTTCCAAATTCAGTTCCTCCAAACTAACAGAGTTGATGGTGTTGATTGCCTTTGGAACAATTGCCAACTTGCACGAACTCAACACAATTGCACTAAGGATAGTGACTAACAAAATGCTTTTCTTCATAATAAATTAAATTTAATTGTCATACCTACTCTTCATCGGATTTTCGGCTGCCTCCGTTTATTGTTTAATTGATATTTCCAATCTAAGAGGCATACAAAAAAAGATACTGTATTAAAATCCAAATTATTGGTCTTAAAAATAGTATATTTTTTTGTTTTGCTCATTTTTTCCAAAAATATTTGGATATGTTTATAATATTTTGTACTTTTGCACCTTCTTAGGGAAGATTGGTTTCTA
>JAZNMH010000032.1:0-12729 GCA_045579505.1 Paludibacteraceae bacterium
CCGATTTTAAAAAGCAGCTGAAGGAATATATTGCTTACTATAATAAAGATCGAATTAAGTTGCGATTAGGTATGAGTCCTATGCAATATCGATCTAAATATCAATTTTAATAATCCGTCCAACTTTTTGGGGTCACATCACGTAGTGGGAGGTGTCCTCGAAGGTAGTGATTTTTTTTGAAGTGAGCAAATATATTAGGGAAAAAGTGTGTGGGGAAGACAATTGGAGTCAATTTATTGTCAATTTTTGTCAATTCAAGGATAACAGTGGTAGTTGAGATATGTTGCTCATATCTCCCGTGTATGCTATCTTGGGCGATTGTGTAAGTAAACTTACTCATCGCCCAATCTACCATCCACTATCGTAGCATACTGCTACTCACTACCACTATTGTTTCCTATGTCCTTCGGAACTGTCTAATGAACTTATCTCTCTTCGTTCGAACTGACTGGTTCTATCGAACTATAAATTGGTTTTGCTTCGTTGTGATGGCACAACTCTCCAATCCGCTACGCGTCTTGAGCAAAACACAGCCTTGGGCTGAAGAATAAAAATGGTATTTTATGCGACTCATAGACTAAGGATGAGAGTGAAAGAAATGGATAAGATTGATTTTTTTCAAAAAAAACTCTCTTTGCTTGCGTATGTGCATTTTTGTTGTACCTTTGCAGCGCATTTATTGAAAAGTGTAAATTTTGACATCGAAAATTTATTGAAAAGTGTAATTTTCAGTCGTTAAATTATATTGAAAAGTGTAATTCATATGCTTAATCGGAAAATAACAACCTATTTAGAACAGCATCTAACTTCGGATTCTGACAAAATTCTTCTCATAGAAGGAGCCCGACAAGTGGGCAAATCGTATGCTATCCGTGAAGTGGGTAAACGTTTGTTTGCCAACTATATAGAACTAAACTTTGTGACTGATAATGAAGGCGCACAACTTTTTCGGAATGTACATTCAGTAGATGACTTCTATCTGCGTCTTAGTTCCGTGGCAGGCGAAACCTTGGGTCATTATGACGACACGTTGGTTTTTATAGATGAAATACAATGCTATCCGCAGTACTTTACACTTCTTAAATTTCTGCGCGAACAGCATCGCTATCATTTTATAGCGAGTGGAAGTGCCTTGGGCATGGAATTGCGCCATACCATATCTGTACCTGTAGGCAGTGTGATTACAAAAAAAATGTACCCGCTGGATTTTGAAGAGTTTTTATGGGCAAACTCCTATGGCACTGATGCTATCAACAATCTATATGAACAGTTTTTGGCAAACCAATCACTCACAGAGGAAAAACACAACCAACTGATGGATTTGTTTCGCCGCTATCTATTGGTAGGCGGTTTGCCCGATGTGGTCAATGAGTATTTGCTGACCCACAATATTGTCATGGCAACAATGATCTTACATAATCAACATTGATTGCACGAACTGTACTAATTCTTCTTGTAACAACAATGACACATAAAGTCCCATTAAACAATCTAACATACAGGTTCTCAACAATAATCCTACTGGTAACTTCAAATATATACTTCCATTTTCTTGAAGAGAACTCTTAGACAACACCATTATCGAATAGGCATTGCACTCCACACGCCTAACCATATCCATCATAATAAGGTCATGCTGTGTTTTATTGACCACTTTACAATAATCAGGAATCTTCTTGCGAAGCAGTCTACACAAATTAACGCTTTTCGAGTTAATTATATTCCACGCCCTTATATTTTGTTCATTATTTAGCACTAAATTAATAGGGGATATTAAAATGATATAGCTAATGCTTGTAGTAATTCTTTTATCTTCTCATCAAATTTATTATCTTCCGAAAAATCTATTCCTTTTCGATGAGATAACAATAAAGGAAATGCGTTGCCATATGTTCCTTGTCTTAATATTGGAATAAATTTATTGGCGTCAATATTAGCCATTAAACTATTCGTAATGATTACATCTTCAAATCTGACTCCATTTGTTTCACTTTGTTGTGTTTTTTGAAGATATGTTGGTGTTCCAACAACTAATACAACTTCAGCATCTTGTATACCTCTTACCATAAATGACGACAAATCTGATCCATATGGTAAATCTTTATCAAATATTATTTTAACACCATTTGCCTTCAATGTATCTACAAAGTGTTTCACCCATTGTTCATGACTATGATTGTCATATGAATAACTGATAAACACTGATTTATACTTTATATCCAACGAAATTTCCGTATCCAATTTTGAACTATATAGAATTGAATTTTGTTCTTGTACAAATTGAATCAGTATATTTATTAATGTAGTTTTAACTGATGATATTACTCCATTCAAGTATGATATATTGGTTTGCTGATAGATATTTAAAACATCACCTGGTCCCGAGATCGCTTTTATTAACCAATTTTGTATAGAAACAGGAAACTCCATACGTATATAATTGTTGCTTTGATTTGAATTATCTATCATTCTTTCAAAATTTTCGAAAGATTCTACAAGACACATAGTGTTGATAGAAACTTTTTTCTCATCTCCGCCCAACCATTCATCTAATTCTTTAGCCATCACAGGTTGCTCTATCACACCTCTAAGCGGCACTGCCACTTGAGCATACAAACCGCATGGTATCTTCCTATAATCTGGAATTTCTAATTTCGAATCATATCCATTACACTCACTAGTTACCCAATCAAGATGCGCAACACTATTACTATTCAACAATAGCAATCTGGTATATTGTAATGCTTGAGAAATTTTTATTCTCTCACTAATTAGCATCTCTAATATTTCATTTGCAGACATTGCTAATTTTCTCTATTATTAGTTTAAACATTCTCTTTATTTTATATCGAAACGACATCATTTCATTTCTATGTTCACAATTCTCAACTCCACACATACCCCCATATTTATTACACATAAACGAGGTTATAAACAATTTTAATTCCTCACATATCTTGTTGCTTTCTTCTATACATTCAAACACATCATTTTCTAACAAATTAATCTCAATCATTAGTTTATTGAACATGTTCATTGATGCAGGAAACGTTTCTAACTTTAATATTTCCTTTATCTTATCATTAACAATCGCAATTTTATTCAATAAGTTCTTAGAGATACTCGTCTCATTATCAATAAAGGTTACATATTTTTTACAATCATAAAACTCCAATTTCCCATCATATATCAACCTAATATATTCTTTGTGTTTTTCCCTCCATTTCGATATTTCATTTTGCAAAGGCTTGATTTTCTCATATTCATCACGAAGAATGTCAACTATATCATAGTCTTGAGAATACTCTAACAAATATAGATATGCCTCTTCTTTGGTCAATTTTCCATATATATACTGATCTATCCACCTATCCATCAAACGATAACGTTTATCCAACATCCGATAAAAAGCAAGCCATAACAAACCAACTATTATAGCAAATACACATGCCATTTCAAATTCTTTCACTTCCATATAGTATTGATTTCCCCATATACATAGTGATGTTATCAGTATAGAAACACATATGCCTCCTTCCACTATCCTATATATCCACTCCAACACATTGTTACCGAATATATCTCCTCTTTGGCTTATCTTTATCAATTTATTTTGATTTACCAATAGATATACGCATATCATTATTTCGAGAACAAGCAAAGAGCCCCAAAGCCAAACTACTGCATCAAAATCCTTTAATCTCAATAACCAACGAAAAGAATTATATGCTATTACCGTTTTACCCCAAATCGCAACTGCAGGAGCATTGTATCTAATTGTTGTCACTCTATATTTATTCACCCACCTATCTCGTTTGATTAAGGGTAATAATAGAATTGTTCCTAATATCATTAAATCTCCTATAACAGTCGAATAGTACAAGAACAAGCGCCAATCAAAAGAACAATAATCTTCAGATATTGCATGATAAGCATATCCTAACATACCGATGATGGCTGCACCAACTGCCCAAAAATTCACTCCCCATTCCGAATGTTTTGAATATTCCCTATCTCGTTCGGTATAGAGAAAACTCAAAAATTCGCTATCAGTCCATTCCCATATTTTACTATCTTTATTCATCTATAAGTTAATTCGAAATAGCATAATCTTACCATACATTATTTCAGTTGCAATAACTTGGTAATATTACATTTGAACTCATCTAAAGCATAGGTCTTATAATCTTTTAATTGACTTGGTATTTTTGTTTCGGATAGTAAGATTGGATATATACGCATTTCACGATGTTTCCAGCACTTAAATTCTTGTACTTGCAATTGGGATAATTCGCCATCAATTATCATTATAAAATATGAACAATGTGACATATTTTCAGCTATTGATGTCGTTATTTTATCACCATCTATTATGTCTTTATAAGTAAAAATTATTGATTGTTTAAATTTCTGTTTTATAAGCATAACTATCTCACTCGCTTCTTTTTCATTTTTGCTATCGTAAGATATATATATATGATTTTTCTTTCTTCTGTAAATATAAAAAACAACACTATATATTGTTATGAATACAAAAGTAAAAAGATATAATATGACATTTTTATAAAATTCAGGATCGTCTCCCACAATCATCAGAATAAAAAACTCGCAAATTATAGTTACGAGCAAAACAAAGCACATAAATACAATAGTCCAATTCTTCTTCATAATCACATAACTAATAAATTGGTTAATAACATTACAGCACCCAAAGCATCAGGTATGATTATACCACCCCATAATGTTAATTCTGCATCATTTATTTTGTTTTTTCTCTTTCCTGTAGATACCCTACCAAATTTTCTTAATATAGTTATTATCAACATTGACAACAATATATTCACAAAAAGCGTAGATAGAAATAGCATGATTTGTTCGCCATCAACAGACATTCCTAATCGAATGTTCGTATAAAAATTCTGATATAATAAGATGAATGATGCTACAACAAGATCTGGAGCCCAACAAAACATTTCCTTCGTAACACGAGCATACTTATCATTGGTTCCTAAATACTTAATTATATTTCCCATAAAAATCGTTAGAATTGGTATACAGACAATTCTACCTAGTGGCGAAAACACAAAGTCAATAATATCACATAAAGTATCTTTCATTCAGTATTATCTTTTAACAATTTCTTCATTCTCCCTGCAAAATTACTAAAAATATTCTATTTTTCCAAATTCTTGCCGCATTTTATTAAAACATTACACAACATCCAACCATTTGGATGAACTGTGGATTGTTAATATATCTAGTTTCATATCCCTTTCTTCAGGGATAAAGAGTTTTCTCAATTGAATGTATAAGAGATTCATAGAATTAAATTAATGGTAGTTCTTTTTACAGCATCCATAAACTCGCCCTCATCGCTCCCATTATTCAAAGGAGTTAAAGAACACTAGCTATGTCCGTTTTAGCGCTGATGTCAATTTTTGCAACATTTCATCAAAATTTGAAGTACGAACATAGGACTTTGTTTTCTTATCTAATGCTTTCTCGCGAAGTAATCCTAATTCTACCAAATTTTGTAAATCAGCACGTGCAGTGTGTGGCGTAACACCAAACCGGGTAGCAACCTCTTTGACGCGGATATCTATAGTTGGTTGATCTGCGAACAACCTCAAAATATGCCCTTGTCGATCATTTACTCCATCTATAGCCGTGTATGTCTGTACTGCTTGCCGCTTTTGTGCTTGACGTTGCAACCATTGTTTCAATTGGTCATACGATTTTTGCATCGCATTCAAGTTATAATGAATAAAATACGAGATATCATTCATATCACTTTCGGCATAAATAAATGCTTTTTCGTAACTACTCTTGCTTTTGTATATAATACGCGAAATAGACAGGTATTCCGTCAACCAATAACCTTTCTTAAGCAGATACCAATAGAAGAGAGACCTTGCTGTTCGGCCATTACCATCCACAAATGGATGAATATATGCTAACATAAAATGAATAATCGTTGCCTTGATTATCGGATGAATAAAATTCTCAGTGGATTCATCATTAGCAAAAGCACATAGTTCTTCTATCAACTGCTCTATCTGTGTGTGAGTTGGCGGTGTATGCACGATAGTTCCAGTCACAGAATTCTGCACAACGACATCATTATTATCTCGAAATACGCCTTCTTGCGAAGAATCATCCAACGTGTTTTTTGCTATAGACGCATGAATAATTTTTATATTTGCGATATTAAACTCATCGTTTCGGTGTTCTGATATATAACGAATTGTTTCGTAGTTGTTCAATATCATCTGCTGACCCTTACTTTGTGGTTGCTGCTGTTTACGCAGCATCTCCTTAGCCACCTTTCTTGTTGTATTAGCGCCTTCCATTTGACTAGAAGCAATTGCTTCCTCCATAATGGAACTTACCAAAAACATTTGTTTATCTTGTTCAGGAATAATGGAAGAAGAGGATAACATACCACCAAAATTCATGTCAAACAGACTAAGCAGTGATAACATTCGGTCAGTAATTGTATATGAGAAAGAGTGCTCACCAAATAATAGAGTCTTGATATTGGCAAGACGCATATACTTAATCGACATCCAAAAAACTTTTGGATCTATATCTTTTGGACAATGATACTTAGCCTTATCCCAATAGAGATAATCATTATTAATATGCCGAATTAAAGCCTGATAATTCGGATCTAAAAGTAACGAAAAAGCTTGCTGTCCAATCTGCGCAGCCTCTTCTTTACTAATATATGGCACCTGTTCTACTAACATACAAATTTATCTAACATTTATTTGCGACTGCAAAGATAGTAATAATTTTCGAAACAATCAAGCAAAATGAGGAAATTTTGCAATTATTTCCTCATTTCACCTTATTTTCTATACTTTCCCCTCCTATTTTCCTCCAAAATTACAATATTTCTCCCACTCCACCAAATATTTCAGCACTTTTTTGCACAAAAACTATAATTTTACCGCTTCACCCCACCAAACAAATCATTGCACTGGTGTTTTGACGCAGATGCCATCGGTGCTAAGGTGCTTCTATAAACACCTCAAAAAAACTGTTAAATTCGAATCCTTAGCCTTGTGCGACGGGGGGGGGTAGTTGCATGTAAGAATATCCAAATTTTAGATTGCACCCTTAGAGTTTTTATTTGCCTCAACACGATCTTTTACAAACTTTGTTTGCTTTCGAATAGAAAATACAAATAAAATCAACAGAAATAAGATCGCAATCCAATTAAAATTGGTTATTATATACTTTTCTATTATTTCTATATGTTTTATACCATATGCTATTAATAACACCAACATTACGCTCGCAAATGAACGAAAAACATTGTTTATATCGCTTAACACTGTTAATTTTGCATCATATTTTTCTACACGAACAAAATCATCGTAAGGGGCATCTTTTACAAGACGACATTTTTTCAATATCGGACGTAGTATTAATGAACCTAATCTGCTGTTAACCAATCCCACAAAATAACATATAATTACATTTTCTATCATTGAGAATGCAATGATATCATATCCTACCATATGCTTTAGTAATACACACAACACACTACCAGGTATAATATAATTTACCACCTGATAAGCTGATATTTTATCTAATAATTTTGTGACGACTTCCATAATTCTTTAGTTTTTTTAGAGATAATTATATAGGATATAAAATGTATGCTTTTATCAATATACATAATTAGACACCTATTAAAGGGGGGTAGCTGTATGATATCCTTTCTTTAAAGGGGTTCCATTTCTATGATTCATACTTCCATGTATATTAGTAGAATAAACCTTTACACCTTTTTTCTTCAATGCATTAATTATAGATCTGCTTAAATAATTATTATATTCTTTCGTTGATATATATGCAGTTTTTGGAGAAAAATGTGTAATCAAAGTACTATCTAAATTATGAATGCTTCCATGATGTGGGATTTTAAGCCAGTCTAAATTGTTCAACGAGTTATATAATGCTTCGTCATTGAGGTTATTAAAAGAGTCTCTACAAGCATCCCCTGTAAACAAATATTTCTTCCCTTTTTGAGGTGTGAACAAAAATATCACGCTACTTCGATTATGTGGAGAAGAATCATCATATGCCTCATCAATACGCTTATTCAATGTTTCATCTGATTCTGTTATATCAATTGTATCTGGTTCTATTTCGTCACTTCCTTTCTTCTTTCGAAACAAATCATTTCGAAAATCATGTACTAAAGACGAATAATATTCTACTGTAGGACCAACAACAGATATAACTCCATTCCAATTTGTTTCTTGAGAATTTGAAAAAGGTTCTGCCCATTTGATTTTGCCAGAACTTATCAAATAATCTAAAATATCCCACAGGTTACTATCATTAATATCATAAACAGAACGCGCTTTCACAGCACGTTTCTCATTATCTGTAATCCACGTTATAGAACCTGCATCTACATGACGTGCGGGATCATGAATCCAAATTTTCTTAATACATATATGTTCTCTCACATTATCTTTCATTTGCTCTAGCAAATACATAATTCCACCAAAATGGTCTTTATCACAGTGCGTACAAATTGCAAGATCTATATACTGCTGAGCATAATGCTCACGAATAAATTGTACAATAGTCTCGCCATCGCTATAATTACCACCATCTACTAAGACTATATATTCCTGATTATTATCAGTAAAAAAATGTATCAAAAATGCATCTGCATTCTTGACATCCAACATATCTATTTCATATTTAACTATGTTCATAATATTGTTTTATTTTGATAATTTTAATCTCAAATATAGTAATTTTATTGTTTACAGCAAGCGCAATCAGTTCAAAATTACTCCCTGACAATGTTCCAAAGCCATCCGTGATAGTCCTCTACCCTTTCCCCTTCATTATTCGCATTACGTCCTTGGCAATATCATCGCGAAGGGCATGGTACATTAACGATTCGGACTTGCGCATGACTTCGCCACGAAACTCCTCGCAGCAGCAGCGAATATGCAAGCGATCGCCTAATATACTAACATCAGGCAACTGACCATGCTTGGGGCATAGCATCTGCTGCAATTCTTTCTGGATAAAACGAAGATCCATCAACAATCTAACTTCATGGAAAATTCCTCCCTCGTAGCAACAAATATTTTATGTACGCGCGCGAGGGAGGAAAGCGATTGTTATTGCACTACAAATTCACCTGCATAGGTAGTACCATCCACTACCACATACGCAGTATATGCTCCCGCTTCAGGGATATTCACCGATGTCTGACCAACGAAGTCCTCATCAATGATAATCTCACCCGTCTCAGGATCAATCACAATAACCTCACCAGCATCACGATCTTCATCGCCTACGATACCAATGTTCAAATCATTGCCATCAATACCGCCGATAACACGAGTAGGGTCAGGACTGCCACCCGCATCTCCATTTTGAGCATTATCAATTGGCATTACGCCATAAATGTCCACAAACTGGATTGGTATACCAACCACGCTCACTGCGTACATACTGCATATGCCCACGAGGCACATAGCGATAGAAAATAAAGTCTTTTTCATGATTCTAAAATTTTAGTTACAATTTTTCTGCAAAAGTACAACAATTCTACTACATAAGCAAGAAAATATAGTGGAATAAATTCACTATAACCAATTGATAATCAATCAAGGGATTGGAACAACAATAAATTTATGGGATTTTTACATTATTTTGCCATAAAATCAAGCAAAAAATCACGTAAATCACTCGGAGTAGTTCCAAGGATATCTGCAGGATGTTTTTTTAGTTTTCCTGCACTATTGGTAGAACGACCTATTGCATTCATTATCTCTTTATTACTATATTGCAATAAAGTCATCAAACATATTTTCAAATCTTGCTGATGTAAATGATAGATATTGCGTAGACGAGTAATAAGGAATGCAAAATAAGAATCAGCCATTTGAAATAATAGTTCATCATTTTTCCATACATCTTGATTAGTCTTAAAATCAAGAATACTCTTTTCTACAATGTGCTCCACGACTTTACGTTTCTCTACAAAATCTAATGTTTTTTCATGTAACATTTTTTGTGCTTGTTCTCTCCAATCATTAGCCTCTTGAGAAGTTAATTTATTATTCTTGATATAATAAAGTGCAATACCTATTGTAACAACTAAACAGAGTAATGTAATGATAATAATTATATTTCTATTGCGATAGGGATTGGGGTTTCTTAAATAATTTCTTAGCCCTAATGATGCCTCTGCATATGATTCAGAAATATGTCTAAGCACGCTATTATTATCCTCTCTACAATAAGAAAAGTCTGCTAAATCATTTATATTTCCCCATTTATTTGAAAGATTAATTAACACATAGTATGCATTTGATCGAAAAGATGGATTATTTGAATAGTGTATGATATATTTTGCGTAATCATATGCTTCATTCAAACAATCTGTCGTATCATAAATTTGTATAATCATTTTATAACTATAACATCTCGCATCACAATTACGTGGATAATCTTTAATACTCAATAGATATTCTAAAGCGAGACCTTATTTTTGCTGATTGAACAAAGCTAATGCTTTTACATCTACCATCCTCGCATAATACGCACTATCTATTTCATACGTTTCTGCTATAGTAAGTACGCTATCTGCTTTATCGTATTCTCTAAAATTTACATATTGCTCCGCTATATTTACTAAATTATGCGCATAGTACCATTCGTTTTCACTGGCTTTAAAAGCATTACTGGAGCGTTCGTAAAACACCAACGCTTCCTCAAAGCAACTATCTTGTTTGCAAAGATATCCCATACAAGAATTGATACGTCCACGGAGGATTAGGTCTTTGGTTTTGAGACGGTCAGCGGCTATGTAGTAGTCCGCTGCATCTGCGAAATTGTGATGATAATCATCGAGGTTTCGTCCCATAAGGTAATATGCTTTTACCAGTTCTTCACGTGCCAACTTACGAGTTATGGGCTTATCAAGTGTCTCAATTGCACATGCTAATGCTGCTGTGTCACGCATAATCACGCCCTTCGCAAGCAAACTATCTGCCTCTGCTATTACCGTATTTGCATCATGCCATGACTGACAAGAAACTAAGTTTCCCATCAGCAGTACAAATAATGATAAACGGATTATATGTTTTAGAGGTGGTAGCATATCATTATTTTACAACCTAATCGAACCTATATAATTATTTAGCCTCTCCGCGAAATCTACACTAAACTCGTGTGTTGCTACAAGATTCATGTGGATAAAACGTGGGATTTATATATCATATTACTGCCAATTCATTACATATTGATCTAACATTCGTGTTAATTTCTCTGCCCCATATTCATTCAAGTGGTCAGCATCAAAGAAGTCATCTTCGTTAAACTGCTCATGCTTTAACCAATCTAAAAATGTTACATTGCTGTATTTCTTAACCAAATTGTTGCAAATTTCTTTCCTCTCAGTAACTTGATCTTGATTCAGTACATCATAATAGGTATGAAAAGTAGGAGTTGTTAGTAGAATAACTTTAATATTCCTTTTTTGACAATCTTGAATAATCCATTCTAAATATTGTAGATTAGTTTCAATATTCTCTTTTTTCCCTTTTGAATGACGAGTGCAAGCTGTTACTCCCGTAGATTGCCAATCCTGCGCACGATAGTCTTTTTTATAGTTTAGACCAAATCCCAAAGTATCACATGTTCTATAATTAAGTTGCCCCAAAAAGGCATCTTTTATATGTAATAACTTATTCTTCGTCGTAATTTCTAAATTATATATTGGATTGATTCCGTGATAATCACATCCCATATATATACAATATCCCTTTATGCGCCACCACTCTTGAGATTTCTCAAGATTACTGCGTAATGAAAAGTATGAGATAGGCAATATTATGTATTCTAAAGAATCACAATCAGCAGCATATTTTTTATATAAGAACCTATCATATTTTAGACTTTGTGACACAAATGCCATATTAAATGCTGGTTTGGAAAAGAATTTAGGTTGAATCCCGTAATAACCATGTGAAGATCCAAAAGAAAGAATCTTGATTTTATTTTGGTTGGTTATTAGGAATTGATGTTTATATATATAATCATTGGGAACAGAACGCAATACATATTCACATACTCCCAATATACAAGCAATTGGAAGAAATATAATTAATATTACTTGAGAAAGAAAACGTTTCATGTCAAAATTGGAAATATATAAATGATTGCTCTTGTCCACTATTAGCAACAATAGCAAATATGAGAGAATAATAAATAATAAATCGTAACCATTTATATCTGATACTCAAAACTAGTCCATGTTCTTTAGTGCGATTGAGCCACTCCACTAGAATTAATACTAAAATACTAATAGCCAATGTAATATAGTAACTACGATTCATTAGCCATGGGATAGAAAATAAACTGCTATCGAAGATACCAATTACCCAAGCAGAAAGAGTTTTAAGTCCGGTGGCGCGGAAGATAATCCAACCGAAGACTGCCAAAGCGAAAGTCAAGAGCATTTGTCCCGCTTCTTTGAATGATGGCAGCCATTTGGTTTTGATGGTGCCATCGGGCAAGGTGATTGTGGCAACCGTATCTCGATTGCGGCGGTTCTTGTTCAGCAAGAGCAAAGGCACAAACAACAATGCATGGTATGCTCCCCACAATACGAATGTCCAGTTCGCTCCGTGCCAGAAGCCACTCAAGAGGAAAATTACAAAAGTGTTGCGAACGGCAATC
>JAZNMH010000033.1:0-31887 GCA_045579505.1 Paludibacteraceae bacterium
ATTTGCAGTATTTGCAATGTCGTTGGTTAGCATCAGTGCTATGGCTGCTCCTATTTCAGTAGTAGGTAAGGTAGTTGATGCTAATGGTGAACCTCTTGTAGGTGCCAGCGTTGTAGAAGCAGGTACATCCAACGGTACAATTACCGATTTGGACGGTGCTTTCGTTCTTAGCGTTGAGCCAAACGTTACCCTCGTAGTTTCTTACGTAGGTTACAAGGACCAAGAAGTTCGCGCTCACAAAGACATGGTTGTTATGCTCAAAGAGGACACACAAGTTCTTGATGAGGTAGTAGCCATCGGTTATGGTACGCAAAAGAAGGCGAACCTGACAGGTGCTGTGACAACCGTAGATGTGTCTAAAACTCTTGAATCTAAAACCGAGTCTGATGTGGCTAAAGCATTGCAAGGTGCTGTGCCAGGTTTGACAATCACCAACGCAACGGGTGACTTGGATGCAGATCCTACCGTAGTTATCCGTGGTATCGGTACTTTGTCAAATGGCGGTACTTCTACTCCTCTCTACATTGTAGATGGTGTTCCAGTAGAGAACCTCGGTTACCTCAACTCTAACGACATCGAGTCTATCAGCGTATTGAAGGATGCTTCTTCTACCGCCATTTACGGTACACGTGCTGCTTTCGGCGTAGTATTGGTAACTACAAAAACAGCTAAGACTGCCGAGAAAGTTAGTGTAACTTACAACAATAACTTCGCATGGAGCCGTGCTACTGCATTGCCAAGCCACCCATCAGTTGTAGAGCAAGCAATAGCTATGACTGAGGCTCATAATCGAGCAGGAAAAGAAGTAGAGTTGTTTGGTATGTATTTGGATACTGAGGCATATCAAAATAAAGCACAAGAGTGGGCTGATTGGGCAAAAACCCAAGATTGGGTTAATAAGAATGGTAAATCTCCTTATCGTGAGATGGTTTATGGCTATGACTATGACGAGAATGGTTGGTATGCAGATTGGGATTTTGCAGATATTTACTTTAATGATGCAGCCCCTTCACAAAATCACAATCTCTCTGTTTCGGGTAACTCTGGCAAGACTAACTACTATATGTCTCTCGGTTACAACCATCAACAAAGTTTGATGAATTTCAACCCAGATAAGATGGATAAGTTCAATGCAGCTATCAACCTTTCTACTAAAGTAAACAACTGGTTGGAGATTGGTGCTCGTTTTAGTATGCAACATCGCAACTATCAATATCCAGAGACTCGCTGGAGTGGTTATTCTAACTTATGGCGTTGGGGATCCTTCTACCAGACTTGTGGATATTTTGTAGACCAAGAGACTGGTAATCAATACGATGGTTACAACTATATTGCTGCTCGTAAACAAGGAGCTGACTCTTATAGAAAACGCATGAACATGCGTGCTGGTGGTTTCATTAAGTTGAACCTCGCTAAGGGTCTCACCTTCAACGGTGACTATACCTTTACCTATCGTGCAGGTAATGAAAAAGCCATTGGCGTACCAGGATACACTGTTGACAACTGGTATGTTCGCGTTTCTGGCGATCCAACAAGCGATCAATATTGGTATAATACAGTTGCTCCTTATCCAACTGACAGTTATATTCGTCAAGCAAATTCACACTATTACAATCATGTAGCAAACTTCTATTTTAACTACAATGGTTCTTGGAATAATCATAACCTCAACGTTATGGTGGGTGCAAATATTGACAAAGATGAATATGAATATTTGTCGCTTACTCGCGCGGGATTACAAGATTTCAATTTACCTGAAATGATTCTTACATCTGATTGGTATTCAGGAAAGACATATAGTCCATTCACTCATGGACATAGCCATAGTGGTTCTGCTGGTATTTTCGCTCGTATCAATTATGACTACAAGGGCATTTATCTTGCTGAATTAAGCGGTCGTTACGATGGTTCAAGCAAGTTCCCTGATGCACAACAATGGGCATTCTTCCCATCTGGTTCTCTCGGTTATCGTATTAGTGAGGAAGGTTACTTCCAAGAGGCTAAAGAGTATGTTTCTAACTTGAAACTTCGCGCTTCTTATGGTGTAATTGGTAACCAAGAAATTGGTAGCAATATGTTCCTTGAAACTATGGCGAAATATCCAGGAGGTATAAACTGGCTTGGTTCTGGTGATGTAAAATTAGACTACTTTGGTCAACCTAAGATGGTATCTCCTACCCTTACATGGGAGAGTATCGCTACCACCAATATCGGTATTGACCTCGGTTTCTTTAACAATGACTTAAACGTAAACTTCGACTGGTATCAACGCGATACTAAGGGTATGTTGGCTCCAGGTAAAGCATTACCACAAGTAATTGGTGATGAAGCAGCTTGGGAGAATGCAGGTCATTTGCGCACACGCGGTTGGGAATTGAATGTTGATTATCATCATACATTCGTTGATGCTGACAACTTGACTATTCACGCTAACTTCAACTTAGCTGATTATAAAGCTACTATCACTCAATGGGATTCAGACAGCCTCATCAATGTCGAATATTCTGGTAAAGAGTATGGTGAGATTTGGGGTTTCGAAACCGAACGCTACTTCAATCGAGAAGATTTCAATGCGGACGGCACTCCTGTTGAAGGTGTAGCAGATCAATCCAAATTATCAACCAATGATTTGTTTGTTTTCGGTCCTGGTGATATTAAGTTTGTTGACCAAAACGGTGACGGTGTTATTGATTGGGGCGATGGTAAAGTTAATAACCATGGTGACCTTGTTAAGATTGGTAACAGCACTCCACGTTGGCAATACTCATTCCGCCTCGGCGCTGAGTGGAAAGGCTTTGATATTGACCTCTTCTTCCAAGGTGTAGGTAAACGTGACATGTGGAGCCCATCTGCATTCGTCATGCCTTTCATGCGTGGATCTGACGGTGCTATTTTTGCGGGTCAATTAGATTACATTACTCAGGCTGAATATGATGCTGTTATGGATGGTAAGGGAGAAATTCGCCAAGATGCCGATTATCCACGCCTCTTTGCTGGTAACCAAGGCAATATATTCGTTAATGAGGTTATCGGTTATGGTAGCAATAACTTCGTACCACAATCTAAGTATCTCATCAACATGGCTTATCTCCGTTTGAAGAACCTCACCGTTGGTTACACCTTACCACAAAAGTGGACTCGTAAAGCTACCATCGAGAAAGTTCGTATCTACGCATCCTTCAACAACTTGGCTGACCTCGTAAATCACACCGCTCAATACGGTTTCGATCCTGAGGTATCATCAGGTCGTGGTACTGGTAATATCACTTCAGAGGCATATTATGGTCGTACGGAACCTCTCATGCGTTCGTATTCATTCGGTTTGCAAGTAACACTATAATTAATGTTTAAGAAACAGATTGAATATTAATTATTAATTATTAACTATTAACTAAATTGAATACAATTATGAAAAAGATAATTTTAAGTTTGATGGCTGGTATGGTGCTCTTCACAAGTTGCGACTTGTTGAACAATGACCCATACGATTCTTTCACCAAAGACAACTTCTTTACCAGCGAAGCTAATGTGGAAATGTATGCTAATGCATTCTACGCAGAGTGGACTGGTTATGGGAACAACTCTGGTACTGGTAATTTCTATTTCCAATGGTTAAATGACAATCAAGTCAATGAGATTGTTGAGCCTTGGACATTTGAAGCGGGAGTTCGCGGTACAGATGCTACATGGGAAGCTTGCTATGAAGAAATTCGTCGTGCGAACATTTTGCTTGAGAATATTGATGATGTTCCATTCGAAAAGAATGATGATAAGTTGTATTATATTGCTCTCGCTCGTCTCTATCGTGGTTGGCAACACTTCTGCCTCGTGCGTAAGTTTGGCGACTGCTATTGGGTGGACAAATCTCTAACTACTGAAGATGATGCTATTCTGTACGGTCCACGTCACAATCGTAACATCGTAATGGATAACATCTTGGCTGACCTCCAATATGCAGTTGATAGTATGGGCACCAAAAATGCTGATTCTCGTACTGCTTACAACGTGCACGTTGCTAACGCTATCAAATCACAAGTTTGCTTGTTCGAAGGCACCTATGCTAAGTATCACCTCAAAGACAATGCTCGCGCTGAAAAATATTTGAAGGAAACCGTTGCTGCTTCTGAGGCAATTATTAATAGTGGCAATTTTGCTTTGACACCAGGTGCTGAGGGTTACCGTGCAAATTACAACTCTCCCGATTTGGAGGGAAATACGGAGATGATCATGTACAAGCGTTATGTGAAAAACATTCTCGGACATGGTATAATATCTTATAACCAAAGTTCTACAAGTACTAAGGGTATAAGTAAAGCAGCTTTCAACGCATACCTCATGAAGGACGGTTCACTTCCAACAGGTGAGGATCATGGTATTCTTGGCACTGAAGGTGTAGATGCTGGCAAGCCAGTTATTCATCACTTGCTTGAGGCTCGCGACCCACGTCTTGCTCAACAAATTGATGGCTATTTGTGCTACAGTGGCAATCCTCGTAAACGCTACGAAGGAATGCCAGGTCAAGAAGGTGCTATGGATAACACCTCTACAACAGGTTACGGTTGCTTAAAGTTTGATAATCCTGAAATTCCTATTGAAGATCGTAAATCCATTGGAAGCAACCATACTGACGCTCCTATTTTCTGGTTAGCAGAGATTATTCTTAATCATGCTGAGGCATGTGCAGAATTAGGTGGTAACAATGAGGCGAAAGCTATTGCTTCCATCAATATGCTTCGCGAACGCGTGAATATGGGAACATACAAGGAGCAAACCGATCCTCTGAACGTAGCAAACCCTGAGTATGATATAGTACAAGTTAGCAATCTGATATGGGAAGTTCGTCGTGAACGCCGTGTAGAGATGATGTATGATAAAGACGATCGCTATTGGTCACTTATTCGTTGGCATGAGCTTGGTCGTCTTGACACTAAGGAATATCCAGATCACGTAAGAGGTGCTTGGATTGCACAAGATTGGCCTTTAGATAGCCATGTCGTTCTCGATGCTGAGGGATATATTCGCTTGAATGTAGATGCTTTTGGTAAAGACGTAGAACGTATTTACGATAAGAAACATTATCTTGCACCTATTCCAACAGGTCAAAGTACTTTAAACCCACAAATTGGTCAAAACCCAGGTTGGTAATCATCCTATCGTTTAGAAATACATTTCTAAATACAATTGAGGGCTGCCCAATGGCAGCCCTCTTTGTGGTAGTGTAGGGTTTAAGGTTTAAGGTTTAATGTGTAAGGTATAAAGTGTAAAGGTAACTTCTGGGTGCTATGTAGGTAAGGAATAGTATGGTTATTGTATGGTTATTGTGTGGTTATTGTGTGGTGCGGATAAGGAATTGTTGGTGAACCAAACAATAACCTGAGGAATAGGTTAATAGTAGAATCCAATGCCGAGACTGACAAACTCCACTTTGGTTAGGTGGCTCTTCATCATGGCTTGCAAGAAAATATGCCATGGTAATCGATAGCGCAATACAACTGATGTGTACATCCATCCGTCAGGATAACCCGCGCTACCTGCATTCAATATATCATACGCATAGAAAATAGGCTTGTCCAATCGACCTGTAGGCGATACTATAGCCTCGCTATATGGCTCTAACTCCTTAACGGGGTCGTACATATAAGCACCAAGATGTAATCCTAAAGAGAAATCACCTACCACAAACGTAGGTTGCACACTCACACCCACACGCCAACAGTCGCCCGCTTTAGCTGCTGCAAGATTCGTTTTTTGGAAATACGTATCGCGCTGAATATATGCACCATCATAAAAAACATCCACACCGCCACCCAAATGGAAAATAGGGTGGGCATGCCAATAAGCAGCTGCATGCATCGAACCGACAAAGAATGTCTGTTGATCTCTATAATACACTTGTCGCCCAGATGCCGTGGCGGATGCAATGAGAGACCATTTTTTGGCTATTGGTGATTGGGTATTGGCTATTGGTGATTGGCGATTGGCGATAGGTGATTGGGTAGGGGAGTAGCGTAGGGCTAATTCAGCAGCAAAGAGATTATAACCCGAATTGGGTTGGCGCAGGCTGCCATTGCTAATATGGTACCAGCCACCCGAAATCCCTACTGCCCAACCTTTGGCTATGGGAAAGTCCATGTACAACATCTCGGGGAAATAGAGATTCGTTACACTGCCAATAGACTGATTGGCGTTATTCAAACTATTGTATAAATCCTTCTCTGCAACCGTGTTTTGATAGGTTTTGGTCATAAACGCCGCTCCTATACCAGGGCGTAGTCCCAATACAAAATGCTGTAATTTGACCAACGGAATATCCATATAGGTATATGGTGCAAATGCCTGTCCTAACAAATCGTGAGGCAAATACCAATAACTGAAGCCCACACCTACACCTGCACCATTCCATTGTTGCAAAGCGAGCCAATGGGGGTGGAAAGTAGCCGAAAAATCTGCACCAATCGCAGGAGCAATCCACTTGCCCTGCTGATTGGTCATCTTGTCCACCTTACCATCGGGCATAATCCAACCTGCACGACCACTCAAACGATAATCCACCTCTACAGCCAATAACTGTAGTGCAACGGATATAAAGAGTAATATAAACAGGAATTTACGCATTATCCCAGACGGCTAATGCGCGTTAGTTCTTCCTCATCAAGCACCTTAATCTTGCGTCCGTCAATGGCAATCAATCCCTCACTGGCAAACTGCGAAAGGGTGCGTATAGCATTAGATGTTGTCATATTGGACATATTTGCTAAGTCCTCACGCGCCATATACATAGCAATGGTGGCTCCATCCTCATCAAAGCCATAGGTGTGACGCAAGGTAAGCAACGATTCTGCCAACCTACCGCGAATGTGTTTTTGGGTGAGGTTCACTGTGCGCGACTCCGATATAGCCAAGTCTTTCGCCATGGCAGTTAATACACCAAAGCAAAACTCATTGTTCTGCTGCACCAATTTGAGGAAGGCTTCTCTGCGTACACGGTAAACAGCAGTCGTTTCCAACGTACTTGCACACGATGAATGTGCATCACCCACAATCGCACTACGATAGCCAAATAAATCATGAGGCTTCAAAAGGCGAATAATCTGTACACGCTGACCAACTCCTTCTTTAGACAATCTGACCGTACCATAGATAACCATCATGATATGCGTGGGAGCATCCCCCTCATGGTGAATCATCTCATTCTTGCGGTATTTTTTAATTTCTGAATTGGCATCAATGAAGGCTTTCTGCTCTGGAGTGAGCGTGTTCCAGAGCGGGTTTAATTCCCAGAGTTTACTAAATTCTTCTTGATACTTACGCATACATTTGCTGAATTAGGCTGCAAAGATACGCTTTTTTTACGAAACAAACAAAAAAAAATGAGATTATTGTGATTATTTCGAATATTTTTAGTAACTTTGCAGGCGAAATTAGAATTTTATAGTAAAATTGTTTATCATGGATATATCTGTTTTGGTTCCATTGTATAATGAAGCGGAGAGTCTGCCATCGTTGCATGAGTGGATAGTGCGTGTGATGAAAGCACATGCATTTACATACGAAATTATATTTGTTAATGATGGCTCGACAGACTCATCTTGGCAAGTCATTCAGTCGCTTCGGAAGGAAGATAACAATGTGCGCGGAATATGTTTTCGCCGTAACTATGGCAAATCGGCTGCATTGCACTGCGGTTTTCAAGCCGTAAAAGGCGATGTGGTCATCACTATGGATGCTGATCTGCAAGATTCGCCCGATGAAATACCCGAATTGTATCGTATGATAAAGGATGAGGGCTATGATTTGGTCAGTGGTTGGAAACAAAAACGCTATGATAATAAACTGACCAAGAACCTGCCCAGTAAATTGTTCAACGCCACAGCGCGCCGTGTAACAGGTATCCAGTTGCACGATATGAACTGCGGTCTGAAAGCTTATCGCCAAGAAGTGGTAAAGAATATTGAGGTGTTCTCTGAAATGCACCGCTATATCCCTTACTTGGCAAAGAACGCAGGATTCACCAAGATTGGCGAGAAAGTGGTGCAACACCGCAAACGAGAATTTGGTGAGAGTAAGTTTGGTATGAGCCGCTTCGTAAATGGCTATCTGGACTTGATGACCTTGTGGTTCCTCAATAAATTTGGCAAACAACCTATGCACTTCTTTGGACTGGTGGGCAGCGTGATGTTTATCTTGGGCTTTGTGGCAATTGTGGTGGTAGGTGCGATGAAACTATATGCTCTCTCGCATGGTGTGCGTGCCATGTTGGTGGGTGTCAATCCTTATTTCCACTTGAGCATATTGATGATGATATTGGGTTGTATGCTGTTCTTGGCGGGCTTCTTAGGCGAACTGATTATTCGCAACTCCAGCGAGCGCAATAATTATTTGATTAAAGAGGAATTATAGGCAGCCGGCTTCCGGAGACCGGATGCCAGCCACTGGATTCCGGCTGCCGGCTTCCAGATCCCAGACACTGGATGACGGAGACCGACTGCCGGACGCCAACATTAACAATGAACAAATCTTGCGACATATTTGACCTTTACCGCGATCAGGTAGTATTGACAGAGGATGATGCTGCCGATTTCTTGGTGTACGTGCAAGATACCGCCTCGCCTGTGGATGGCGCCATGGCAGTATCTGGACTCACCTTATCACTCCTGGAGGGACAATGGAGCACAGAACGTATGCTCCTTCTCATGAAAGCATATACCACAGCCTGTTGCGATATGATTCGCGAACGTGTGGTGGTAGGCTTGCTGATGAACATGATGAAGTATAGCGCTGTCCTGCGTGAGCAGTATGACCTGCTTGATAAGGCGCAAGAGATATTGACCGATGACCCTGAACTTTGTTTGACAGCTCTCAGCAATATAGCACGTACCGCGCAAATCAAACATTTGGAACGATTCAATCAAGAATTGGCAAAGGAGATTATGCCACTGATGAGCAAGGTGGGGTCAGATGAGTTCTATGATGTTATCCGTAAGCACCAAAGGGATATGGAGCGCATTGCCCGTATGCACCTGGATCAAAACTTCTTGATTTTCAAGACTTCATACCAAACGCCTTTCTTCCGAGAGCGTGCGGCACACTGGTTACTACCATGGGATGATGATCAGTTGCAGAATGTTCCTGAAGATGAACGCGAGCAGCTACAAGGACTCTTAGACCTATGGCCTATGTGCGACAGCGATAAGTATGCCTTGATAGGTATGTCAAGCATGATTCGTAATACGCTGAAAGAGCAATTGCAAGGCGATTTGCTTGCACAAATGGATTCGCTGGGCCATGCCGATATCGTGACCAATGGGTATGTGCAGCAATTATATCGCTATTTCCGTCTTTCCTCCTTCACCCAAAGCACACCGTTTGACTTGGTGCATTACATGCGCGACACCATAGCCTATCGCCTCGTAGTCGTGGGCGAAAGGACCAAACAGGCTATCAATGACATCCTGAACTAATCCAACATCTGTCCGAAGTTGTTGGAGAGTTGAATCATCTGGTCATACTCCTCAGGCGATAAATCGTAGAAGTAGTAGTTGCGCGGGTCCACTGGACGGTCGTTGAGGCGTACCTCATAGTGCAAGTGCGGACCTGTGGACTTACCTGTGTTTCCTACCAGACCGATGATATCCGAACGGCGCACCTTCTGCCCCTTCCTGACCAAAGACTTATACAGATGGGCATACACGGTCTCGTAACCAAAGCCATGGTCGAGGATAATGGTATTGCCGTATCCTTGTTTCCAACCCGAGAACTTGACTTTCGCATTGCCTGTAGCAAAAACCTCCGTGCCCGTTGGCGCGGTAAAGTCCATACCTTGGTGGAACTTGCGCACATGATACACAGGGTCAATACGCATACCATAACCTGAGGCTACGCGTTTGAGATCCTTATTGAGCACGGGCTGAATGGCAGGGATATTCTCCATACGAATCTCCTGATTCTTAGCCATCTCGATAATATCATCGTATGACTTGGTCTGCACGTAAATCTCTTTTTCCAGTATATCTACTTTGAGCGACAAATCGGCTGACAACTGGTTATTGGTCATACGAGCCAATTCTTCGTAGTAGGATATCTTGCGTTGTGTGCCTTGACGAATACTCAGAGGAATAGGCTCAGCGCCAAAGAGTACACGATACAGATTGTCATCGCGTTGCTGCAAATCAACCATTACCAATTGCATCTGATCCACCTGCTGGTTGAGCGTGGACAGTTGGGATTGCAAAGCCTCTTTCTCGCGTAGCAATTGCTTTTCGCGAGGCGAGGGGAAGAATGTGAGGAATAGAAATAGAAAGATAATGCCTATGATAATTCCTCCTAATATATATAAGCCACTTTGGCGTAGCCAATATCCTATACCATATTCCACTTCTTCTAAAACAAGTGTCTTAGGATTAATCTGAAATTTCTTCTTCATTATGCTTTATTCTTTTTCATGCGATGTGTTCGCTGTTGTGGTTTCTTGATTGTACTCTCTTGTGGTTTCCACCAGAAGAAATAACTATTCTGCTTCTGCTTCTCTTCTCTGGTTCTGGCTACATACACAGGTTGCATGGTGTATGGGTTTATGCCCGTGTAGAACATCGTAGTTGCCAGTGTCATAGGGGTCGGCGTGAAGTCTTGCACCTGCTCGGGACGGTAATGCAATTGACGGCATCGCTCGGCTAACTGCTGCATATCCTGATTGGTGCAGCCAGGGTGCGAGGAGATGAAGTAGGGAATTAACTGCTGGCGCAGTCCTGCTTCTGTGTTCACCTGCTCAAAGAAACGGTGGAATCGCTCGTACTGCTCCCACGATGGCTTGCGCATGATTTTTAGCACTGTATCCGATGTGTGTTCGGGTGCCACTTTGAGTCGTCCTGACACGTGCTTGGTGATTAGTTCGCGCCCATATGTCTCGTTCATCAGGTCGTAGCGAATCCCACTGCCGACAAAAGACTTCTTAATGTATGGCAGAGTATCCACCTTATTATATATATGTAGGAGAGGTGCAAAGTCTTGATTGAGGTTTTTGCATATCGTAGGGTGCAAGCAACTGGGGCGTGCGCACTTCTCACACAGCGACATATCCTTGCCGTGCATGCCGTACATGTTGGCACTTGGACCTCCCAAGTCGCTCAGATAACCCTTCCACTCAGGCAAATCTTTGAGCAGGTTGATTTGGTGTAGGATACTTTTCTCTGAGCGCGAAGTGATTTGCTTGCCCTGATGGGCCGAGATAGTACAGAAACTGCATCCGCCGAAGCACCCACGGTGCATGCACACGGAGAAACGTATCATCTCATAGGCAGGTATGTGCTTGTCTTTGTACTTAGGATGCGGATGATATTGGAAGGGCAAATCGTATATGGCATCCAGTTCCTCCGTGGTCATTGTGGGGTAGGGAGGATTGACCACCACATATTGGTCGCCCACAGGCTGCATGATGGTCGCAGCGTTGATTTTGTTGCTCTCTGTCTCAATAAGACGGAAGTTCTCCGCATGCACTTGTTTGCTTTTTACAGCAGACTCGTGAGACTGCAATGTGATTATATCCTGCTTATTGGTTTCTGGTACTTGGGTCAAATATGCCGTTTGCGGAATATCATGTTGAATGCCTCGTTTCGCAATTTCTACAATCTGTTTCTCTCCCATGCCATAGACCAATAAGTCAGCCTTCGAATCCACCAAAATGCTGGGCATTAGTCGGTCTGACCAATAGTCGTAGTGCGTCAAACGGCGCATAGAGGCCTCTATACCGCCGATAACGATAGGTACATCTGGGTAGAGTTGCTTGAGGATATTGCAGTAGGTGATTGTGCAGTAGTCGGGGCGCATACCCGCCTTGCCATTTGGCGTGTAGGCATCATCCGAGCGCAGCCGTTTAGCAGCAGTATAGTGATTGACCATGGAGTCCATACTACCTGAGGTAACGGCAAAGAATAAGCGTGGTCGTCCCAGCTTGGTAAAGTCGCGATGGTCGCCTCGCCAGTCGGGTTGAGGTACAATAGCCACTTTATACCCCGCATGTTCCAACACTCGCCCTATGACAGCAGCCCCAAAAGCAGGATGGTCAATGTACGCATCGCCCGAGAAGAGGATTACATCCACTTCGTCCCAACCGCGGAGTTGCAACTCCTTTTTGGTGGTGGGTAAGTATTTCTTCAGGTCAAACATTTGGTGTTGGGGTTCGGTGTCCGGCAGACGGCAGCTGGCTCCGGAATCATTTTACTCGGATATAGGTGATAGTGCCTTCGCTACTGGTGAAGACACATTCTTTTGCACCCAATGGCAGTGGTGTGTTGAGGATAGAGTTGCCTATCTTATGGCGCCAAAGCACTTTGCCAGTCTGAGCATCCATACCCAATAGTAGTCCATTCTTGGTGCTCACCCATAGGGTACCATCTTTCTCCAGAGGCATGGCGGGGTTGTGTTCATAACCAAAGTCGGCATGCGTAGCCCAGCGTGTGATAGGCTCGTGTGTGGTAGCATCCATAGCGACTATGGTGTCCCACATACATTTAGAATAAACGGTTTGCCCATCCTCACTCAGACCTACCGTCTCGCGTACTTTATACTCTTTGGTGCGCCATATCTGTTCGCCAGTCTCAGCATTGAGGCAAGTGAAATAGCGGTCAGGTGCGGTAATGAAGAGTTTGCCATTAGCAGCCACTGGCCATACGCTGGCTGGTGAAAGTTTAGGATTGCCATTGCCGTTGTTCCACTTCCATGCCAACGAACCATCGGCAAGGTTGAGAGCGTACATATAGGTGTCCCAACATCCGAAATAGAGTTTGTCGTTATATACTAATGGGCGAGTAAGCACGTAGTTCTTCAATTCATCAAATGACCATTTCACTTTGCCCGTTTTGATGTCAATGGCGAACATTCTGCCATCGCCACCACCAATATATGCAATGCCCTCATGGATAGTGGCTGCACCCATTACGGCTTGGTTCGTGGTGATATGCCACAACTCTTTGCCCGTCTCTGCATCTAAACCGTAGATATTGTAATTGGCACTACCGAAGACTATTACGCCATTGCTCACAGCGGGCGAACCCACAATGCGCATGCCTGTGTCAAAACTCCAATTTGTTTTGCCAGACCTCAGATTGAGCGAATACATCACACCTACGTCATCACCGATAAATAGGCTCTTCCCGTCGGTTACAGGGGTAGAGTAGATACCGCCTTTTAGGGCTTTGTGCCAAACGCGTTTTACGTTGGCGTACTCTTTGTTCACATCGAAATTAGGGCGCAACGCTTGATCGGATGCTCCGTATGTTTTTTGCTCGAAAGGCAAACTGAGCCAATGTTTCGCTTCTTCGCCAATACGTTTTTCGTTGAAACGGATGCTATCTGTGATGCTGATGATGGAATAGCCGTTCACACCGTCTTTGTCGCGCAGGTTCGAGCGATTGAGTACATCGGCTATACCATCGCAATCAAAAAGCAGGTTGCGGTGATAGTGTCCGCCCATGATACATTGCACATTGTGCTCTCGCAGCACATCGGTTACCTCATACCAGTTGTCCACATCGCCATTGCGCAATGGATAGTGCGTGAAGACAAAGATAGGGGTATTACCCGATGCAGAAACGCTATCCAGATTGTGCTTGAGCCATGCTATGTCTTGTGGCGCTACGTGTCCGTCTGCCATGCGAATTACTGGACCCGAATTGAAACCAATAAAATACATGCCATTGTGCGTGAAGGCAAATCGGCTATCGCCAAACACGCGACTAAAGTCCATCACACCTGATTCGGACCATGTCGTTTCGTGATTGCCAGATGCGGCGTAATAGGGTACATTGAGTTGGTCTAACGCATCTTTGATGGCTTGGATAGAGGCACGGTCTCCATTCTCAGTAAGGTCGCCAGTGACTACGACAAACTCAATAGCGGGATTTTGATTAATCTCTGCAATCGAGCGTTGCAAGTCTTCCATCGGACGTGGGTTACTACTGCTGATATGGGTATCGGTCAGCAATGCAAACGAAAATAATAAGATAGAAAGAATATTCATAATTCAAAAATCTTAATTCCCATCACTCTATCTGCAAGTTCATGCGTTGGCGCATTTCCTCCAGATGGGGGTTTAACTGGTTGAGAATCTTATATTTCTCAGTAGAAGTGTATGCGACTTGTGAGGCGGTGTACTCTGCTACCTCTACGCGCAGCTGCACGTCATCATTCTGCAATGCATTACGCACACGATCCATCAGTTGTTTGCCAAACTTAGCAAACTCTTTCTTCTGCAACTGGTTGTCCACAGTGATATGGAACTTCGTCTCCGAATCTTGTACCAGTTCGTAGGTGGTCAGCATAGCTTTGAAGCGCTCTTCTTTTTCGAAGTATTTAATCTGACCAACCCACGCGCTTTTGAGTTGGTCAAGTGTAAAAGGGTTGTTACGCTTCTGCTGCTCTGTGGTTGGTACAGCGGCGGTTGGCTGTGCGGTTGCCTGAGGCGTTGCACTCAGTTTACCTAAGTTGCCCAACGATGGCATCGCTCCTAATGTGGGTTTAGGAGGTGGAGGAGCAGTTGGTGTGGCAGGCTGGGGAGCCACGGTAGGTTGCACTACGGCAGTCGGTTGTGGAGCCGTTGCGGGACGTGGAGCTGGTTGCGCAGCAGGCGTAGCCGTTTGTACGTTATTGCTTTGCACTTTTTGAACCTCTTGCACAGGCACCTCTGTCAGCCGACAGAGTTTGACCAATGCCAATTCCACCGTCAGACGTTTGTTCTTGGCGGTGCGATAATTGATGTCGCAGATATTCATAATATCCAACGCGTTGTAGAGCCATTTGGCTGCACAGCGTTGGGCTTGTTCTTGATAGTGTTGGCGGATGGCATCCGATGTCTCCAGCAGTTGCACTGTGGCAACATCTTTGCTTACCAGCACATCGCGTAGGTGTTGCGCAAAACCTGTCACAAAGTTGCCCGCGTCAAAGCCCTTCGTGAGTACCTCGTTCAGCAGCAACAGCGCTTCGCTCACATTACCCATGAGGGCTGCATTCACCAGACGGAAATAATAGTCCGTATCCAGCACATTCAGTACCTCAATGGCTTGCTCATAACTGATGTTTGTTCCGCAGAAAGATACCAGTTGGTCGAAGATACTCAGCGCATCACGCATACCGCCATCGGCTTTTTGTGCTACGACATTCAGTGCCTCTTCGCTGGCTGTAATACCCTCTTGTCCAGCTACATACTGCAAGTGGTGAATGGTATCTGCTACAGTTATTCGGCTGAAGTCATATACCTGACAGCGGCTCAAAATAGTTGGTAATACCTTGTGCTTCTCGGTGGTAGCTAAGATGAAGATAGCATACGAAGGTGGCTCCTCCAAGGTCTTCAACAGCGCGTTGAACGCACCTTGCGAGAGCATGTGTACCTCATCAATAATATACACACTATATTTGCCAATCTGTGGCGGAATACGCACTTGGTCAATCAGCGAACGGATATCTTCCACAGAGTTGTTGGATGCTGCATCCAACTCATGGATGTTGAACGAACGCTGCTCATTGAACGCTATGCACGATTCGCATTGGTTACAAGCATCATGTTCTGCTGTGGGGTTCAGACAATTGATGGTCTTTGCGAAGATACGTGCACAAGTGGTCTTGCCCACTCCACGTGGACCGCAGAAGAGGTACGCATGCGCTAAGTGATTGGTGCGTATGGCATTACGTAGGGTCTGCGTGAGTGCTTGCTGACCCACCACACTCTCAAAAGTGGTAGGACGGTACTTCCTTGCTGAAACGATATAATTTTCCATAAATATCCAATTAACGCGCAAAGGTACAAATAAATTTGCATATTTGCAAAAAAAAGTGTACCTTTGCACCCAAATTTTGTAATTATGGCAGAAACACAGGAAAAATGGACGACTGAAATCCGTCCGAAAGACAGTCTTTTGTCGGTTGACTTCAAAGAGATCTGGCGTTATCGCGACTTGATGATGCTCTTCGTAAAGCGCAATATAATCACGCAGTATAAACAGACGGTGCTTGGTCCACTTTGGTATGTGATTCAACCGATGATGACTACTGTTATGTATATGGTAGTGTTCGGTGGTATTGCCAAGATTTCTACCGATGGTTTGCCTCAACCATTGTTCTATTTGGCGGGTATCAGTTTTTGGCAGTATTTCGCGGACTGTTTGGGCAAGACTTCCAATACTTTCGTTACCAATGCAGGTATCTTTGGCAAGGTATATTTCCCTCGTTTGGTGACTCCGCTGAGCGATGTGATTAGCAACTTGGTGCGTTTCGGTATCCAGTTTGCGCTTTTCCTTGTGGTGTATGCTTATTATGCGTTATTCACTGATGTTCAGATACATACCAATTGGTATGCCTTGCTGCTTCCTGTGCTGATTGTTATGTTGGCAGGCTTGGCATTGGGCTTTGGTATCTTGTTTTCCAGTATGACCACTAAGTACCGCGACTTGCAACTCCTATTGAGTTTCTTTGTCAGCCTGTGGATGTATGCCACGCCAGTTATTTATCCTCTTTCTACTATTACTAACGAGAAACTGCGCATTGTCATGCAGCTCAATCCGCTGACGGGTATTGTGGAGTTCTTCAAGTATGGTATGTTGGGTGTGGGTAATCATGACTGGTGGATGCTTGGCTATAGTTTTGGCTTCATGGTGGTGTTGTTGGCTGTCGGCATTATCGTATTTAATAAGGTGCAAAAGTCCTTCATGGATACCGTATAATGAAATTCTATCCCAACTGCAAGATTAACATCGGTCTGCGCGTGGTGCGCAAGCGCGAAGATGGTTATCATGACTTAGAGACTATCTTTTACCCTGTCTATGGCTTGCATGATGAGTTGGAGGTCGTGAAGGCAGAGGAGTTTGCCTTTCTGCAAGACGGTTTAGTAGTGGACTGCTCTCCTACTGACAACCTTATATATAAGGTGTACCAACGCATGCAGACACATTTCCCGCAGATAGGAAATGTCAAAATCACTTTCAAGAAGAATATTCCTTTTGGTGCAGGTTTGGGCGGTGGCAGTAGCGATGCAGCACATATGGCTATTGCGCTCAACGAAATTTTCTCTCTCGGTCTTACTCGCGAACAACTCGCAGAGGAGGTTCGCCCTTTGGGCGCAGATTGCCCGTTTTTTATTTATAACACCCCTTGCTATGCAGAGGGCATTGGCGATAAGTTGTCGCCTATTACGTTGGATTTGAGTGGCTTGCGCCTTGTGATGATTAAACCCCATTGCGGAGTCTCTACCAAAGAAGCGTATGCTGGAATAGTGCGCCACCCTGAAGCGGAAGGACAAATCAAACAAGCATTGATAGAGGGTAAGACGCTAACCGATATGTCTTCTTTGCTCATCAATGATTTTGAACAAACCGTCTTTCCTATTCATTCCGAGATTGCAGAAATAAAAAAGCGCCTACAAGATGCAGGCGCTGTATATGCAGCTATGTCGGGCTCAGGCTCAACAGTCTTTGGTTTGTTCCAAAACGATTCGGAACGTCGTACCGACACCCAATTGCGATTGCTTCACGAAGAGTTCGCCTCTATGGTAATCTTCGATGATACGCTTGCCTAAACTCAGTCCCAATCCCCATCCGCGTTTCTTGCTTGTGTAACCAGGTTGGAATATCCGTTTGAAGTTTCTGCGGTCAATACCCTTGCCCGTGTCAGTAATATCAATATATAGGTTTTCCGCTTTTCCCTTTCCGTTTTCGGTTTTCACTTCAATCGTGATACTTCCTTTCCCGTCCATGGCATCTATGGCATTCTTGCATAGGTTTTCGATCACCCATTCAAATAGCGGTGCGCACAGCATCGCTCTTGCCTCTAACCTTTCGCCTTGAACCTCTAACCTATATTCTATCTTATTTGATGTTCGCGCGCGCATATAGTCTATGGCGGATTGTACGATAGGTAGCACTTCGCGTTCCTCTAATGTCGGTTGCGAACCTATCTTAGAAAAACGCTCGGCTATCATTTGCAGACGGTGAATATCCTCGTCCATTTGTGGGAGTAGTGGGTCGTTGGGGTAGGTGGCTTTCAGCAGTTCGTTCCATGCGTTGAGTGAGGAGATAGGTGTGCCGAGTTGGTGAGCCGTCTCTTTGGAGAGTCCTACCCATAGGCTATTCTTCTCGCTGCGTTGTACCATGAGCAGGGCTATAGCAGCCAAGGCTGCCAAAGCCAGCATAACAACCAACTGAATATAAGGGAAATACGACAGCCATTGCAATGTGGATGATTGCTCGTAGTAGATATATTGCATCACGCTGTCGGAGATGCGCACCTCAATGGGTTCTTGTGTGGCGCGTAGTTCGTTGATTTTCTTGGTGTAGAATCGTTCTACGTTGCGTTTGGGTTCTTGTACGTTGCGCGAGAGGAGTAGGTTGTAGTTGGTATCCACCATATAGACGGGTATGGTGGTGTTGCCTTCCATGACTTGTAGAAGGAGGTCAATGTTTTCGTTCTCGCCTGCTAATATGAATTGTCGTGTAGCTTCTGCCCACAGTTCGATTTTCTTTTGTTCTTCCTGTTCAAACTGTTCTACGATATGACTGGTTACCAGCGAACTAACCACTACTACGATTACGAGTAGTAGGGTGATTCCAATGCTCAGTATATTCGAATTGATTCGGTTCATATTGCTGTGTAAAATGTAGATTCAGCTGCAAAGGTACTATTTTTTTTTGATATAGGCAAATAGATAGAATAAATCTGTTCTTTTTGGCATAGATTTTGCCTTTGGGAATATAAGGAACGCATGTTCCGAAACTTTCAAACCTAAACCAACTATGACAAATGTAACCAAAATGCTATTGGCTCTCTTAGGTGGAGCCGTAGTGGGAGCAACAGCAGCATTAATGCTCGCTCCAAAGAGTGGCAGGGAACTGCGCGCTGAAATCGCAGCTATCGCTCGCGAGAAGTACAAAAACATGAACATGGATGAGATCTCTCATCTCGTGGACAAAGTGATGAAACGCATCAAGAACGGTCTGTGCAACTGCCAATGCAAAGCCGATTTAGAAGCTGCAGTAGAAGATGCCGCCAAGAAATGAGTTTGATACGAGCAGGAAGAATACACCTTCCTGCTCGTATTTGATTAAAGACAACTTAAACAAAAAACTGCACGCGCCAACACTGCGCTTGCACAAGATAATAATAACTATGAACGGAAATCTATACAATCAGTTACTAACTGATATACAGTCATATACAAAGTCGCAATTCCAACTGCTGAAAGTGCAGAGTATAGAGCAGATGAGCCTGCTGATAGGACTGATAATGACGATTGTTGCTATCACCGCCATTGTGGTTATTGGACTTATTTTCTTGGCGATTGCTTTGGCTGCTTGGCTCGAACAATGGCTGCCGATGTGGGCATCATATTTGGTGATAGCAGGTGGCATGGGATTGATTGCGTTAGGGGTATATTGGGGCAGACGGTTGTGGTTTGTGCGCCCAATAGAAAAGCACCTGAGCAAAGTCATAATGGACAATCCAGCTCCGCTAAAGCAACAGAAGCAATCGCTTGAAAATCAATCTGCTATGCAACGCCAATTATTGGAACGCGATATGTTGGAAGTTCGTCGCGATTGGGCTCAAATGCAACAAATATGGCGAATACTAACATCATTGTTTGTGTGATATATGCAAGAGGGTGGGTCAGTTTGGGCAGACCCTCTTTCTTTTTCTATAGAAAGCTAAGTACTTGAAACGAAGATTTTTTTCTTTGCTTTGATTTGGGTTATAAACAGGTTTATAAGATTCTATTTATAGTGTAAAATAGACCATTTTGCACTTTTTTTGAAAAAATAACCTGTAAATTTGCGTATGTGCGAAAAAAGTAGTACCTTTGTCGCGAAATATGTAGTTTCGCCAATGTGGCAGGCTAAAAACGCGAAAAAACTGCTAAAAAACATATAAATCAACTAAAATACTAACTTTTCTAAAATCATGGCAGAAGAAAAATTGAACATGTTAGCCGAGTTTCCCGCCATCTCTACCAAAGCATGGAAGGAGAAAATCGTAGCTGACCTCAAGGGCGCCGATTTCGACAAGAAACTCGTATGGCGCACCACAGAAGGCTTCAACGTACAGCCTTTCTACCGTCAAGAAGACCTCAAAGGTCTGAAAACAACTGTATCTGCACCAGGTCAATTCCCTTACGTGCGTGGTACCAAAACCAACAACGAGTGGGCTATCCGCCAAAACATCTGCGCTTGCAAGAACGCTCGCAAAGCGAATGCAAAAGCGTTGGACGTACTCAGCAAAGGTGTGAACTCGTTGGGCATCTGCTTGAACGCAGAGAAACTTACCTACCGCTACATCAAGACATTGCTTGAGGGTATCCAACTGGACAAAGTAGCACTGAACTTCAGCGTATGCGCTTGCAAAGCTCCTCAATTGGCAAACATCTTGGTTCGCCTCGTAGGACGCAGCGGATATGACTTCAAAGCAGTGACAGGTACTATCAACGTGGACCCAATCAAGAACATGCTGCTCAAAGGCAAACCACTGAGCCGCGAGAAAGTAGCAGAGAAAATCGTGGCTACCGTGAAAGCAGCGAAGACATTGGTGAACTTCCGCGTGGTAGGTGTGAACTCAGTAATCCTGAATAACTCAGGTGCATACTGCGCTCAAGAGTTGGCTTACGCATTGGCTTGGGGTGCTGAATACATGACCATGATGACCGAGGCAGGTTTGCCAAACTACTTGGCTGCTCGTGAGATTCGCTTCAATATGGGTATCGGCGGTAACTACTTCATGGAGTTGGCTAAGTTCCGCGCTGCACGTCTGTTGTGGGCAAAGATCGTAGAGGCATACAAAGCGCCTATCTTCACTGCTGCACTGAAAAATGCTGCGAAGATGAATGTTTGCGCAGAAACAAGTCGCTTCAACATGACCATCTTTGATGCATACGTAAATATGCTTCGTACACAAACAGAGACTATGTCTGCTGCATTGGCAGGTGTGGATGAGATTGTGGTTACTCCATTTGATGCTACCTACGAGGTGCCAACCGAGTTCGCAGAGCGTATCGCACGTAACCAACAACTCCTGCTGAAAGAGGAGTCACACTTCGACAAGGTGGTTGACCCAGCTGCTGGTTCATACTACATCGAGAACTTGACCAACGCTATCGCAGCTGAGGCATGGAAGCAATTCCTCGCTATCCAAGAGCAAGGCGGTATGTACGAGATGGTGGCCGCAGGTAAGGTACAGGAGGCAATGGCAGCTAACTTGAAGACCCGTCTGAGCGACGTGGCTAAACGCAAAGAGGTGTTGCTGGGCTCTAACCAATTCCCTAACTTCACCGAGAAGGCAGGCAAGAAGATCAAAGAGACAGGTTGTGGTTGCGGTTGCTGCAAGACCAAACCAGAAGGTGCTATCGCTACCTTGCCAGTGGCTCGCGCTGCTGAGGAGTTTGAGACCTTGCGTCTGGAGACTGAGGGTGCTAAGAAACAACCAGTGGCATTCATGCTCACCATCGGTAACTTGGCAATGCGTATTGCTCGTGCACAATTCTCTTGCAACTTCCTCGCATGCGCTGGTTACAAAGTAATCGACAACAATGGCTTCAAATCTGTGGCTGAGGGTATCAAGGCCGCTCGCAAAGCAAAAGCAGATATCATCGTACTCTGCTCAAGCGACGATGAGTACGCAACATACGCTCCACAAGCATGGTTGCAACTTGAGGATGCAAAAGAACTCTTTATCGTGGCTGGTGCTCCTGCTTGCATGGAAGACTTGCAAAAACTCGGTATCGAGAACTTTATCCACGTTCGCGTAAACGTACTCGAAACACTAAAGAAATTCAATGCTCAACTTCTAAATAAATAATGCGATTATGAAACCAAATTTTAAAGATATTGATATCAAGAAAGTGGCTGCTTCGCATGTAGAAGGAGCCAATGAAGCTAACTGGAAAACACCTGAACTCATCGATGTTAAGCCAGTTTATACCAAAGAAGACCTCGAGGGTATGGAACACCTCAACTACGCTTCAGGTATCCCACCATTCTTGCGTGGCCCCTATAGCGCCATGTATCCTCTCCGCCCTTGGACTATCCGCCAATACGCAGGTTTCTCTACTGCAGAGGAGTCTAACGCGTTCTATCGCCGTAACTTGGCATCAGGTCAAAAAGGTCTGTCTGTAGCATTCGACCTTCCAACTCACCGTGGTTACAACGCCGACAACATGCGCGTGGTAGGTGATGTGGGTAAAGCAGGTGTAAGTATCTGCTCACTCGAGGACATGAAAGTATTGTTCGCTGGCATTCCATTGAACAAGATGTCTGTGTCTATGACTATGAACGGTGCCGTTCTTCCTATCTTGGCGTTCTATATCAACGCAGGTTTGGAGCAAGGCGCGAAACTCGAAGAGATGGCTGGTACTATCCAAAACGACATCCTCAAAGAGTTCATGGTGCGTAACACCTATATCTATCCTCCTAAGTTCTCTATGAAGATTATCGCTGATATCTTCGAATATACCTCACAAAACATGCCTAAGTTCAACTCTATCTCTATCTCTGGTTACCACATGCAAGAGGCAGGTGCTACCGCAGATATTGAGTTGGCTTACACCTTGGCTGACGGTATGGAGTACCTCCGCGCTGGTGTGAATGCAGGTATGGACGTAGATACCTTCGCTCCACGCTTGTCATTCTTCTGGGCTATCGGTATGAACCACTTCATGGAGATCGCTAAGATGCGTGCTGGTCGTATGTTGTGGGCAAAGATTGTGAAGTCGTTTGGCGCAAAGAACCCAAAATCAATGGCATTGCGTACTCACTGCCAAACATCTGGTTGGTCACTCACCGAGCAAGATCCATTCAACAACGTAGGTCGTACCTGTATCGAGGCAATGGGTGCAGCATTGGGTCACACCCAATCATTGCATACCAACGCACTCGACGAGGCCATCGCATTGCCAACTGACTTCTCTGCTCGTATCGCTCGTAACACACAGATCTATATCCAAGAGGAGACTAAGGTATGTAAGGCCATCGACCCATGGGCAGGTTCTTACTATGTTGAGCAACTCACTCAAGAGCTCGCTGACAAGGCTTGGGCACATATCCAAGAGATTGAGAAGCTCGGCGGTATGGCTGCTGCTATCGAGACCGGTATTCCAAAAATGCGTATCGAGGAGGCAGCTGCGCGCACACAAGCACGCATCGACTCTGGCGAGCAAAAGATTATCGGCGTGAACGAGCACCGCTTGGCTCACGAGGATCCAATCGATATCCTTGAGATTGACAATACTGCTGTTCGTGAGGAGCAAGTGGCTCGTTTGCAAGAGCTCCGCGCTCACCGCGATGAGGCAGCTGTACAAGCTGCGTTGGCAGAGATTACTGCTACTGTACAAGAGTGGGCAGATGGTAAAAAGTGCTCTAACAACTTGCTCGCTTTGGCAGTTAAGGCAGCAGGTCTCCGCGCATCATTGGGCGAGATCTCAGATGCTTGCGAGAAAGTGGTTGGTCGCTATTCAGCAACTATTAGAACTATTTCAGGCGTGTACGCATCAGGAACTAAGAATGACGAGTTCTTCGTTAAGGCACAAGAACTCACAGCAGAATTTGCTAAGAAAGAGGGTCGTCAACCTCGTATCATGATTGCTAAGATGGGTCAAGACGGTCACGACCGTGGTGCTAAGGTGGTAGCTACTGGCTACGCTGACTGCGGTTTTGATGTAGATATGGGTCCATTGTTCCAAACTCCTGCTGAGGCAGCTAAACAAGCTGTTGAGAACGACGTTCACGTGCTTGGTGTATCTTCACTCGCTGCTGGTCACAAGACCCTTGTACCACAAGTGATTGAGGAACTCAAGAAGCTCGGCCGCGAGGATATCATGGTTATCGCAGGTGGTGTAATCCCAGCGCAAGACTATGACTACCTCTACAAGGCAGGTGTGGCTGCAATCTTCGGCCCTGGTAGCCCAGTGGCTAAGTCTGCTTGCACCATCATGGAGTTGTTGATGGCTGAATAATAGCCGATTATAACAAAAAGAGCCGAGAGTGCTTCTCGGCTCTTTTCTAAAAAATCTGTTTGACTAATATGAGAAAACTTACATTATTTTTTGCACTTGTATTTGCCACTCTGACAATGGCACAAGTGACCACAGTGCCTGGTATTATCCAGAAAGGATATGACGGCGAGATTACCATCATCTTTAACCCTAATGAGGGTAACAAAGGTATGATGGACGCTGAGCAATGCTACGCGCACACAGGACTCATCACTGCTGCATCCTCCAGCGATGGCGACTGGAAACACACTATCGATGATTGGCGAGGTCCAAGTACCAAAGGCAAGATGACCAAGGAGGGTGAGAATTGGGTGCTGAAGATGGACAATATCTATTCCTTCTATAACTGCCCTACAGACACCGAGATTAAAAAGATAGCCTTTGTCTTTCATGACGGTCCTGGCGGTAGCAAAGAGTGCAAGTCTGCTTCTGGAAGCGATATCTTTGTGACATTGGCAGAAGCAGGTCTGGCGGTGAATATCGCTAACCCACTCCAAGAGATGACAACTGTGGATACCGAGGTTACTCTCAACTGCTACGCTACTGAGGAAGCAGAACTCACGCTCAAACTCAATGGCGAAGTAGTGAAGACCGTGACGGGTATGGAATTACAATATACCTACCTCTTCAGCAAAGGTGGTCAGTATAACTTTGAACTCACTGCCAGTAACGACAATGGTACTACGACTGCTACTACCAGCACATGGGTACCTGCCAGAGGCGTGAAACAAAATCGTCCTGCAGGCATTGTCAATGGTATCTACTACGATGAGACTGACCCTACCAAGGTCACCCTCTGTACCTACGCTGGTAGTAAGATGGCTCCTTCATCCACCGAGAACGCTATCACTATCAAGGCTAAGATGCCTGCTCACTGGACCAACACCATCACCGCTTGGGTGTGGGAGGCTGGTGCCGATGGTCAAGTCATTTATCCTCAGAAAGAGGGTGACTGGTATGTAGTGACGGTAGAGACAGGTGCACTGAACATTATCTTCCGCAATGGTACTGACTGGACTACCAACAAGAACCAAACAGAGGATATCACTGTCACATCGAACATCAATATCCAACTCCACCAATCGGGTGACAACAAAGCTACTTACGAAGTGCTGGAACGCGACCTCGTGGTAAAAGCCAAGATGCCAAGCCATTGGACAGAAACCATTACCGCACTTGTAACCCTTGATGGCGGCGAGACTAAAGAGGTTACACCCGAACTCAAAGACGGTTGGTATGTCTTCACCCAAAGCTGCAAAAAACTGACTGTAGTCTATCGCAATGGCACTGCCAGCGATGATACCAACCAGTCAGAACCTATTACACTGGAGGAGAATGCTATGCTGCAACTCACACAGGAAGGTACTGCTAAAGCCGTTTGCAATTTTGTGGTAGCTGATCCAGCTAAGCATGTGTTCGTAGTAGGTGACTTCAATAACTGGACCATTTCTAATGACTATCAACTCAAGCAAGCTAACGATAGTGCTTACTTCTGGATTGAACTCACTGGTCTGGAACCTCAAAAAGAGTATGCGTTGCAATATGTAGTGATTCGTTCGGATGGTCAAGTGAAGCGTATCTCTGATCTTTACTCAGAGAAAGTGTTGCACCCAGACGATGCACATGAGCCTAAGACCCTTGACCCATGGCTCAAGGCATATCCTCAGCAAGGCGATGGCTATGTAACCGTTATCCAAACGGATAAGCCAGAATACCAATGGTCTGAGGCTACGCTCAACTTCAAACGCCCTGACAAGAACAACTTGGTAATCTATGAGTTGTGGGTATATGACTATACACCTGAACGCTCATTGAAAGCCGTGCTGGAGCGTATGGATTATTTGAAGAGACTCGGCGTGAATGCCATCGAGTTGATGCCTATGGCAGAGTTTGATGGTAACTACAACTGGGGTTATTCACCAAACCACTACTTTGCATTTGACAAAGCATATGGCACTCCTGAGGATATGAAAGCGTTTGTGGATGCATGTCATAAGGAGGGAATAGCAGTCATAGTGGATATGGTATTCAACCATGCTACAGGTCTCAACCCAATGAATAAACTCTATCCATATGGCGATGACCTGAAGTGGAACCCATGGTTCAATGTTAATGCTCCTCACAGTGATAATGTGTATGAAGACTGGAACCACGACTTTGCTCCTACTAAAACAATGTTCACGCGCGCGTTGCAATACTGGCTCACTGAGTACAAGGTGGATGGTTTCCGTATGGACTTGAGCCACGGCCTTTGCGGTACTACTAACAACGCCCTGACACACATTTCTGATTATTACCAAAATGGTGTGAAAGCCGTTGCTGAGGACGCTTATTTTATTCTTGAGCACTGGGGCGCCAGCGCAGGAGATGATTGGCCAAAACTCATCAATCAAGGTATGATGTGTTGGCAAAACACAAGCGATGCATACCACAAAGCAGCGGCAGGTTCAACAGGTAGCAGTTTCAGCGGTGCTAACAAACGTAACTATGTCAGCTACTGCGAGAGCCATGATGAGGAACGTATGCAGTATCATGCACGCAAGTCTGGCGTAGGCAATATCAAGACTGATGAGAATGTGCGTCTCAAACGCGTTGCGGCTAATGTCGTGTTCAACGTTCTCTTGGCAGGTCCTCACATGATCTGGCAATACGAGGAACTGGGTTATGACTACTCCATTAACTCCAGCGAAACTAGCCCTAACAGCTACTCTGATGGTAACCGTTGTACCAAGAAACCTCGTCCAGAAACCAAGGGTTACTTCCACCACTTTGTACGTATGAATCAATATACCAAGATTGCGCAAGCTATTCAATTGCGTACTCAGTTGTTGGCAGATAAGTTCATATCACTCAAGCAACCTTCTAAGGCAACGCTGGGCGGTGTAGTGCGCACTATACAATGGAAAGACGAAGTCTTCGTAGCAGGTAACTTCCATGCCAGCGATGAGCAGGTGGCTAAGATACCAGCAGGAACATGGTTTGATTACTACGAGCAAAGACCAATGACCGAGACTGAGGTTGTATTGGCTCCTGGCGAGTTTATCATCTTAACTGGTTCTGAGGTAGCATTGCCAGAGATTTCTACTGACTTCGCTTTTATGAGTGACGTGGAAGATGTCATTGCTCCTCAACCAGGCGAGATGTTGCCTCCATACAATGTACGCGTGTACAACATCAACGGACAGTTGATGAGTCAGCAACAGAACGCTATGTCTGCGGACTTGACAGGGCTGAATGCAGGATTGTATATCGTTCAATATGAGAAAAATGGACAACGCGTAGTGAAGAAAGTGATTCGCTAACGATTGACCGCTTTGACACGATAGCCAGCGGCTTTGAGTTGGGCAAGTAGCCCATCTTCACCGCCTAAGTAAATGGCATTGAGTGTGATAAACGCCTTACCTTCACGAAGGTAGGGCGTTAATCTTTTAACCCATACCTTGTTGCGTTGGCTATAGACTTTGTAGTCAGAGTAAGAGAGCGATGTTTGATTGTCTGGCGACTTGACAAAATACGCCATATCGGCTAAACGACCATATTGATACATCTCCAATAAGGAACGTTCGAAGCGGACTTCCTTCTCGGGGTACTCAACCACCTTTATTAGTTCTTCGCATTGCCAATGAAAAGGCTCGCGGTCGAAGAGCATATACATCGTCTCGCCTATATCATCCAACCCATATACAGGTATATTGCTTTGTGCTGCCACTTTCTCGAAGAATGTTTCCATAGAGCGGTCTTCATCGTAGTTGAGCCACTTCTTCATGAGTTCGTTGCGATACATCTCGGCGAGGTATGAGGGTTTCATTCTGCCCAATTTATCGAGTCCCATGCCCAGATTGATGCGGAGTGATTCATCTATCTCCTGATACTGCTCCTGCGTGTAGAAATTGCTCAGTCTCACCGAGTCGGGTAGGAGGGCGGCTTGTCGCAAGGCGGCTATGGCCTCATAGTCTTGCATGGCAAATTCGGTAATGACTTTGTTGCACTCTGCGTAGCATTTGAACGCATTGGGGATAGTGTCTAAGAAGGTCATATCCACCACGCGGTGCGTCGCCAATATATACGATGGGGCTGCTGCCGAATTACCAGATATACGGTAGAGAACTTGGGCATTGGTCGTGCCAATAGCCATGAATAGACAGATGAATATCCTGCAAAATAATTTCATATAATTGTCACTTCTATCAATTGATTTTACTCTTTTTGCTGCAAAATTACTGTTTTTTTTGCATATATCCAAAAAAAACAGCCTTCTCGGCTGTTATTCTTAGATATTTATGCATCTCTGGCATTCGCTATATAGTATAGGTTTAGAGTCTGCAGGACGATTACTGCATCCCTATGTGCTTATCAGTTCTTGAAGTGGAGTTCGCCGTTTAAGAGTTCGACTATCACAGGGCGGGATTGGTCCACCTTGCCTGCGATGATACTCTTGCTCAATTCGTTGAGTACCAAACGCTGCAAGGCACGCTTCACAGGGCGAGCACCAAACTGCGGATCATAACCCTCATGGGCAATATAATCTATCGCATCGTCCGTTACGCGCAGGTCAATGCCATTCTGCAAAAGCATCTTATGTACGCCCTCAATCTGCAAGCCTACAATATCACGAATCTGCGCCTCATCCAGTGGGGTGAACATAATCGTCTCATCAATACGATTAAGGAACTCAGGACGGACAGTCTGGCGAAGCAAATCCATGACCTGTTGGCTCGTTGTCTCGTGGTCAATGCCTTTCTCCTCATTCTCGCGAATGAGTTGGCTACCAAGGTTCGATGTGAAGATAATCAGGGTGTTCTTGAAATTTACCGTGCGCCCCTTATTGTCGGTCAGACGGCCGTCATCCAATACCTGCAATAGCACATTGAACACATCGGGGTGCGCCTTCTCAATCTCATCAAACAGCACCACGCTATAGGGCTTGCGACGGATTGCCTCGGTGAGTTGTCCACCCTCGTCATAGCCCACATATCCCGGAGGCGCACCAATCAGTCGGGTGGCAGCGAACTTCTCCTGATACTCCGACATGTCGATACGGGTCATCATGTTCTCATCATCGAACAGATAGTCGGCGAGGGCTTTGGCAAGTTCCGTCTTACCAACACCCGTTGTACCGAGGAAAATGAACGAACCAATAGGACGTTTGGGGTCTTGCAAGCCCGCACGAGAGCGACGGATAGCATCGCTGACAGCCTGTATAGCTTCATCTTGCCCCACTACGCGACGGTGCAGTTCCTCCTCAAGGTGCAGCAGTTTGTCGCGCTCGGACTGCATCATCTTCGTGACAGGAATACCTGTCCAACGAGCCACTACTTCGGCTATATCATCCTCATCCACCTCTTCTTTGATCAGGCTCTCACCTTGCATGGCATGCAATGCCTCTTGCGCAGCACGGATATTGGCTTCGGCTTGCTGGATTTTGCCATAGCGGATGGTGGCTACTTTTTCGTAGTTGCCCTCTCGCTCGGCTATCTCCGCCTCGCGCTTCATCTGCTCAATATGGGCTTTTTCGTTTTGGATAGTCGCCACATAGCCCTTCTCCTGTTCCCAACGCGCGTTCATGTCTTTGGCCTCCGCTTGGAGTTTGCTCAGTTGCTCTTCAATCGTAGCCAGTTTGGCTTTGTCGTGCTCGCGCTTAATGGCCTCGCGCTCGATTTGCAATTGCATAATTTGGCGATTGAGGTTATCCAATTCTTCGGGCTTGGAATCCACCTCCAGACGCAATTTGGCTGCTGCTTCATCCACCAAGTCTATCGCCTTATCAGGCAGAAAACGATCGGTGATATAGCGCGTGGATAGGGCAACAGCAGCGATAAGGGCATCATCCTTGATACGCACTTTGTGGTGAGTCTCGTAGCGCTCTTTGAGTCCGCGGAGAATGGAGATAGTGGCAGCCTCATCGGGTTCATTGACCATGACCATCTGGAAACGGCGTTCAAGAGCCTTATCTGTCTCAAAATATTTCTGATACTCATCGAGGGTGGTTGCACCTACAGCGCGTAGGTCGCCACGCGCAAGGGCAGGTTTGAGGATATTGGCAGCATCCATCGCGCCTGAACTCTTGCCCGCGCCTACGAGCGTGTGTATCTCATCTATAAAAAGGATAATCTCGCCTGCTGCATTAGTAACTTCGGCAATAACACCTTTGAGGCGTTCCTCAAACTCGCCTTGGTACTTGGCACCCGCAATGAGCGCACCCATATCGAGGGAGTATATCTGTTTGCGTTTGAGGTTCTCAGGCACATCGCCACGAATGATACGATGCGCCAAACCCTCCACAATAGCGGTCTTACCTACACCGGGCTCGCCAATGAGGATAGGATTGTTCTTGGTACGGCGTGAGAGGATTTGCAATACACGACGGATCTCATCATCACGACCAATCACGGGGTCGAGTTTGCCCTGTTGGGCACGTTCGCAGAGGTTAATAGCGAAACGCTGTAGGTTTTCGGTTTTGTTGTTCATTGTATTCATAGTTATAAAATAAGACAATGGTTATTTTTAATTAAAGACAACATAGACAACATTCCGCGGCAATCAACTCCCTGCCGCGGCAAGGTAATCTAACATTGATGTTTGATGTGATACGTACAAAAGATATACCAAAGCCCATTTTATACAAAAACCGCCTGCCAAAATGGCAGACGAGTAGTTTGTGAATCATTCGTTGTTCGTGGTTTTAAAAAGTGCTAAAAGTATCAATTATTAAGATTCGTTCTCTTTTCGTTTCGCTATCCGTTCCTCAATTTTACCGAGCGACGACCCTGAGAACTCCGAGAGAACTCCCCGAGACGGTCAACTTGCAAAAAGTGCCGTTTCTTAAGATTGACTATTTGCCTTTACACCTTCCACTCTACACTCTACACCAGAAAAATCGCCCTAAAAAACGATTATTATTTGCTCAATTCAAAAAAATGTATTACCTTTGCAGCGCGAAACCCAATGAAGGGATGTCTGCGCATCGGCGGAGGGTTTTGCAGACATATTAAAAAGGCGTTTATTGCGCTCTGTTCTGACCTTTAGAAATCTCGCAAGTTTCAGAAACGTTCAGGACTTAGCAACGATAGATGCCCTACGGGATATAAAATATCCCTCTTGTGCCTATTTTGGTACATTGTTTGCGTATATACGTATGCGCACACGCGTACCTTAACTAAGAAATAGCACGGGAGTATTTTATATTCGGCGTGGGCTTCGCGTTGTCAGTTCTAATGTTTCGGGCAATGCGAGAGCCTCTAAAGGTGGAACTGGCAAAAGGCAAGTTCCGCGCTTTTTTGTATGTGTATAACGGTTTGAATGATAATAACATAAATACAAACTTACTAAAACACTACAACAATGAAAAAGACCATTTTTCTCGCCCTTATGGCGTTGGCTATCGTAGCCGTTCCTGCAACTGCGCAAACGCGCAAAGAGAGAAAAGCAGCCGAGAAAGCCAAATGGGAGCAACAGCAGCAGTTTGATGCTGAAGAAGCAGCCCTCCGTCACCAAATCCGTATGGATAGTATCGCCAATGCGAAACGCGTTGCAGAAGAAAAAGCCGCTGAGGCAGCAGCCCGCGCTAAAGCCCGTGCAGAAGCACAAGCAGCGCAAGAGGTAGAGGTCAGCGAGCCATGTAGCGATCTCTTGACAACAGCCACCCTTAGCCGCGGTCGCGGTATAGGCGAAGATTACGACCAACAGATGGCTGTAGAACTGGCACGCTCGGCTGCGTTGGAGGAAATGGCTTCACAAATCAACACCAGTGTGCAGGCAATTGTGAGCAACTACAAGAAAACGATGCGCATTAACCTCACTCGCGAGTCTAAACAACGCATGGAGGGTATGACTTTGCCCGCAGTTGAGCAAAGAACAGGCTACCGTATCGCATG
>JAZNMH010000034.1:0-60886 GCA_045579505.1 Paludibacteraceae bacterium
ATCATCTGCTGCTTTTCTGGTAATGAGTAAATCTTTCTTCTGCGATTTGACAATAATTTTTCCTGTTTACACATAACACTAAATCTTAATATTTGACACATTTTTATTGTTTTATGTGTAAACCTTTTTCAGGACGGGACAGGATGAAGATATAATCTCCGCCTTTACACCTTACACTTTCCACCTTACACCCTACACTATCACTTTTATTAAGATTGCCTTCTCTTTTCCTTCTCTTATACCTTGCCCTATTCTACCGACCGACAACCGACCGACGACCGAGAGAACTCCGAGAGAAGACCATATGACAAAAAAAGCACTTTTCTTAAGATTGAGTCCTAAAAAGGTTGACTTGATTCCCGAAAAAGTTGTCTTCATTCCCAAAAACAGTTGACTAAAATCCTAAAATGGTTAACCTTCATTTCTTACACGATTACTGTGAAAAAAGTTCGGAAAAAACTAGGGGAAAGACTAGGGAAAAGACTAGGGAAAACATTCTCAATGCAATCAAAGAAAATCCGACAATAACTATTAACGAACTCGCCATCTTGACTGGAATAACAACCAAAGGTATCGAATGGCTGTAAAAAAAACTCCAAACGCAAGGCATCCTCTCACGCATCGGAGGTCGCAAAGAAGGTCACTGGGAAATTGTACGAAATGACTAACATAAATAGTTGTGGTACAGAAAAAACAAAAATACAACGGATGTGTTTCCGCAATAATTTACTCTTTCGGTGCTATGGCTATCGTAGGAGGATGCTTTTGCCTCCCTGGAGGATTGGCACTCATTGTGTTAGGAATAGGATGGATTTTATTATTTCATGAGGCTGTAAAAAAACAGAATCTCAAACTACAACAAGAAGCCATTGAAGCAAGTGCAAATGCTTCAGCAAGCCAAGTTAGCTCAGGAAAATCATTTGTATTGATTGCATTGTAAAGTTTATTAGAAAATAAAATAACTAACCCCATAAAATCACTCATCACTCATAATTTATAGTTAATCCGCAACGATACCGTTGCCTGACATAGTTGATATAGCGTTATAAGCAACAAAACATATTGCCATTTATGCAAAAATCGCATAAATGGCATTTTTATTTGCACAATTCAAAATAATTCATTACCTTTGCACTCGTAATTCAGCCCACGCCTTGGGATTATGTCTTTTGGGTGGGATGGTTGCAGACATAATAAAGGCGTCATAACGCGCTATGTTCTTGGCATTTCGGAACCTGGAAAATTCTAAATAACTCCAAGACATTGCAGCATTTTGATGTCCTCGGGATATGTATATCCATCTCCATACGCACCATGAGGGTGTGTATGTGTGCGTACATATCGGCGTGGGCTTCGGTGTTGCTTGTTCAGAGTTAAGGGCAATTCCAGGGCCTCGAAATGCGGAACAGCAACAGTGCAGTCCCGCTTTTTTGTGTGCTATTTTCATTGAAGTCATTAACAAGTAATTGAAAAAAGTATGAACATCATTCAAGTTGGACCATATCCCTTAGTCGCTGATTGTATCAAAGGTGGTGTTGAATCATCCGTATTTGGACTATCTAATAAATTGTCAATCAACAATGTAGTGGATGTGTTTGATTTACCTCGCATAGGAGGAAAAGACACGGGATGTCGCCAAGGAAATCTATGTATTCATCGGTATGCTAATCCTGGAAAACACAATATTGATGCCATTCAACGCGTAAATGAAATACTCCGTGATATTATAGCTTTACATCCTGATGTGGTACATGTACATGGTACAGGAGAGATTAGTTCTATAATCTACCAAGCATTAAAAGAGTATGGTTTCAAAGTGTTACTAACAGTACATGGTTTGTTGCATATAGAAAAAGCCAATCAATTACGCAAAAAAATATCAATTAAACACATATACCAATATATTCACCAAAGTAAAGTAGAGTTCGATACACTTTCTCATACCGAAAGAATTATTGTCGATACTGAATATGTAGCAAAGCAAATAGAATCATTATACGCAAAAAGGAAAATTAAAAGTCTTCCTGAAATGCATGTTATACCTCAAGGTATAAATGAAGTGTATTTATCACTAAACAGAATCCCAGCAGATAATTTGATTCTGTCTGTAGGTGCAATTTCCGAACGGAAAGGTCACATGTGTTTATTGCAGGCTTTTGAACAACTTTGTTCTACGAATCCTTCTGCTCAATTAGTTATAGCAGGCTCATTAGCAGACAAAAAATATCATCAACGACTCGTTCAGTATATTTTACAATCTCCTTATAAAGAGCACATTTCTGTTTATACTAATCTGCCTCAACAAGATATATTTGCTCTCTACCAACAGGCAAAAATATTTGCATTACACAGCCAAGAGGAATCACAAGGAATTGTTTTTGCAGAGGCAATGGCGGTTGGTTTACCTGTAGTAGCAACGCATGTAGGTGGTGTGCCATATGTGGTGGAGAACGCTAAAAGTGGTTTACTATGTCAATATGGTGACATTCTTGCTATGGCAGAAATGATGGCTAAGTTACTAGATAATCAGCAGGTGTATAATGCATTTTCCGCACACGCAAAGCAATTAGCTCATGCGTATTCATGGAAGAATATTGCAGAGCAGGTAGAGAGCTTATATCAACAACTTTAGAAATAATTTACTAAATAACAAACGAGCAGAAACTGTCGGCTCGTTGTCTATTTCCTAAATGTGCTTATAAATCTGAATCCCCACAGAAAGCCCACCAATCTCCCACAGATCTCCTACAGTGGTCCCGAAATGGTCACATAGCCTGTAGGAAACTTGAGAGCAACCTAAAAGCCACCGAAAGCCCACAAGAGTCCTTATTTATTGTGCTAATCCAAAAAAAATAAACGAATTTTCGGAATACAATCCAAAAAGTTTGCATGTTTCGAAAAAAAAGCGTATCTTTGCGAGCGGAATTGTAAATGGCAAAGAAAATCATGTCAAAAGAACTATTGAATAGCGCATCACCAATAAGCATCAAATCAATCTATGCTGCTATTCGTGATAACGGATTTTCTGAGCTAACAAATTACTCATCACTCATAGTTTATAGTTAATCCCGCAACGATACCGTTGCCCGACATAGTTGATATAGCGTTATCATTCCAAACTTGATTCTTTGAAAACAGGAAACTTAAATCAAACAACAATGCGAAAATTATTCCCTCTTTTCTTGTTACTATTCGCCAATACTACCCTTTGGGCGTATGATTTCCGAGTGGGTGATTTGTGTTACAATATCACAAGCCAAACGGCTCCTTATACCGTTGAAGTAGCCAATGAGATTGGCAAAGTCGCATCTAACAACTATCCCAATCTTACCACCGCCAACATCCCCTCTTCTGTAGTACATAATGACACTACTTATGTTGTCACAGGTATTGGGGACTATGCTTTTTGGGAGTGCGAAACCCTTGCCTCACTCACGATTCCCGAAAGCGTAACATATATAGGAAAGTATGCTTTGGCAAGTTGTAACTGTGAATCTCTCATTTCTGTTGTCATTCCTAATAGTGTTACAAGTATTGGTGAAGGTGCTTTTCATAGTTGTATCTACCTTACCTCAATCAACATTCCCAATGGTATAACGCGAATAGAACCACATACTTTTGCCCTTTGTATTGCAATCCCTTCCATCACGATTCCTGAGAATGTAACAAGCATTGGCGAGCAAGCTTTCCTTGCGTGTGCTTCTATGACCTCGCTTACGATTCCTAATAGCGTAACGACTATTGAAAAAGCAGCATTCCATATGTGCCTTGCTCTTGAATCGGTGACTATTCCCAATAGCGTCACCCATATTTCAGGTGCAGCTTTTGCTGATTGCCAGTCACTTACAAAGGTAACATTAGGCACAGGAGTCAAAGAAATTGGAGAACAAGCGTTTGGTGGTGAATATACCACAAAACTCTACGATATATATTGTTACGCAACCAATCCACCCAAAGCATTTGAATCCACATTCACAAACTACAATGCCATTGTACATGTGTCCTGTGAAAATTATCGGGCATATTATTCGGATATAGTTTGGGGTAATTTCAAGCAGATTGAGTGTATTGGTGCAGAAAATGGGAATGTAGTCACGGATAGTGTCATTATTGTGCCTTCCACCAATTCGGTTTCTATCACATGGCCTACGCACACGGAAGCTGACACATATATTATTGTCATTAGGAAAGGCGACGAGGTATTCTGTACCTTGACTTTCAATACCAATGGTCAGTTGCTCAATATTGCTTTTACTCCAGGTCGTAATGGCAATCACCCAGCGCAATACGCAGAACAAGCAGGCAATGGCTATCGCTTCACCGTTACTGGTTTGACCGAAGCCACACAATACACTTACAGCATCACAACCAAAGATGCAGAAAACCAACCTATTACTACCTATTCGGGCGAATTTACAACATTAGGCACTCCAACAAGTGTATCCGACATCCAATTGCCAATGACCAATTGCCAAAAGATTATCCGCGACAATCAACTCTTCATCCTCCGCGATGGCAAGATCTATAACGCAATGGGGCAGGAGTTATAGTCGCTAAATGCATATCTCCCCCGTGTACAATCCGCCCTCTAATCCGCTGATTATCACGCGCACTCACCTCTGCCGCGTGTGCAAATGCACATAAGGCTTGCATATTCGCAAAAAAAGCAGTACCTTTGCAGCATCTTTCTAACACAAAATTATACTACTATGCAAACCACCGTCTTCCTTCCATTGAGTCCAGCTATCAAGTCTGTGACTATTATTGCCAGCATCATTATCCTCGCCACAATGGGTTATATGGCTTATCAATGGTACACAACCAAGCAAGTGATGCTATTGGTCACATTCGTGATCGTTGCCATTGCCCTACTCAGTTGTATGGTGCTCATCCCACGCAAACTAACTGTTACACAGGAGGCTATCAACATTCACCTTCTCGCATGGAGAATCAATATTCCTGCCGATGAAATCGAGAAAATTGAGCATTATCCACATGGTATCCAACAGACTATTCGTATTGCAGGAGCAGGTGGATACTTTGGTAATTTGGGGCTTTTCAGGTGCAAAGAATGTGGCAAACATTTGTCTTTGATTACCGACCCTAAAGATGTTTGTATCATTTCTCGCAAAAACAAAATGCCAATAGCCGTGAGTATAACAAATAACAGCGTTTTCAACACAATCTCTGAAGTACAAGAGAAAAATTAAACTTATATTCTATCTTCAACCGTATTTTGAGCCAAAATCACCAAAGTATTTGGTTATATCAAAATAATTGTGTAACTTTGCACCCAAAACAAAAACACTTATTACCATGAAAAGCATTGTATTATTTACCTTGTTGCTACTGTTTATTGCAACGGGCACATTGGCACAAGAGGTGCAACTTCCATATCCAGCAGCCACATCGCTTTCTTATGAGAAAGGTAAGATTTATTACAACGGTGAGCGTGTCTCCAAAAGAGATTGCCAAACAATCCTCAAATTAAATGCGGAACAAGATCTATACAAGCGATATCGTAGCGGCTTGCGTATGTACACCACAGGTTGGAGTTTGGTCGGAACTGGTTTGGCATTAGATGCTGCCACAATAGCCTTCTTTGCTCCCATGCTAGGATACCGTCCGGACCCTGAACGCCCAACTATGGGTCCCATGTTGGCTATTTTGCTTATTGGAGTTCCAATGGTAACTGGGGCATTAGCACTTGAGATTACTGGCGTCCCTTTGATCTGCGTAGGTAAAAAGCGCATGCGAGAGAGTATCGCTGCCTACAATATCTCACTATCAGAATCTCCCACCGCGCAAAACTACTGGAGCATACAGCCCACCACTAATGGCATAGGCTTAGCGTATAATTTTTAACGCTCACCACATACCCTCACACAAAAAAGTTGTCGAAAGGCAGCTTTTTTGTTTTGGGGAATAAGATGAATCATCATCCTGAGCAAACACGGCATAGTATTTGCGAAACAAGTAAAAAGAACATAATTATAATACAATTTTTTGTATTATCTTGCATATCTCAGAAAAAAATCGTAACTTTGTCGCGATTTTGGAGAAATGGGCACAAAGCCCCGTAAGGAACTATGAACGGAATAGAAAAAATAGGACAATACTTTCTTCTCATGGGACGCGTATTTCGCGTGCCAGACCGCTGGCGTATGTTTTGGCGACAAATGAGCAAAGAGATGGGCAAACAGGGCTTGGAGTCTATCCTCATAACTCTGATTGTCAGCGTATTTATGGGTGCAATCATGACTTTGCAAACCAAATTGAATACAGAGAACCCTCTGCTACCTGCTTACTCCACAGGTCTCGTCACACGCGACTGTATTCTGCTGGAGTTTTCAAGCACGATACTTTGTTTGCTATTAGCAGGCAAAGTGGGTAGCAATATTGCTTCCGAGATTGGCACCATGCGTATCACAGAGCAGATTGATGCCATGGAGATCATGGGCGTCAATTCGGCTAACTACTTGATTTTGCCAAAGATAGTGGCTTTCATGGTGATGATGCCACTACTCGTTACCCTTTCCATGTTCATGGGCTTGTTGGGCGGTTATGGCATTAGTGCTATAACAAATGTATTGCCTATTTCGGAGTATTTGTTGGGTATTCAGTACGCCTTCATACCATTCTATGTGTGGTACTCGTTTATCAAGACTGTGGTCTTCGCGTTTGTGATAGCCAGTATGGCTTCATACTACGGATACTACGCACGCGGCGGCGCGCTGGAAGTAGGTAAGGCGAGTACAAAAGCTGTGGTAAACAGCAGCATAGTAATTCTTCTACTCGATGTTGTATTAACTAACCTCATGCTCAACTAACTATGATACAAGTACAGGATGTCGTAAAGAGTTTTGACGGAAATGTGGTGCTGAACCACATTACTGCGAACTTTGAGGACGGCAAGGTGAATATGATTATTGGTCAGTCGGGCTCGGGAAAGACCGTCTTGATGAAATCCATGATTGGACTGCACCAGATAGATGGTGGCGAGATTATTTTCGACACACGAAATGGTCAGCAAAACTTGGCAGGCATGAGTGAGAAGGAGATACGTATGTTGCACCGCGAGGTGGGTATGCTCTTTCAGGGCTCTGCGCTGTTTGACAGTATGACTGTTCAGGAGAACGTGATGTATCCGCTGGAGATGTTCTCAGATATGTCCAGAAAGGATATGGTGGAGCGTGCACGCTTCTGCTTGGAACGAGTGAACATGCCCGAACGCGCGTTTGGACTCATGCCCAGCGAGATTAGTGGCGGCATGCAAAAACGCGTAGCTATTGCCCGAGCCATTGCTCTCAATCCTCGTTACCTCTTCTGTGACGAACCCAACTCGGGACTGGATCCTAAGACCAGTCTCGTCATTGACCAACTGATACAAGACATAACGCAAGAATATGGCATTTGCACCATTGTCAATAGCCACGACATGAACTCTATTATGGAGATTGGCGATAATATTGTCTTCCTGCGCAATGGCATAAAGGAGTGGCAGGGTAGCCGACACGATATTTTTCATGCAGATAACGAGGCTCTCAACGACTTTGTATTCGCAAGCGAATTGTTTAAGAAAATCAAACAAGCAAATGGATAAAAGATTGATTTACATACTCTTGTTGCTGATTTCTGTGACGCTTTTTGCACAACAGAAACCTGCACGTGTGCCTGCTCGTCCAGGCGTGATAGAGCGCATTCAACCCAACGGCGACACCATTCGTGTACGCCTACATGGCGACGAACGCCAGCATTGGATGACCCTGGAGGATGGTAAAACGCTGGTTGTCGAGAATAAGAAGGGATATATCTGCTATGCTAAAAAGAAGAAAAACGGGCAGATTATTCCTACATGCAAGAAAGTAAGAAATAAAAAGAAAAAATAGATATGAGAAAAATTGGATTATTAGTAGTATTATCTGCTATAGTAGGTACCCTTTGGGCTGTTCCTGCACGCAAGGGTGGTTTGGTTGTGACACAACCAGACGGCAGTGAACTAACTGTGTATCAGCACGGTGATGAGCATTTTCATTGGATGACCAATGAGAAAGGCGAGTGGCTTCGTTTAGATGAAGATGGTTTTTATCAAGTAACCGAAGCATTGAATCCAGAAGATATTAAAGCAAAACGAATGGCTTCACCAAGACGTGTGGAATACCGAGAAACACCACTAAATATCGCTCCTCGCGGATTGATTATCTTGGTTAATTTCCAAGATGTAGCCTTCGAAACCAGCAAAGCCGAAATGGATAGCATGCTCACGGGAGAAAATTATACACGCTCATACTCCTATAAGTACGGTATGAGAACATACTATGTCAATTCGGAAGGCTCAGCACGAAAATATTTTTACGATTCTTCCGAAGGACTGTATAATCCACAATTTGATGTAGTTGGTCCTGTGACTGTGAGTCAAAACATGGCATATTATGGTGGAAATAATTCATATGGTGACAAAAATCCTGAAGCAATGATTGTGGAAGCATGTAGATTGGTTGATGATAGTGTGGATTTTTCGTTATATGACAATGATAAGGATGGAGTTGTAGATTTTGTCTATGTTATGTACGCAGGTTTAGGTGAAGCAGATGGTGGTGGAGCCAACACTATTTGGCCTCACCAATACTATGTATTACAGTACTTAAGTTTGGATAATACCAAAATATATCGCTACGCATGTAGCAATGAGATGGATAATTATACCAAGCACCATACAGGTATTGGTACGTTCTGCCATGAATTTAGCCATGTTTTGGGTTTACCTGATTTGTATGAAACAACCAACACAGGATACCATAAAACATTGGGACAATGGTCCATATTGGATTATGGACCATACAACAACGATGGCAACACCCCTCCCACCTACTCAGCATACGAGCGTTTCTTTATGGGATGGCTGACACCACGATTAATTACGGAGCCCGAGAATGTGGTTTTAGAGGATTTGAAGAACAACAACGAAGCATTGCTGATTTCCTCTACTGATGAACACAATCTTATTGGCAATGACCCTAACCCAACAACGTTCTACATGTTAGAAAACCGCCAACAGACGGGTTGGGATGAGTATCTGCCAGGACATGGATTGATGCTCACTAAGATACAATATAATTACAATAAATGGTACAACAACACCGTTAATAATACTGCTACGAAAATGGGAGTGGATTTGATAGAGGCAGACGGGAAGGCACCTGAATATGATAGCAATGGCTATTGGGGAAAAGCCAAAGACCTCTTCCCTGCTGGTGCAACAGAATATACTAAGATTGAAAATCACGCTATAGAAGAAATAACCGAAAATGACGGTGTAATATCCTTCAAATATAAGGGCGGAGCAGTAGGAACGGCTGTCGAAAATGTGGATAACAATACTGCTATATTGGCCATATACAATGTATTAGGACAAAAACAGGCAACGACAAATATAGAAGACTTGCCCAATGGCACCTACATTGTAGTAAATGCTGCAGGTAGTTACAAAATCATTCGTTAATAATGAAGATTATCTCCTATAATTTAAATGGCATTCGCAGTGCCATAAGCAAGGGGCTCTTCGACTGGTTGGCTGTGGAGCAACCCGATGTGTTTTGTATCCAAGAGAGCAAAGCACAGCCCGACCAAATAGATGTGATGACCATGCAAGAATTGGGTTATCAGAGTTATATCCACTCCGCAGAGAAAAAAGGTTACTCGGGAGTAGCCATTTTTACACGCATTCAGCCCGACCGTGTAGTCGTGGGTATGGGGAATCCCAAATACGACTGCCAAGGTCGTGTCATTCGTGCCGACTATGGCGACGTGACGGTTATATGCGTCTATATCCCGTCGGGCGAAGCAGAAGGTCCTAAATACGAATACAAGATGGACTTCTTGGCGGACTTCTTGGCGTGGATTAACGAGCTGCGCAAAGAGCGTCCCAATATCGTAGTCTGCGGTGATTACAATATCGCGCACAAACCCATTGACATTAATAATTGGAAACGCCAAGTCGGCGTGAGTGGTTTCTTGCCCGAAGAGCGTGCATGGTTGGATCGTTGGGAAGCCAGTGGCATGGTGGACACGTTCCGCATGTTTGACCAGAGTGCAGAGAAGTATAGTTGGTGGAGTTTCCGCGCTGGCTCTCGCGCCAGAAATGTAGGTTGGCGTATTGACTACCATTGGGTGAGCGAACCCATGAAAGACCGCGTCACAGAGGCAAAAATTCTCGCTGAAGTAGTACATTCCGACCATTGCCCTGTGAGTATAGAGGTGAAAGGTTAGAGGCGAAAGGAAAGAATATGGATAAACTGAGAACAGAACATTTATACAAGAAGTACGGCAAGCGCACTGTCGTCAATGATGTCAGTATTCACCTGGAGCAAGGTGAGATTGTGGGCTTGTTAGGTCCTAACGGGGCGGGCAAAACGACCACTTTTTACATGACGACAGGTTTGGTCTTACCCAATAGTGGAAAAATATTCCTCAACGATTTGGACATTTCTAACATGCCTATGTATCAGCGTGCTAAATTGGGTATTGGCTATCTGCCCCAAGAGGCAAGTGTGTTCCGCAAGATGACTGTGGAGGATAATATCCGTTCGGTGTTGGAGATGACCAATTTCAGCAAAGAGTATCAGCAGGAGAAGCTGGAGCAACTCATTAAGGAGTTCAACCTCGGGCATGTCCGCCAGAACATTGGCGACCGCCTTTCGGGAGGTGAACGTCGCCGTACCGAGATTGCGCGCTGCTTGGCGATAGAACCAAAGTTTGTGATGCTTGATGAGCCATTTGCAGGTGTAGACCCTATTGCTGTGCAAGAGATTCAGGATGTAGTATGGCGACTGAAAGATAAGAACATTGGTATTCTCATTACCGACCACAACGTGGATGAGACTCTCATGATTACTGACCGCGCGTACCTCTTGTTCGAAGGCAAAATCCTCTTTCATGGTACTCCTGAGGAACTGGCAGCCAACCCAGTCGTTCGCAAGAACTACCTCGGTCGCGATTTCGAGTTGAAGAAGAAAACCAAAGTCACGGAATAAAGCATGCTTCGCTTAGCATTACAATATTGGATAGTAGCGATTCTCACAATGCTACTGATAGCTTGTGAACCCTCTCAGCCAGATATACAATATCAGATTGTAACCTGTGCTTCTATACCTTCTCCTCGCGCTTCAGCTGTCAGTTTTGTGGTGGATGACATAGCGTATGTCTTCGCGGGCAGAGATAGTGCGGACAACTACCTCAACGACCTTTGGTGCTATGACCCTCAGCAGGATGAGTGGAGTAGGGTAGGTACTACCCCCTTAGTAGGTAGAGTGAATGCTACGGCATGTGTTTATGACGATAGGGTATATATAGGATTGGGCTTCAATGGAAGATATACCACTTCCACAGGATATCTGAAGGACTGGTGGTGCTACGAACCCAATACAGATACTTGGCAGCAGTTGAGCGATTATCCTGCTAACACCACTGCCAGAGCTGTCAGTATGATTGGCGATGGCGAACTGTATGTGGGCTATGGCTTTTGTTGGACATACGAGCGTGACATGTATCGCTATGACATAGAGACAGACACGTGGAGCTTTATAGATGTGCATTTAGACCGCAAAGCCTTCACTTTCCCTATGCGTAGTTTCGGTGGAGTAGGCACTACCTGCCAATCACGCCACTTTGCGGGCACTGGTTTTCGTGCATATAGTTTGAACTGGTGGGGGGAGTTTGACCCACAAGGACAATGGCATAAGCGCCGTAACGTACCAGGCGTTACACGCACCATAGCCGCATGTGCGGCAACGGACAACTATGTATATGTCATCGGTGGCATGCACTTCGGAGGTGTCAATACTGACGGACAGGTGCTGCATGACATACAGCAATATGATCCGCAGACCGACACCTGGCGCCATGTGGGCGACCTACCCCATGGAGGACGAATGAACCACTTGGCATTCAGCGTTGGCAAACGTATTTATGTAGGCTTGGGCGAGAACGAGGATATACAGATTTGTAGCAACATGTATTGTATCTATGAGAAGTAAGAGACTACTATATATTATGTTGATTCACCTGTTCGTCCTTGGCGCTTGGGCACAAGACTGGGCATGGTGGCCATTAGGCTTGACGCACGATCCTCTCCAAGGAGACACACTATACTATAGTGCAGAACTGCTGGGCGTGGCTTCCTCGGGGCAATATGCTCCATTCTGGATTCAGAGCAATCGCCATGGCAATATCTCCGCTTCACCCTATAGCGCGAATCTGTCAGCGGGTATTTATAAACCTGCCACACAGCCACAGCGATGGTTTGACTATGATTTTGCTTTGCAACTTACGGGGCGCGTACAGAGCCTTTCCCCTGCGCCTTTTGCCCCTTACCAGCAACGTTGGACAGGATACTTCAATCGCTTATACGCGCATCTGCGCCTGTACTGTATAGATATTACGGCGGGTATCCAACCCATTGTCTATGAGAGCGTTGATCCGCTATTATCCAGCGGAAGCATGATCTTCTCGGGTAATAGTCAGCCCGTGCCTCGCGTGACGATAGGTATAGAGCAATACATCCCCTTCCCCGGCTGTTATGGTTATATGGAGATCAAAGGTGGGCTGACGCATGCATGGATGGCGGATAATGTCTATATACAAGGTGGCTACTTGCACCATAAGTTCCTCGGACTGCGTTTTGGTGGTCAACTGCCTGTGAATCTGAGCTATGAGTTCCACCACGCCGCAGAGTGGGGAGGTATCTCTCCTGTGTATGGGGATGTGGGTAGTGACTTTCGCTCGTTCCTAAACGTCTTGGTGGCTAAGGGAGGAGGAACCATGGCCAATGACCAGAATAATGCGCAAGGTAATCATGTCGGCAGTCAGCAACTTGCTCTTACTGCCAAAGGTAATGGTTGGAATATAACGGCTTATTGGCAAAACTTCTTCGATGATAACTTTGCGTTTATTGGTTTGGGACAGAACCTTCCAGATGGTATATGGGGTATCTCGTTCCAGCAAACGCAGTGGCGCTGGATAGAGGGATTGACATACGAATATATGAATACCACCGACCAGTCAGGTCCTTGGCATGATCGCGATGGCTTGTGCTACGGAGCCAACGATTCGTACTACCGCAACAGCGTTTTTCAGAATGGTTGGAACTACTTCTATCGCTCCATGGGTACTCCTTTTATCACTTCCCCGTACTACAACACCAATGGCACCATATATACTCTGAATAGCCGGGTACGTGTACACCATATCGGCTTGCGGGGTGATATATATGGATTCCAATACCGCCTCTTATGCTCCCATGTGCGCAATTTCGGCAATGATAATACGTCTAAAGCACTCTTGTCTACCAATACCTCTGCTCTCTTGGAAGTTACCAAGCATATCGAAAAAGCCTGGGGACTGGACTTTAGTCTCGCTTTGGCAGGCGACTTTGGCACACAATTTGGCAATCAGTTTGGCGCTATGTTCACCATCCGCAAACAGGGTATCATCACACAATGGTAAACGAGAACCTACATATCATTATGCCCGTCAAGGACTCCCTTGAGATAGCCGAGCGAGCGATTCGCGCCATCGTGAATAGTGGGCATACTCTTTGCATCTATGATGATAACTCATTGTCTGCAAACGCAGTGCGCTTAGATGCCTTAGCCAGCGAATTGGGGATAACAGTAGTGCATATCGCCGAACTGACCGACCATCCCTCGCCCAACTACCGATTGGTACTGCAACACGCACAACAGCAAGCATTGCGCGACAACCAACACCTCGTGATCATAGAGAGCGATGTGATTATCCAGTCGGATACGCTCTCCCGTATGTTGGCGGAGGTGCAACAGAGTGTAGGCATGGTAGCTGCGGTGACAGAAGATGAGCAGGGAGAATATAATTTCCCTTACCATTATCTCCGCCGCATACCCTATCGCTTTATGACCAAGAAAACCATTGTCACCAATAAGCGTTTCTCTTTCTGCTGTACCTTATTAACCAACGAACTTCTGCATAAGGCAGACTTCCAACTCCTTGACCCTACCAAGAACTGGTATGATGTCACTATCTCGCATTGGTCGCTGACCTTGGGGCTACGCAATATGCTTATGTTAGGCAATCCCGTTTTACACCTTCCACACTCCTCGCGCCCATGGAAACGACTCAAATATACCAATCCGCTCTTGTACTATTGGCGCAAGTTTACCCTTAAGAAAGACCGTATATGAGACCATTGGTTAGTGTCATAGTACCTATATATAATGCAGCGCCTTATCTCAGAGAGACGCTGGATAGCATTGTGGCATCGACTTACCGCCCCATGGAGGTCGTCATGGTGGATGATGGTAGCAAGGACGATAGCCTCCAGATAGCGCAAGACTTCTGTGCTCTGCACTCCGAATGCCGCGTCATCTCGCAGCCCAACCAAGGTGTCTCGGTGGCACGTAATAATGCTATACGCCATGCTCAGGGGCAATACATTCTGCCCGTCGATGCCGATGACAAGATAGCCAATACGCTCATTGAGAAAGCAGTACAAGTCATTGAGAATAATGATGATATACGTGTGGTAGGGTGCCGCTGTTGGATGTTTGGTGCTGTGGATAAGGAGTGGAAACTCCCGCCCTTCTCACATGCCTTGCTGGCACGCAAGAATATGATTCCTGCTACTGCCCTCTACCGCAAAGCCGATTGGGAACGCTGCGGAGGGTATTGCGAGGAGGAGATTTATCGAGAAGATTGGGATTTCTGGTTGAGTATGATGGAGTTGGGCGGTTCGTTCTACCAACTCAATGAAGTGTTGCTCTATTACCGAATCACAGCGGGTTCACGTCGTACACTTGCCAAAGGAAAGAAGCGAATCATTGTTGATGCCATCAATCGTCGCCACCCTGCGTATATGCAACGCTATCTCGGTGGCCCACTACACTACCATCGTTCTTGGTCGCGCTTCATCAATTTCTTCCGCTCCGAAAAGACGGTGGGCAACTATGCTGACTGGGACAAGGGCGAGATTATCCATAGCAAACGCAACACGCTGCGCCGCCACGATGGTTGTATCTCCAAGCAGTTTGCTACCCCATCTCTCTGGCGCGGAATCATCTATGGTTGGCTCTGCCCCTCCAAGGCGCAACGTTCATACGAATTTGCGCAGCGTCTGGGTGACTTGACACCTACTCCTGTCGCGTATAGAGAAGTCAAGTACTGCGGCATTTTACGGCAGAGTTGGTATGTCTGCCAGCGGTCAGAATGTCCCTATGCCTTCAACGATTTGATTCACAATCCTTCTTTCCCTAATCGTACACAAATCTTGCACGCCATAGGGCAGTTCACGGCACGGTTATACCAGCGAGGCGTCTTCCACCAAGATTATTCGGGTGGAAACATATTGTTTAGTGCCGATGGTAGCAAGATTCAGTTGATTGACCTCAATCGTATCCGCTTCTGCCATCGTGCTCCTCTTGAGCGGGGCTTACAACTCTTTGAGCGGCTCAATATCGATAGGGAGGCATTGGAGATCATGGGTACTGCCTTTGCGCAATCCTTAGATTTGGATAAGGACTATGTCGTACAATATATCATTTCACACCGTTGGAAGAAACATATCAAACAAGGAATCACCAATCTCTATGAATAATCTGTTGCACAAATACACTTCTTTCGTTGGGCAAGTGAATTATATGTTCTTCTTGCTCTTTGTTGCACTACTACCATTTCCGCAAATTTTCTTGCGCTATACCTGTGTCTTATGGCTATTCACGTGGTTGTTAGAAGGGCGTTTCTGCCAAAAAAGCAATATCCAAGATTGGCGCAAGATGATTCCGTTCTTGCTATTTGGGGCTTGGTACCTATGGAAAGTTGTCTCGGGACTTTGGGCAGAGGATATGGATGCCTATCGCTGGCAGTTAGAGCGATATATGGCATTTGGATTATTAGTTCCTGTTGGCATTTGGGGTGTTAACAAGCACTATGATTGGAAACAAATTTGCAAAGTATTAGCTATATCATGCGTAGCAGCTGCTGGAGTATATGCTTTTACCTTATATTGGGTATTCAATGTTAAGTTTTTTAATCATGAGATTGGTATTTATGCACTCCAAGAACTTCCTATAGAGTTTTTTGCAGGTAAAGTATCTTACATGAAACACCGACTATTTTTGTGTAGCACCCAGATGATGGGAATGATGGCACTACTATACTTACGCAAAGATTTATTATGCAAATATGGTGCTATAAAAGGATGGATTATCATTATTGTTGGTCTCACAAGTATGCTTGCACTCATATTAGCAACTGGTTCACGAGCATCCATACTATCAGGATTTGCATTACTGACCGTATGGCTATTATATAAACTACCTATTCGTCGTATACGATACAAAATAGCTTTTGTATTATTTGCGTGTGGCATAGGATTATTCGCTTTGAGTCAACATCCTCGTATGCAAGAGTTTGATTACACAGATTTGCTGTCTATTCGTGAAACAGTTCATGATCATAATGTACGCCTTAATATATGGGGAATAGCATTGGATTCCCCTAAAGACTATTCACTATTTGGTTTAGGTGCAGGGCAAAGTTTTGAATATCTCCAACATAAATATAAAGAACATGGATTCAATCAATATACGTTATTAAACTCTCACAATCAATATCTAGAAGAATGGATAGAATTAGGCATACCTGGTTTACTTTTCTTCCTACTAGCATGGTCTAGTATTCCATTTTTTAATACAAAAAGAGCGCGTAAAACTGCGATGATGTTACTCACACTTTACGCGCTCAATATGCTAACAGACTGTATGTTCGGCCGTTTTGATGGTATTGCTTTATGGTGTGTGTGGATGGTTCTTATCCGCCTCCAAGCCGATGCGCAAGGAAACCAACAACCCGCGAGGGATACACAGTGACATAGAGGTACGACTATCCTGCATGGTGGCTATGCCCCTGTCATTTGTCCAATAGGGATAGGTAGGGTGGTCATATCCATCAAATACATATTCTGTCAACGCTGTTCCAAAATCGTAGATATTATAGCAGGTCACATCCAGTTGAAATGGCACTTGCTTGATCCACCAACGACCTGTCATGCGCAAGTCAAAGTTGAAGAACGCATCTTCGCGCTTGCCAAACGCGCCATTAGCCATATTGATTCCCTTTGCATCGTTGCCACACAATGCCACCTGCGTATGACTACCGATGGTCATGGGTTCTGCTACAAATGTAGCAAAAGGTTGGCCGTCTTTGAACTTACCATTCAGACTGATGGAGAAGTATTTGCAGGGATTGTATGTCACTTGCAGACGCAGGATAAACGACTTGTCTTGATTCAAACGGCAGTTGCCTTGGTAGGGCAAACTGTTGCTGTAACTATACACTTTATAGGCATTCGGATTAGCGCTTGATTCGCCCAATACACCTATGTTGTTGTGTAGCGGCCCATTGCCTATAGTGGACAATCCTGCCATCAGATAACTCTGCCATGATAGACTCACAAAGACTTTTTTACCTGTATAGGAGTACTTGGCTACATTTGACATATAATAGGGTGTACGTCCACCTACTGTGCTACTCATTAGGTCCATCGGTTGAATGCCCACGATATAATGTTTCTCGCCTTCGCGCCAGTAGTACAAACCATTTTGCTCTACCATGTTCGCCTCCAGTCCGTTGCTGTAGTCGGTGAACCACATGTTGTAGTACTTGCGAATGCTGGACAATAGCGAGAACTGATGACGCGATTGCTTGCCAAACGTAAAGCGAATAGGTATATCCACCACGGCATACGATGGTTGGTGTGCCCATAGCCCCTTGTCTATGGCGTGGTACTTGCCACCTGTCGTGGCGAGCAGTGTGCCATCGGCGTAGCGAATGTCGCCGTTCAGATAGTCGTTGCTCAAGTATTGCACCTCGTTCATGGTGTAGTTCATGCGGTTATGCGAGAGGTTCAACCCCATCTGAAACCAGTGATTGGGCTTCCAATCCAATGCGAACTTCGCCAACCAGTTGGGACTAACGACTGACTTCCCGCGCAGCAGTATTCCATCTAACGATACACCCACATGCGCTTGCATGCGCAGCCCACGGGCCAACTTGTGTTCAGCCACGACCATGGCTTCATTCTCCAACAATCCTGCTCCATAAGCCGATGACTGCCAATGGTAGGTGTATAATGGCGTGCGCGCCTTGTCTGCAATGCTCTGCATATACACATCATTGCTCCATGTGGTAGTAGTCGGACTGAAATGTACGAACGAGTTGTACCCTTCCGCATGCACACGCAACCATGGCAATAGTTGTTGGTCATACAGCACTGACACACTCGCCTCGTTTGTCACTCCGTCTGCATACCATGGGTCAAACGCCTCGCCATCATGGTCCAATAGGTTGCGAGCAAACGTCAGCGTATCATGCTTCACATCGCTCAATGCCCAACTCACACCTGCCACCAGCGTTCCGCCGTTCGCAAAGGTCTTTGTACCATATACGGCGGCTGTATATGCCTGTAGGTCTGCCACTTCGTTGCGATTGTATAGCAGTTCAGAGTACATATCTCCTCTGCCTTGTGTCACGAAGTAGTAGTTCAACTTATCCAGTACCTTGTTCTCCTTCATAGGCAACTCACCATCCAATTGTGCCGTATAATAGGGGGTGGCGTACATGCCCGATATACCTGTATGGTCAAATGCGGTTTGTGTGCGCCAGCCGTATTGTGCATAAGCGTGTTGGTAGTAGCATTTGCCGTAGGCGGGGATAGCAAAGGTAGCTTCTGCACTACCAGCACCTATCACATGGTTGCGCATCTCTATGGGACGACTATCCATCGTGCGCTCCTCGCCAGAGGAGTGAAAGAGGTTGATGAGCTCGCAAGTGCCTGGCGATATGCCGCCTATATTACCTGCATTACCCTTCAGCGTCAGCGATTGGTGTTGTACGCTGTCATCGGTGAAATATATTCTGCCTTCGTGATAATCCAATACATAATTGGTGCGTAACATATTGGTATATAGCATGGTACTACCCACTTGGTAGCGACTGTCAATGCGCATGCCATTGAGCGAATACTTGTTTTGGCGGAACGAGTTACCTGCTATGGAGAATATATTCTGATCGCCTAAGTTCCATTCGCCCGTGGTTTCTGCTTCATATACCACATAGTCGGAGTAGTTATCCAGGTAGTGCCCCAGATCGCCGTTGATATACCACTCGCGAAAGAAATCGCTACCGACACTATCCACCCCGTAGGATGGAAAAACCTCAGCACGCATCTGCGTACCGAGGAGAATACTCATTACCAATAAAATAGTCTTTTTCATCATTTGTCTTTGTTTCCGAATCCTGATTTCCAAATCCGTTTTTATCCAAACAAATTCTTAAAGAAGTTCTTCTTGTCGCTACTGCCGGGGCGCACATTGTCGCTCTTCTGTAGTTGCTCGATGATCTTCTTCTCATCCTTACTCAGGTGTTCTGGGATATACACACCCACGTTGATAAGCATGTCGCCTATGCCGTACTGACGCGCATATTGGTCTATCATTGGCAAACCTTTTCCGCGCATGCGGAGCACTTTGCCCGGTTGCGTACCAGGGGTGATGGTAATCTTTGCCTCGCCTTGCAGGGTAGGTATCTGTACTTGTCCACCTAAGATGGCTGTAGGCATATCCAGCAGCAGGTTATATACCAAGTCGCTGCCATCGCGCAGGAAATCTTTATGCTCTTCTTCCTCAATCAGCACCAACAAATCGCCATTCACGCCACCATGAGGAGCCGCGTTGCCTTTGCCATGTATAGGAATCTGCATGCCGCCAGCTACACCAGCAGGGATATGTATCTCAATAATTTCCTCCTCGCGCACTACGCCATTGCCTTGGCAATGAGGACACTTATTCTTAATCACTTTTCCTTCGCCGTGGCAAGTAGGACACTCGTTTTGCACCTGCATCATGCCGAAGATACTGCGTTGTGCACTCACCACACGTCCCGAACCTTTACATGTAGGACATGTTTCGCCTGCACTACCATCTGCGCTACCAGTGCCGTTGCAGCTCTTGCAGTTCACGAGTTTCTTCACCTTGATTTTCTTGTCCACACCTGTGGCAATCTCTTCTAAGGTTACTTTCACGCGAACACGCAAATCGCTACCTCTACGCACACGCTGACCGCCTCCGCGACTGCCGCCGCCGAAGAAACTGGAGAATCCTCCACCACCCATGCCCCATGATTCGAACAGGTCGCCGAACTGCGAGAAGATATCTTCCATGTTCATGCCGCCGCCACTGAAGCCAGCACCACCCATACCTGCATGACCGAACTGGTCATAGCGTTGGCGTTTCTGTGGGTCAGACAGTACTTCGTATGCCTCGGCTGCCTCTTTGAACTTCTCCTCAGCCGCCTTATCACCTGGATTTTTGTCTGGGTGATATTGCACCGCTTTCTTGCGGTACGCCTTTTTTATTTCATCCGCACTGGCGTTCTTTTCTACGCCCAGCACTTCATAATAATCTCTTTTCTCTGCCATAATTCCGAATTTTGAATTAAGAATTTTGAATTATGAATTACTCACCAACAACGACTTTAGAAAAGCGAATCACTTTTTCGCCTAAAGTGTAGCCTTTTTGTGTGCAGTCGATTACTTTGCCTTTTTTATCTTCGCCTGCTGCAAAAGTGGTAATAGCTTCGTGCAAATCAGTATTGAAGTCTGCATCGGCAGTGTCAATTACCTTGACGTCGTTTGCAGCCAAGAAACCGATAAACTTGTTGTAAATCAATTCTATACCTTGGCGAATAGCCTCAATGTCATCAGTCTTTTCCATCGCATCTTTGGCACGCTCAAAATCGTCCACCAATGGCAACATATCTTTGAAGATACGTTCGCCTGCAGTGGTCATGAGTTCGAGTTTCTCTTTGTTGGTGCGACGACGGAAATTGTCAAACTCTGCCATTTGGCGCAGTTTGAGGTCTTCCAACTCTGCCACGCGTGCCTCGAGTTCTGCCACTTTGGCTTGCAGTGGATCGGTCTCTGTCACTTCTTCAGTGGCAGATGTTTCGTCTTCGTTCACAACTTCTGTGTTGTTAGTTGTTTCCACAGTTTCTTTTTCAACCTGATTCTCAATAGGTTGCTCTACTTGTTTTTTATCTTTGTTCTTTGTCATAGTCTAAATTTATTACTTCGTAATACTATTCTTACAATCTCCGTGCCATATACAAAAAAACTGCCATTATGGCAGATATACGTTACTTGTCATTATGTTCGTATTGTTTCCCTTATTAGGTGTTCCTTCTTTAGGTTTATTTGGCAACTTTTTTCAGGTCTAGTCAAGATAGTCCGTCACTCAAATGTACCTATAAATCTTAGGTGATTCTTAGGTTATTCTTAGGTTATTCTTAGGTGATTTATAGGTTATTTTTAGGTGATTTAGCAGACTTCATCGTCTCTCCCTAAACCTTAAACTGTAGTGCCAAAGGCGCGTCCACTAAACTAAACTTCCCCCTACACTTGACACCATACACAAGATAAATCGCGTTAAAATGTGATTTTTCTTGCACATATCACAAAAATACACTACCTTTGCAGTATAAATTCATCCCATTATGACCGAAAAAGAAAAAATGCAACAGCAGATGCTGTACGATGCGAACTACGATACCGAGCTCATTCGTGAGCGTCAAGTAGCCAAAGATTTGTGCTTCCAGTTCAACCAACTACGCCCTTCTGACGAAGCCAACCGACAGCAGATACTTCACCAGTTGCTGGGCAAAATATCCGACAACTGCTGCATATTAGCACCCTTTTGGTGCGATTATGGCTATAATATCGAAGTTGGAAAGAACTTCTTCGCTAACCACAATACCGTTATTTTGGATGGTGCCAAAGTCACTTTTGGCGATAATGTCTTTATTGCTCCCAACTGCGGTTTTTATACGGCAGGTCACCCCATTGATGCAGAGCGCCGCAATCAGGGCTTGGAGTATGCCTATCCCATTACGGTGGGCGATAATGTATGGATTGGAGCGGGCGTACATGTGATGCCAGGTGTGAAGATTGGTTCGAATGTAGTCATTGGCGGTGGCTCCGTGGTGGTAAAAGACATCCCCGACAATGTAGTAGCCGTCGGCAATCCCTGCCACCCTATCCGCCCCATAACCGAATCCGACAAACACAAATCATGGGATAGATGCCTCTAACCTCTCACCTCATAGCCTCATCGCCTTATAATCTCATCGCCTCTTTGGGCAGTCCTAATAGGTGAAAAGCGCCCTATTTTTGGTCAGAATTCCATGTTTCACATCTCGTACATAGATTGCGAAACTCTTTTGGCGACATGCCTGTATGTGTTTTGAAATACTTGCGGAAGGTAAACTGCTCTGGGAAACCCAATTGTTCCGCTACAGACTTAACCTGTACTCCTTTCTCGTGCAAAAGGCGCTTAGCATTATTTATTGTCACAAGGGTGATAATCTCAATAGGCGTCATGCCTAGCCGTTCAGACACAATTGAGGAGAAATACCGTTGCGACAACCCCGCTTGGTCTGCATAGAAAGCCACCTGCCGTTCTGTGGTATGGTTCTTTACTATTGACTGAATAAACTGCATAACAATCTGCTCCTTATGCGTGAATGGCTTGGGGATGCTAGCAGTCGGCTGTGATAGTACATGTGTTAATAACTCTATAACCAATGTCTGTTTACGCAGAAGAATCAGTTTTTCTTTAGCTTGGCGCAAGATTCCATGTGGCATTACACTTACTCCAGCTTGCTGAGAAAGGATATCACGGATATTGCTCTCATAGTAACAGCATCGTTCTTCTGGCAATTCAATCACGGGAAAGAGGGGCATATTCCGCTCAGCTAGATGTGATAGATAAGGATACACCACATCTATCAATTGGTCTGGCGTATCCATGAGCGACAAAGCGGCATAATCCTCCGACTGACTGAGTTCCACGCAAGGGATTAGCGGACTAATAATGTGCAACGTACCACGCTGCATAGTGTAGCGACGACCGTTCAATATCTTTTCGGCAGTACCGCAGATGCATATAGTAATTCCTACTTTCATGGCACAAAAGTACACATTTTCCCTAATATCCACAAGAAAAATATAATATTTCTACATAAAATCATACATATTGCTCAATTATTCGCTATTTTTGCTCTTTTATGAGGCAAAAAAAAGCAGTACCTTTGCAGCCGTAAACAAAAAAACATATACAGTATGAAAAAGGTTGGATTATTTCTTTTGAAAAACAATGTTCAATGGATGACATTCTGTTTTCTTGGCTGGCTGATATGGGCAGCATGTAATTGGAACAACTTAGAGTTGGCGCAGAAGATAACTTTAGGTATTTATGCCTTCCTTATTGCGCACGAGTACGAGGAAGGGTACAAAGATCGTTTCTTGGAGCTAATGGCAGGACGATTGATGAAAATCAACTACAAAGCGCTCACGCCAGGCTTAACGCACTTGTCGCAGGCAATCTATATCACAACCATTTTTTCGTTGGCACTGCTATTTCCTGCGCAATTATGGCTCACATTTGGTGTGATTATCTTGGCTATTTTTGAGGGATATGTACACAATATGGGTATCTTTCTTTTCCGTCTGCGAGGACTAAGTCCAGGTTGGTGGACAGCTATGGGTATGGCTGCTTTTGCTATATGGGGATTAGTGGAAATCAACCAAGCGTATGATTATACAGGCATACAATGGTTATGGGCAACACTATATTATATTGCTACTTTCATAGCAATGGAGATTGGTTTCCAAAAACTGATAAAGAACAGTTTCTCAAACACAATCCACTCTGCCCGTAGTTTTCTATCAGAGCGCTTTGGTACAAAGCAGTAGGACATTTTCATCCTCACCAAACCAACAGAGCGGCACCATGTGTCGCTCTGTTGGTTTCTTACCTCATCACCTCATTGCCTTTACACCCTACACTTTACACCAAAAAAAATCGCATAGCCCTTGCGCATATGCGATTTTTTTACTACCTTTGCGGAGCAATTTACTCTATCATTATTTACTATGAGAACAACCATCACTATCTTTCTGGCATTACTCACTACTATGCTATATGCCAAAGACTATCAAGTATATGGTCCACAAGGGGGACTGGCAATGACCGTCACTTTGCCCAAAGACTTTAATCCAGACACCGACACTTGCTCCATGGTCATTCTGATGCACGGCATTTTTGCCAGCGAAGATATTCTGCCAATGCCTACTATCGCCCGAAAACTGGCTAAGGCGGGCATCGCATCCATTCGCTTTGATTTTGGTGGTCATTGGGATAGCGAAGGAGAGATGCAGCAAATGACTATCGAAAAAGAGATTGCCGACGCCATGGCTATTTGGCAACATGCCAAGTCTTTACCTTATGTCACTCGTATCGGACTGCTCGGACACTCGCAAGGCGGTGTAGTGGCAGCTATAACAGCTGGCAGGATCGCCGCCTCTGGCGATAGTATACAACCCTACTCGCTGGCACTTATTGCACCAGGATCGGTGGTCAAAGACGCCTGTCTGCATGGTAAGTTCTTTGGGGCTAAGTTCAACCCACAAGATCCCCCAGCGTACATCAAGTGCTTTGGAATAATGAAGTTAGGCAGAGAATATATCCTCACAACCCAACAACTGGACATCTACGGTACAGCCAGCCATTACAAGGGAAAAGTTCGCCTGATTCATGGCAACAAGGACAAGATTGTCCCACTCTCATGTAGCGAAGATTTCAAAGCTACTTATGGTGACGCTGCCGAGCTGATTATCGTAGAAGGCGAGAATCACATGATCGGCCTAAAAACCCAACGCGTAGCCGACCTCGTAGTAGAGTTTTTCCAGTAATCCTCATAACTTCATAAACAAAGAAAACGATGGAACACAAATCTTGTCCTCGCTGTGGTGCTGCGTTTATCTGTCAGCACGAGAACCCTGCTCAGTGTCAATGTGCAGGTGTGGAACTCTCTTCTGCTACTCGTGCTCATCTGGCGGCGCAATACCCCAACCAATGCCTCTGCCGCAAGTGTTTGTTGGAGTTCTCAGTCTAAGCACACTATGATATTGTCCCGAATGCATTCGGGTATTCCCTGCCTCTACACCCTACACTCTACACCTTACACCTAAAAAATCGCCCCAAAATGCGATTTTTCTTGCATATATCAAAAATTAGTTGTACCTTTGCACCGCATTCAGTGTAAGGGAAGCAGGTGAGAGTCCTGCACAGTCCCGCTGCTGTGATTCGCAATCCGATGTTCAAATTCTTATAAGTCACTGGCTGACTGTCAATTGTCAACTATCAACTGTCAACTGACAAAGCTGGGAAGGCTGGACAAAGGAGCGATAAGTCAGAAGACCTGCTGCGTGCCACCAACGAGGAGTTGGTGAAGTTGAACGCTCTCGGGGAATCGAGCCAACGACAATGACGCAAAGGTTTTCAATAGTATCCATGGTACGCTTATACGCGTATAGGTATTTGATAGATGTATCAAGTACCCATTTGTTGTTTCCGATGGTCAGCGTGTTTCTCGGGAGTCAAAACGTCTATCCACACACCCCTGACCATCACCCTGCCATGTTACTTCGCATTTGAGAAAATCCGAAGTAGATGGTCGGGGAAGTGTGGTTAATACATTGCCTTTCGCCTCTCGCCTGATAGCCTAATGAGCTCAGCGAGAGAAACGAGCAAATAATATTAACCCTTTAAACAACAAATCAACATGAAGAAATCTATTTTTCTTGCGGCATTATGCCTTGCTAATGTAGCCCTCATGGCACAGGACTACGAGTTACGAACCCTAACTTTTGAGGACGCAGATGCGCACTTCACGCCCTACACTCTCGACTATGCCAACAAGACCATCTCCACATGGTCCGACCTCGTGGATGATGCGCAGTACAATGGCACACTTACCTACACCTCTGGCGGCGTTTACACATGGTGCGACGCACAAAACACTCTGCTAACCCACAGCTTCACAGCACCTTACTGGAATGGCGGTCATGCTATCTCCAACTTCACCAACCCTGGCTTCACCAACAATGACTTGCCTGCCAATACAGCATGGTACGAACTACAATTCGCTACCCTCAAAGGCGGCAACAACGGCTCCATGAATTTCTGCGTACACAACGGTCATGTAGATGATTATAACGCTTCTTATACCACTATGCAGACCATCGCCTTTGCAGATGGTGTGGCACGTGTGATTGACCACATGTATATCACCAATATCTGCTATGTGCTTAATTCGCTGGTGTACGGCGATGGCTATAATCCCCCAGCCAATGACACAACGAAGTTATATGCCGTAGCCGTAGGACAGGATGCTAACGGTCACGAGATCAGCCGCACCACTTTTGCCCTATACAACGGAAAAGATAGCCTTCTGACGGAATGGAAGAAATGGGATTTGTCCGTTTTGGGTGAGGTGAACGCTGTTGCCTTTAATATAGTAGGTACGAGCGACCTCTATGGTCAATGGGGACTCAACGCACCTGCCTATTTCGCCTACGATGATGTGGCAGTCCGTTTCTCCAAAGACGATACCGCTCTACCACATCTCTCCACCCTTCTGGGGGGATCCGGAGGGGGGATCAATAGCCAAAAGATTCTCCATAACGGTCAAGTCCTTATCCTTCGTGATGGACAGGTGTACACCCTTATGGGACAATCTGTTCATTTGAAATAAAGAATACTCCCCTGCAAATCAACAACTTGCAGGGGAGTATTTTATTAATCTAAATCTAATGACCGATTAGGGTTTATAGTATCTCCATGACTTTGGAGAGGGATTGTACAATATACGTCGCGCTCTGTCCATTAGGGAGTGGGTCTTGGGATTTGCGAATCCATATCTGGTCAATGCCTGCATTAATGGCGCCCCGAATATCGGAGTTCCACGAGTCACCAATCATCACCGCCTCCTCTGCCGAAACGCCATTCATACGCAGCGCCTCCTCATAAATACGTGGATTGGGTTTCTGACAGCCGACCTCCTCACTGAGCACAATATGCGCAAAGCAGTCACGCAGTCCACTCCTGTCGAACTTCTCGTATTGCACCTCCACAAAACCATTGGTCACAACCGTCAGCGGGTATTTCTCCGCCAAATAACGTACCAACGCCTCCGCGCCTTCCAACAACGAGAAATGCGCCGTAGTAAGATGTAAGAAGTCTTCGCTCATTTGCTCGGCAAGAGCGGCTAAATTTTGAATTTTGAATTTTGAATTTTGAATTGCCTTGCTTCCGTGCATTAGCGGAAAGAAGAAACGGTCAAAACTTAGGTATTCTTTAGTAACAAGGTCTTTGCCGTATTTGTCCCAGAGTTCGATATTATGCGGTTTGTAGAGCGAGATAAACTCCTCGTGGGATGCGAAGTAGTCGCTCAGGTGGTATTTGTCATACATCTCCTGAAGCGCCAGTTTTGCCGCTCCAATGAAATCGCCTATCGTGTCATCCCAGTCAATCAGGACTGCCTTGTATTGTTTCATGTCGTCACTTCTTTTGGGCTAACTGCATGACCTCCGCCGCAATAATTCGAGCAGAGTCGGGTAGGGCAAGGGTGAGAATATGGGTATGCAGTTCGTGTAATTGTTGGTCATCCTCAATGAGCTGTAATGCTGTGGTAATCAGTTCGCTATGTGCATTCTTGTCTTTGACCAATACTGCCGCATTTTTGTTCACCAATGCCATGGCGTTATGAGTCTGATGGTCTTCTGCCACATTAGGCGAAGGCACGAGGATGGATGGTTTGCCCAGCAGACATAACTCCGATATGGATGAAGCTCCCGCACGCGAGATGACCAAGTCCGCCAGTGCATATGCCAAAGGCATTTGGCTCACGAAGTCGGTGCAGATGATGGATGATTGGCTATTGGCTATTGGCGAAGGGTGATTGGATAGGGCTTTCTGGCAGTCGGCATAGTAGTTCTTGCCTGTTTGCCAAATGACTTGTATTCCGCTCTCTATCAATTCGCTAAGGTGTGCCACAATGCTCTGGTTAATGGTGCGAGCACCTAAGCTGCCACCAATAATGAGCAGAGTCTTCCGCTCGGCTGTGAACTGCACGCCAAAGGTATCGTTGAAGTATTTCAGTGCCTCCTCCTTGGTGCCAGATGTGAGGTTCTGGCGCACAGGATTACCTGTGAGGATAATCTTCTCTTTGGGGAAGAAGCGTTCCATACCTTCGTATGCCACGCAGATCTTCTTAGCATCGTCCTTGAGCAATTTGTTGGTGACGCCGGCAAAGCCGTTCTGCTCTTGGAGGAGGATAGGTATCCTCATCTTGGCTGCCACTTTCATGGCTGCACCGCTGGCATAACCGCCGACCCCTACACCCACATCGGGACGGAAGTCACGCACGATTTTTCGGGCTTGAACCATAGAGCGCATGAGATCAATCAGCACACAGATATTGCGCCATGGGTGACTGCGGTCAAAACCCCGAACAGGCAAACCAACAATCGGATAACCTGCCTGTGGCACACGCTCCATCTCCATACGTCCGAGCGCTCCGACGAACAGTATCTCGCAATCGGGGTCAGCTTCGCGCAATGCGTTGGCTATACTTACGGCGGGGAAGATATGGCCTCCTGTTCCGCCACCAGAGATTAGGTACTTCATTATGATAGCTAATTAACTTTAATCCAATACAATATCGGGCACATCGTCGCGGCTCTCATTGATGACCGCCTGCTGGCGTGCTCCTAACTCCGTCTGTTCGCGCGCGACACTCATGATAATACCAAAATATATGCTGGTAATCAGTGCACTGGTACCGCCGCGGCTAATCATAGGCAAGGGTTGTCCCGTCACAGGACCAATACCCACTGACACCATCATACTAATGAGTGCCTGACAGGTGATCATTAGTGCCAAGCCCATGACCATCAGCATGGCAGAGAAATCGGCATAGCGACTGCTCTTGAAGCAAGCGCGGAACAGAATAGACAAGTATAAGAAGATCAGGCCTACGGCACCAACAATGCCCCATTCCTCGACAATAATGGCGAAGATATAGTCAGCAAAGGCCTGTGGCAAGACATCGCGCTGGATACTATTGCCAGGCAGGACGCCCACGGGGGACTTACCTCCGCGCGCCACTGCAATGAGGGCATGCGAGCGTTGGTAGTTGTCATCAGTGATACGAAATTCGGCATCGGAGGTGTTGTGTTCCTCCAACATATCATTGACACGACCAACCCACGTGATTGCACGCCCCAAGATATGGCCATCTTCCATCTTGATCCCCTTCTTAATGTATGCTTCGTTAATGTAGAAATAGCCACATATCAAAAATACCAACATGGCAGCAATCAGCGAGCCCCAGTACTTAATGTGTACACCCGCCAAGATAGCCAATAGGATGACAATGCCGCCCAGCAGCACCGCGGTGGAGAGGTTGCCGATGAAGATCATACCGCAGATAACGAGTGTGATACCAATAGCAATACCGAAATAGATGCGCTGGTCATCCTGCGTCTTGATTCGGCTGAACAGGTCGCTCACCACGATGATAAGGGTCAGTTTGGCGAGCTCAGAGGGCTGAAACGTGATGCCGAAGATCTCAATCCATCGCTTTGCGCCGTTGATTTCCACACCCAGACTGGTGAAAGTCAGGAGCAGAAAGACGAGGGAAATAATCAGTCCGAGATAGCCCATGAAGCGTATCCACTTGCTGGGGACGAACTGCAAACCAAAGGCCAACACCACGCCCATCGCGATGTAAATCATCTGCGAGAGGATAGGTCCCAAGGTGCTATTGCCCTCCTGAAACACAAAGAAACTGCTGGCAGAGAAGAGGGCAATGATCGCTACCAGAATCAGCGCGATAAAGAGAATCCAGTACGTGCGGTCAATGTACTGCATCTTCTCGCGGATGTGTTGTTTAATATCCTGAATAATCATAGTTATGCGTGTTATAAGTTGCGTACGGCGTTCATGAATTGTTCCCCACGATCTTCGTAGTTCTTGAAGAGGTCAAAGCTGGCGCAGCAGGGTGACAATAAGACAGTATCTCCCTCGTTGGCAGCATGATACGCTGCTTGGAGGGCATCAGTGAGGTTGTCGGTGGAGATATAGCTTAGGCGATGAGGCGATGAGGCGATAGGCTTATAGCCCAATTCCTCGAAATGCTGAATGAGCTTGCTATTATCCTTACCCATAAAGATGAGCGTGTGGCATTTTTCGCGAACCAATTGGTCAATCTCGCTATAGTCATTGCCCTTATCCGTGCCACCGAGTATCAAGACGGTAGGGGTAGTCATACTCTCCAGCGCATACCAGCAGGAATTAATGTTGGTGGCTTTGGAGTCATTGATGTAGCGCACACCTTTGACCGTCGCCACGTATTGCAGACGATGGTCTACGCCAGCAAACTGCTGCAAACTCTCGCGAATCACATCGTTGTGGATATGCAGAATCTGTGCTGCCAAACCTGCAGCCATAGAGTTATATTGGTTGTGCTTGCCTCTGAGACTCAGCTCCTCCAGCGGTACGCGCAAAGGTGTGATATTGGGTTTTGCATGAACGACCAAGTGACTGCCATCGGTGTAGGCAACGTTTTGCTCATTGCTGCCGAAGGGATAGAGGGTAGCCTGTGGCTGAATGCGTGCAATCTCGCGGTCAATGACGGGGTCCTCGCTCCAGTAGATGAAGGCATCCTTGCTCGTCTGGTTACGTGTGATACGGAACTTAGCGTCCACATAGTTCTGGAACTGGTGGTCGTAGCGATCCAAGTGGTCGGGCGTGATATTGAGCAGAATGGCAATATCGGCCTTAAAGTCGTAGCAGTTGTCCAGTTGGAAAGACGAGAGCTCAATCACATAGTAGTCATGATCCTCCTGTGCTACCTGCAGCGCCAGCGAATTGCCGATATTGCCTGCCAAACCGACATCCAGTCCAGCGCGGCGAAGCATATCAAAGAGCAGCGATGTGGTGGTCGTCTTTCCATTCGAACCAGTGATACAAATCATTTTGCCGCGTGTGTAGCGTGCCGCAAACTCTATCTCCGAGAGGATAGGTGTACCCAGTGCTATGAGCTGCTGCACGAGGGGTGCGGTGAGCGGAATACCAGGCGACTTAATGACTTCATCTGCCGACAATATGCGCTCTTCGGTGTGTTGTCCTGCCTCCCATGCTATTTGGTGTTGGTCGAGCAGGGCTTGATAAGCAGGCGATATCTCGCCCCTGTCGCTCACAAAGACCTCCATACCTTTGGCTTTCGCCAGTATGGCAGCACCTGTGCCCGATTCGCCTGCGCCTAAAACAACAATTTTCTTCATAAGTAGGTTAACGTATTTTAAGGGTTAATATAGTCAATGCCGCTAAAATGAGGGTCACAATGCAGAATCGCAAGACGATCTTGCTCTCATGTTGCAAGGGGCCTCTGCCCTTGAAGAGGACTTTGCAGCTTGGGTCGTTGCGTAGCACTTGCTCCATGGATATGCGGAAGTGGTCATGCAGTGGCGCACGTTTCCATACACGCAGGTGTATGCCTTTCTTCTTGGCGAATTTATATACTTGCGTTTGCAGAATCACGCTCACGCTCTCCATGAGGAAGATACCGCAGAGGATAGGCAGTAGTAGTTCCTTGTGGATGATCACCGCGCATACGCCTATGATACCGCCAATAGTCAAACTGCCTGTATCACCCATGAATATCTGCGCAGGGAAACCGTTCCACCAAAGGAAACCAATCAATGCACCCACGAAGGAGGCCATAAACACCACCAACTCCTCGCTGCCGGGGATATACATCACATCGAAGTAGTCGGAGAACACCACGTTGCCGCTGATGTACGCCAGCACAATCAGCGCTACTCCAATGATAGCCGAGTTGCCCGCACACATGCCGTCCATGCCATCGTTGAGGTTCGCGCCATTGCTCACGGCTGCCACAACGACAATGGTCAGGATAACGAAGAAGATCCAACCTGCCTTGTACTTGTTGCTCTCGCCCAAGAAGGAGAACATATCCGCATAGTTGAAGTTGTGCTCCTTGACAAACGGAATCGTGGTACGGGTGGACTTGACCTCGGGGGTCTTTACGAAAACAGTGGTATTGTTCTCTATATGCGATGTCACACGCTCGTGCATAGTAGCATTAGGGCTATAGCGCAGGGTCAAACCCACAATCAGTCCTAAGGTGATTTGTCCGGCTATCTTCAGCCAGCCGTTAAGTCCCTCTTTGTTCTTGAGGAAGGTCTTGATATAGTCATCCGCGAAACCTAATGCACCTAAGATGAGGGTGGTGATGAGCATGAGGATCATATACACATTACTCAGTTTGCCCATCAGCAGGCATGGTATGAGCATGGCAGCTATGATAACTACGCCGCCCATGGTGGGTACACCTTTCTTCGCTACATTGAAGGGGTCGGTCTTCTCATCGCGCTGTGTCTCGGAGATGTTCTTGCGTTTGAGCAGATTAATAAACCACTTGCCTACCCAGATACTAATACACAATCCCATCACGCCTGCTACTATCGCGCGAAACGAGATATAGGTCATCAATCGTGCCCCAGGCACATTGCCTAAAAACTGAAATAATTCGTATAACATAACTCTTGCCTTTACACTTTACACTCTACACTCTACACCCTACACTACAAACAACTCTTCACAACCTCATGGTCATCAAAGTGGTGCTTTACGCCCTTGATAATCTGATAGTTCTCGTGCCCCTTGCCCGCTACGAGAATCACATCGCCTGGTCGCGCCAATATGCAAGCCGTCTTGATAGCGGACTCGCGATCCTCAATGATGAGAGTCTGGCGCAATTGTTCTTCGGTGAGTCCAGCCGCCATGTCTTGCAATATAGCATGTGGTTCCTCGTCGCGTGGGTTGTCGGAGGTCAATATCAGTTGTGTACTCAGTTGGTACGCGCTCTTGGCCATCATAGGACGTTTACCTTTGTCGCGATTACCGCCACAACCAACTACGGTTATCACTTGCGTTGGGACGGATTGCTTGCTGGCGATGGTTGCCACAATCTCGTTGATGGTCTTCAGTACGTTCTCTACGGCATCAGGGGTGTGGGCATAGTCAATGACGGCTGTCCAACCTTTAGGCGACCGGATGGTTTCAAAGCGTCCGTTCACGGGTTGCAGGCCGCTCAAGATACGCAGCACCTCCATGGCATCTTCGCCCAAGGCGACGGCGGCACCATAGATAAGCAGTAGGTTGCTTACATTAAATCGGCCTACCATGGGCACAAACACCTCTGTATTTACTGCGCCCAAGGTGCTTTGCACGCGCAGCAGCATGCCCTCAAAGCCTTCTTCTAATATCTTGCCGCGGAAGTCCGCCATGCTGTGCGTAGAGTAGGTCAGCACGCGGCTGGGGCAGTTCTGTGTCATAACGAGACCGTTGCGGTCATCGATATTGGTTATTGCAAATGCCTCTTTGCCAAGGCGATCGAAGAGCAGTTTCTTCGTATCTCGGTAGTTGTCAAAGGTCTTGTGGTAATCTAAGTGATCGCGCGTGAGGTTGGTGAATAACGCTCCTGCATACTCCAAGCCTGCTATACGCTCTTGCGCGATAGCGTGGCTACTCACCTCCATGAACGCGTGCGTACAACCTGCTGCCACCATCTTGGCGAGCAGCGCGTTGAGCTCCAAGGCGTTAGGCGTGGTGTGTGTGGCAGCCACTTCTTCCTCATCCACGTAGTTCACAACGGTAGAGAGCAAACCGACCTTGTAGCCCATGCCCTTGTATAACTTGTACAGCAGCGTAGCGGTAGTGGTCTTGCCATTGGTGCCCGTTACGCCCACCAGTTGCAGTTGCTTGCTGGGCTCGCCATACCAGTAGTGTGCTATCTTGCCCAATGCTTCGTCGCTGTTCTTCACCAGTATGTAGCACACACCATTGTCTTGGATATACTCCTCTTTCTCCAGTACCACAGCCACAACGCCTTTCGCCACACATTGCTCGATATAGGCATGCCCGTCAGCGGCGGTGCCCACTTGTGCGACAAATAGACTACCTTCGCCCACGCGGCGAGAGTCAAACTGAATATCCTTTACCGACTTGCTCGTGTCGCCTATGACACGCAAAACATCGATTGCCTTGATTAGTTCATGAATTGTCATAATCTTTGTTTATTTTTGTGCGAACACCAGTTCTCCATCCTCAATGACATATTCATTGGTGTATGCCATGGTTTTTTCGGCTATATTTCTCACCACGCTTCCGCAGTCCATACCCGCGTCATAGTAACCCAAGTTGCGTGGTGCATGAATCACACAGATACAGCTGTATTGTGGATCCTCCTCGGGGAAGTACCCTACGAAGGACATACGATGTTTGTGGCTGTTATAACGTCCATTCTCGAATACCTGCGCTGTGCCTGTTTTGCCAGCTATATGCACAATATTGCTCTGCGCCTTGCGCATTCTCCAAGGATTAATGGAGGCAGTACCCAGGTCATTATCCCAAACCACATCGTGCAGACAGGCTCTGATGTCGCTCAGCGCACTGCTGCTGCACAAACGCTGTTTGACCACTTCGCTCTCATATTCCTCGATGACTTTATCGTCCTTGCAAATCTTACTGACCAGCACAGGCGAGATCATCTTACCATTGTTGGCGATGCCGTTGTAGAACATGAGCAGTTGCAAGGGGCTCAGTTCGACGGAGTAACCGTATGCCATCTTGGAGATGGTCACTGTGTCATCGGGTATCTCCATTCGTATGTGTTGTGCACCAGGGATGATATAGTCCACGCTGTCGCTCAGTCCCAATCGCCCCAGTTTCTCTATGAACTTCTTGGCGCTACCGTTGTAACTCTGGGTCACAATCTGTGCCAAGGCGATATTGCTACTCACGGCCAATGCTTGGCGAACGGTGTAAACGGTGTCCGCAGGGTGGGCATCATGGTGCGAAACGCTGTGGTATCGCCAACCATTTCTCCATACTCTGAAGCTGTCGGTTATTTGTATCTTGTTGTCATCTAAGGCCGCCATGAGGGCGATGGTCTTGAAGGTCGAACCAGGTTCTACTCGCTCCACGGCGTGGTTAGCACTCTCGTAGTACAGTCCGTCGTTGTTGCTGCGCTCTAAGTTGCACATGGCTTTGATTTCGCCTGTTGCCACTTCCATGAGTATTACGCAGCCCCAGTCGGCTTGGTTCTTGGTGATTTGTTTGCGCAGACTGCTCTCGCAAATATCCATGAGGTTCGCATCTAAGGTGGTGTGCACATCGGCGCCTTTCTCGGCTTCGCGAATAGGAATGTATTGTCTGCGTCCAGCCACGTGCTCTTTTTTGCTCACGCCATTTTTGCCGCGTAGGTACTCATCAAAGCCCTTTTCTATGCCAGAGGTGCCGTACCCCTCTTGTGGGTGCAGTGTGCCAATGGTACGGCTGCCCAAACTACCGAAGGGTTTGGAGCGGCGGTTGATATTCGTGAAGTGAATGCCACTCTTGTAGTAACCACGATGTATGAGGGGCAACTGCTCAATGGCTTTCTTCTGTGTATAGCTCACGCGGGTGTTGGTTAAACGTGCATCACGTTCGCGGGCAGTCCTGCCACGGTAGGCGGTGACCATTTTCTGGCGGTAGTCCGCGGCGCTCTTGTCCCCCAAGATTTGGCTCAGCCCCTCGGCGATGGAGTCCACATATTGCCAAAAGACCTCGCCATTATGTTGGTTGAGGTATTCCACGCGAGTGTCCATGTAGATATTGTAGAGTGGAATACTGCTGGCGAGTATTCTGCCTTCAGCGTCGTAGATATCTCCTCGTGCGGCTGGGATAGTGTTGGTGGAACTGCTGCGGTTGGCTTGGCTCACTTTTTCCCATTTATCATACTCCACGGTTTGGAGATAGACTATCTTGGCAATCACGAGACCGAACATTAGCAGTATCAGTCCGAAGATAGCGGCAAAGATGACGATTGTTTTTTTTACGTTTTCGCTCATAGTTGTAGGGTGAGTTAGGTTATTCTATTTTGATAGCGGCCACATGGCTTTCTTTGATTGGGCTTCCTTTTTCTTCGAGTCGTTTGGCGATGGATGACTGTCGGGTTTGTGTCATCACTTGTGCGTTGAGTGTTTGTTTGGTGAAGTAGGCATCTTGTAGTTCTTTGTTGAGTTGGTTGAGGCGGTTTTGTTGGCGTTCGGACTGGTAGCCAAAGTAGATATAGGCGAACAGCAGTCCGCATATTAGGAAGATGAGTCGATACTGTTTCTGTACCCACTGTTGGGTCAGTATATCACCACTAAATATGTCTTTCAACGAAAACTTGCTCATAATCTTCTCCTTTATATTTGTTGTCCGATTCCCGATGTTTATATTTTCTCCGCCACTCTCAGTTTTGCACTTCTCGCTCTTGGGTTGCGCTCCACTTCTTCTGCACTGGCGGTTAGTCCTTTCTCCAGCACTTTGAATGGGCTGAGGATATTGCCGTAGAAGTCTTTTTCTATTTTGCCTTCCATGTTGCCCGAGCGAAGGAAGTTCTTCACAATTCTATCCTCAAGTGAGTGGTAGGTTAGTATGGCTATTCTGCTGCCTGGTTTGAGTAGGTCTTTGGCAGCGAGTAGCATTTCTCTCAGTGCCCCCATCTCGTCGTTCACCTCTATGCGCAGGGCTTGGAACAGCTTTGCCAAGTCCTTCTTTGCCCCCGCAGGTATATTAATCTCGCCTTTCGCCTCATCGCCTTCTAACCTCATCGCCTTCTCACCTATAACCAAACTCACCAGCTCCTCTGTTCGCTCAATGGCTTTTTGTGCTCGGGCTTTAATGATTTTCTTCGCTATTTGTCGTGAGTTTTTCATTTCTCCGTATATATATAGTACGCGCGCGAGGTCTTCTTCGCTGTAGGTGTTCAGTATGTCTGCTGCTGTTTTACCCCCTGTTTGGTTCATGCGCATGTCCAGTGGTGCGGAGAAGCGGAAACTGAATCCTCTTTCTGGGCAGTCAAAGTGGTGGAATGATACGCCTAAGTCGGCTAATAAACCATCAATCTGCTCCACACCGTAGTAGTCCATGAAGTTCCTCAGGTAGCGGAAGTTGCTATGTACAAACTGCCAATGTTGGTTTCCCGACTCTCGATTCCCGAAACCCGAACGCTCCGCGTTGTAATACGCGTCCAAATCTTGGTCAAACGAAAATAACTTACCTTTCGCCTTCTCGCCTTTTGCCTCTTGCCTAATGGCCTCAAGGATAGCCCCTGAATGTCCGCCTCCACCGAAGGTGACATCCACATACAATCCATCGGGTTGAATATTCAACCCTTGGATTGTCTCTCTCAGCATTGCGGGAATGTGATAAATCTCATTCATAGTAGGTTAGGTTTAATTGATAGTATGTTTAGGCTGGGATTTCATGCGATTGCGTATGCGTTCTGCCAAGTCTTTTTGTGGCATTTGTTTCTCTGCGAATACGGTTGGGTTCCATATCGCGAAGCGATCGAGCATGCCGACGAACAATAAGTCTTGCTCTGCGCCAATCATTTCCAAGTTTTTCTTTTGTAGTAGGATGCGTCCTTGGCTATCCATGTCCAGCATTTCGGCTTCGGACATGAATTGCATGAGTATCATTTGGTCTTCTGGGTCCCATTCGTCAAGTGCGTTGCGCAGTTGGCTTACTTTCTGGTGCCACACGTGTTCGGGGTAGAAGATAACACACTCATTGTCAGTATCTCTGCGCATAACGATATGCGTCGAACCCATCTCTGCCAGTATCTTGCGGTAGCTTGCAGGAACAAACACGCGGCCCTTGCCGTCCAATCGTGCTTCGATATTTCCAATAAACGTGTTCATAACTCAAAATTCATAATTCAAAATTCTTAATTTTCTGAATTCCGCTGCAAAGTTACAAAAAATATTTCATATTTCCCCACTTTTCCCCACAAAAAATGTTTCAGTATGTTTTTAAACATATTTTCAACAAAGTTATCAACAACTAAATATATTGAGTATCAGTATTTTACATACTTTATTATAAAAGTGGTGAAAAGTGGGGCGAAAATAGATAATTTTCGCCCTTCTGCAGCACCTGCTAAATTCTCATGCATTTGCACAGTCGAACTCGCTGAGCTTAATGCATAAAAAACATCCCCCTATGCTGCTGCATAGAGGGATGAAATGTGGTATTCTAAAAATAGTATTATTTGCTTGCAAATGCTATTTTCTTGCGTGGAGTAAATTTACGCACATCTAAGGCTGGTTTCTTAGACACAAGCTTTGGTGCAATACCTTCAGGAGTGTCAATGCTACTGAGGGACATACCTAAGCAACCGTAGTTTACGAAGTAATAATCATTTTCATCTACAGTACTGAATGCTACAGCTACTACGCCAATTACATTGCTACTTTCGTCAATGCTGATTGTACCATCTTCGTTGTATGCCAAAATCAAGTCTTGGCTACTGGTAGAGCCTTCGCTATCCATAGTGTAGATAACTACCTCATATTCAATACCAGTTTCTTCATCGACAATATTGGCACTATTTTGTGCTGGAATGTGCATTAAATGGCTCTTCTCGTTGAACATACCAAAGAGAGGATCCATGGTTGGAATGCCTTCGATAGTGTAGTATTGACCATTCTCATCTTCAGCGGAGGTGATGTTTACTATTTCCTCTATAGCAGCACCCATAGCATCGGTAGCTGTGAGGGCAAACGTACCTTCGTAGTCAGATATTTCAGCATTAATTGCCTCTACAGCTGTAGCCTCGAGATATGCCTCTTTGGTCAAATAGAGTGAGAAGTTTGCATATGCGTATGGTACGCCTGCTTCACCTACGACCATTGCATTCTCTGGGAAGGTTACGGATACACCTGGAGTATATACACCCTTACCACCATTGTAGAGTGCACCAAATACAGAGCCATAGCCAAAGTCACAACCTATTTCATAGAAATTGTATGTTACAACGCCCTGAGGATCAATGAAGAACATCAAGTCTTCTGCACCAGTATTGTAGAAGTAATAGATGAAAGCATCATAGATTCCGTCTGCATCAGCCACAGCATCTTCGCCTGCTGGCACTTTTGCATATGGCGCGCTTACGCAAATCTTAGCGCTACCGTCAGGCATGTTAGCCAATTTATAATCTACATACCATGCTGTAACAGGTACTGATGAATAACCTGCTGGTACAAGCAAGTCGTGGAAAACACCTACACCAGCCTCCCACTTGATTGGAGTGATAGCTAATTGGCAGATTGCATTCTCTGCGCCTACGGCGTATGGATTTACCATGGTAGGATCCAATTGGAGCACGAGTTGGTAGGTTACACCTGCATCCATTGCACCCAAACCTACTTTCAATGTATCAGTACCCACGCCTGCATCAAAAGTAAAGGTAGCAGGTACGTTGAATACCTTGGCATCGTTTTGCGTAACTACCAATCCGAGGGTTAACGCCTCAGCAGAGTCCGCACGTTGGATAACGATAGGCCATTCGGTTACGTTTGCCTCTGGGTCTACCTCAAGACCAGTCATATCAGGAGTTTGGAAATAGACTGCTTTAGGGTTTGCTGGAGCCTCAGGGGATGGCTCTGGCGTGAAGGTTTGCTCGCATGAAGAGAAGAGCACACCTACGGTCATAACCGCCAAAAATAATTTATTGAGTTTCATAATCATTGTCCTTTCTATTAATCAGTTACACCATCTGTGAGACCAGCACCATCGCCTTGCTCAGGCAACTCGCCACCCTCATTTTGTGAACAACCGCGGTTGTTGGTCAACTCGCCTTGAACGAAGCGGAGCAACATCCATGGATCACCATATTGTATATTGAAGCGATATGGCTCTGCCACGTTAGAGTTCTCGTCACCCTCATGGTAGCGAACAACGTTCTTCTTCAGACGCATAATGTCTGACATCGCGAAGCCCTCGCCCCACAACTCAATACGGCGTTGCAACCATACCTCGTCCTCAAAGGTCATGCAGGTTTGTTTCCATGATGGGTCGCGTTGATCCATGAGTTTCTTAAGGGTTGCCTCACCTACTGCTGTATTACCTGCTTTGTAAGCAGCCTCTGCCTTGATGAGCAACATCTCCTCTGCACGCATCATACACCAGTCGCCGTCGTTATATGCGCCACCGCAACCAGATTTACCCATGAATTTCACGTTGGTATATACAGGCATAGGTTGTTTTACATCAGCGATAGTGGCGGCTGGAATATCTTTGCCAGTATAGGTAATAGCATTGGCTTCGTCTGTCCAGCTCAAGCCTTCCAAGTATGGGCTGTAGAGGTTCTCGTCCAACCACCATGCACGGCGAACATCGGTCTCTGAAATCTTATTCCACAATAAGTTGTTGATAGAACGATAGATACCTGCGTATGCTACGTAACCATTTGCAGAGAAGGAGCTCAACTGACTTGACCATGTCGCCAAGGATGCATAACCGCTTGATTCGGTTAATTCCATAGGGAGAAGTAATGCCCACATCCAGTTGTGGTCGTCAGCATTGCAGAACATAGGGTTAGCTGCTACTTCGCTCAATGAGTATGGCTCATAACCTACCAATGCAGCATCTGCATCTGCAGCAGCCTCCTCCCACATCTCCATATTGAGATATGCACGAGCACGCAAGCCGTATGCTACTTGTTGGTCGATGATACCTTTGTTCTCACGTGTATAACCGTTCAAGTCTTCAATAGCATCCGACAAATCTTGGAGGATACTTTCATAAAGTACTTCGAGGGTCACACGTGGGTTATTGCTGGCATCTTGACCAGGAATAATCATAGGTACAGACTCTTTGTCTTTGTTGTCCACGTAGTTAAATTGGAAATAAGGAGCCAAACTAAGATATGCGAATGCGCGCAATGCTTTAGCTTGACCGCGACTTGCCATCAGTTTAGCGTTGTCTGTATCATCTGGCACCATGGCGATAACCTCGTTGGTAGCATAGATAAGCTTGTAGAATAGACCAAGACGCAAGGTAGGGTTAGCATAAGAAGGGTTACGGTCGGACCATTCTTGTGCAACAGAGAACCAGTCATAACCACTGACGATATTGGTCATATCTGCAGAGTTGAGATCTTGACCCAAAGCGCATGCCACGTATCCGCAGTCATCGGCACGGTTTGAAGAACCAAAATAACCAAGAGGTTGTTTGATGACTTGGTACATACCTGAAACGGCAGAGTTTACTCGTTCAGGATTAGCCTCGACCGTCGCTTGAATATAATCATCATCTTGTGTACCGCCTTCATAGTGGGTTGTCAGCATGTCATCGCAAGAAGCGAAAAGCACAGCACCCAGAGCGATAGCTATATATTGATACTTTTTCATACGAGTATTTTTTATAAGTAGGTTTAACATATTAGAATGAGATACTGATACCACCTGAGAATGTGCGTGTCAAGCTATATACAAAGTTACCTGTGCTGGTAGAGATACCTACACCGTATGACAATGCATTTTGGGTTTGACGTGGGTCATATCCTTGGCGTGCACTGAAGAGTGCCAAGTTATCGCCTTGGAAGAATACACGTGCTTTAGAAACACCAATCTTGTTGGTCCACTTGCTTGGCAATGTATAGCCTACTGTCACATTGTTAAGACTCAAGTAGTTGCTTGATACCAACCAGCGTGAGCTAGTTTGTTGATCATAACTATCGCTTGCGCAAAGACGGGGTACATCGGTTTCTGTATTCTCTGGAGTCCATGCGTTGAGAATATCCACAGACCAGATATGTCCTGGTTTATCACCTGCATGCATCATCTCTTGATAGGTACCGTCGTATGCTTTACCACCAAATTGATATGCAAATTGTACACCAAGGTCAACACCATATAAGTTCAAACTTGTACCAAAACCACCATAGCATTTCACGGAAATATCGCCCAAGTCACCTGCTAAATCTTGTGAGTAAGTAGCAGTTGTACCTTTTGAATGGTCTGCTGGGTCAAGATAGTAAAGTGCTTTACCTGTCTCTGCATCAACGCCTGCATACTCTGGCATGTACGCTTGGTGGAGCGAACCTCCTTCTTTTAAGATGTAGGAAGAACCTGCATACCAGCGTGTTCCGTCCTCTTTGAGGTATGAGTCTGGCAAACGAACAACTTTACCATCTACATAGGTGATATTGCCGTAAATGCTCCATTCGATATTCTTAGTGCTTACAAGCACAGCCTCAACATCAAACTCAACACCTTGGTTTTGTACTTTACCTACGTTCATAGGCATGCGTAGTGAACCATAACCTGATGATGGTGGCATACTTACGTAGAAGAGCATATCGTCGTTTTGACGGTTAAAGTATTCCAACGTACCATTCAAGCGGTTGCCAAAGAAACCGAAGTCAACACCCACGTTAGCCATCATCTGGCTCTCCCATTTCAAGTCTGGATTACCAAGTTGTGACAATACTTTGGAGAACTCGCCTGTTTCAGAGTTGTAAGAAATACTATACAAGTTGCGGTGTACGTAGTAGTTACCCAATTGATCGTTACCTTGTGTACCCCAGCTAGCTTTCAACTTCAGTTCATTCACCCAATCTACATCTGCCAACCAACTCTCGCGGTTAATCAACCATGCTGCACCCACAGAACCAAATGCACCCCAACGATTTGCTTTTGCGAAACGAGATGATGCATCATAACGGAATGTTCCTGTGAGGAAATAGCGATTCATCAAATCGTATTGTACACGTGCGAACGCACCTGCAGTGCTATAGTTGTGGGTATATGATGAGGTGTTTGCACTAGTTGGTGCTACACCATACGCGTTACCCAATTCTGCTACGAATGGGTTGAAGAGGTGGTCGTTGCTTGCAGAAAGAACTTGCTCTTTCAAATTATAAGCCTCCCAACCTGCGATAACTTCGATATTGTGGTAGTTCGCAAATGCAGTCTTGTAACTAACGGTGTATTGTTGGTTGATAGCAAAGAAGCGTTCCGAAGCTACACCCACAGCACCACCTACTGAAGTAGAACCATAGAATGGGTTACTTAAACTATTGCTGTAGCGACCCAAATATTCAGGAGTGATATTTGCACTGATGTTCAAACCCTCAATTGGGGTGATGGTTGCGTACAACGAACCAGTGAAGTAATCAGAAACCTCTTTGTTGGTATCGATAAGCAAGTTAATCGCATTATTGCCTTGTGGTGCACTACCTGGACGAACCGCATTGGTGTTGGTACCAGAGTCATATACTTGATAACCATTACCATCTACTTTGATGCTCTTATCGGTATTACGTACATAGAAAGGATAGATAGGAGCCATTGCATTAGCGGCATAGAATACGTTACCTGTTGAGCCCCAATCATCTTGGTTACTTGGGTTAGACATATCTGCATGAGCATATGTAGCAGAAGCACCAACTTTTAACCACTTCTTCACTTGGCTATCTACTTTGGTACGAGCTGTAAAACGCTCAAAACCAGAACCATTAATCAAACCTGGATCATTCAAATAACCTGCTGAGATATAATACTGTGTAGCACTATTTCCGCCAGAGATATTAATGTTGTACTCTTGACGTAAGTTGCCAGTATTCATAATCTCATCTTCCCAATTGTCTGGAGTATAGTAATACTCGCCATCGCTATAACCCAATGTGGCATTAGGATTAATGCGGAAATTAGTACCAATCAGTTTCTCTCCATTAGGAACGGTAAATACTTGATAACCTACACCTGTTTGAGTGAACAGTGTCTTGTCTGCGTAGGCATAAGAACTTGCTATAGATTGTCCATTGTAGAATTGCGAATTGTAAAGGGCTTTGTATGCCAACTCATAGTGAGTGCCTGGATCGTTGATAGTTGCATAGTTTGGTACGCCACGTTGGCTATTACCCCATTTAGCATCTACGTTAACTGTCATTTTATTTTGTGCTTTACCGCTCTTGGTGGTGATAAGCACAACGCCATTAGCACCACGTGCACCGTAAATAGCAGTAGCACTTGCGTCTTTCAGAACAGTCATGGATTCGATGTCATAGGATGAGATCAAATTGATGTTATCTACATCAACAGGTGCACCATCTACTACATAGAGTGGAGTGGTTCCACCGCTCAAACTACCTACACCGCGCACGCGGATGGTAGCTGCGGTACCAGGTTGACCTGAACCATTAACGACTTGTACACCAGCCACTTTACCTTGCAATGCGTTGGTTACGTTAGCTACTGCTTGTTGGGTGAGTTCTTCGGATTCTACTGCTTTTGCAGAACCTACGAATTGAGCACGAGTGGTTGTACCATAAGCCACAACCATGACCTCATCCAAGTGTGATGTGTTCTCTGCCAACTCGACAACTACGCCGTCTTTAGCATCTACCACCTTGGTCTCAAGACCGATAAATGAAATCACTAACTTCGCTCCGGGAGCGCAATCTACGGTAAAGTCTCCGTCTAAGCTTGTAATGGAACCTGTGGAGGTACCCTGAACTACAACAGATGCACCTACGATAGGATCACCTGTTGAGGCATCGACTACTTTACCAGTTACAGTTTGAGCCTGAGCCCAAACACCGCTGATGCACGCTGTGCATACAGCCAGTAGAAGCAACAATCTCTTCATACTTTTGATAAATTTTAGTTAATAATTAATTAGTTTGTACCTTGACACCTGTTGAGGTGTCTATTTTTGTTGTGTTATATTATACTGCCAGAAAAGGTTTATTGTTTGTGTTATGTAAATAAAAAAATGCCACATAAAACGGTCCGTTTTATGCTACATACAGATGTTTTCCAGCACTAATACGGCGCAAAGGTACTGCTTTTTTTTGAAATATGCAAGAAAATGACCGAAAAAATTTGCTTTTTTTGTCTGACACCTTATATATATACGCGCGCGCGAATATAATAACGGAAATTGCATGTAAAATACTAAGGAGGACTGCGCAACAATGAAGTTCAAGGAGTATCCAATTAGGTAGCAAAGAAACGACCGTTTTGATGATACATATGGGTGAGATATGTGGGTAAATATCTAAACTTTCGTATTTTTTATAGAAAAGTGGCAGAATATTTGCATATTCCAAAAAAAAGTAGTAATTTTGCGCGATATTTTTCGTATCTATACCCTTTTGGGTAGGAAGCGGTGTAGTTTGAGAGAAGAGAATATATTATAAAACATACGTAATAATGAAAAAGATTTACTGTTTATTAGTGGCAATGACCTTTGCTCTTTGTGCAGCAGCACAAACGAAGGTGGTTGGTACCGTATTGGATGATACGGGTGTCGGTGCTATCGGTGCCAGTGTCGTAGCTGAAGGTACAACAGTGGGTACAGTGACAGACTTCGATGGTTTCTTTGAGTTGAGCGTGCCTGCTGGTGTCAAAAATCTCGTAATCTCCTACGTAGGTTACAAGACCGTTACTACTCCTGTAAAACCAGAGGTTAAGGTGACTCTCCAGAGCGATGCGGAGCAACTCGAGGAGGTAGTCGTAACTGGTATGGTGAAACAAGATAAACGCTTGTTTACGGGTGCTGCGACCAAGTTGGAGGCAGATGAGACCATGCTTTCGGGTGTGGCTGATATCAGCCGAAGCTTGGAAGGTCGTGCCGCTGGTGTGAGCGTGCAAAACGTGAGTGGTACCTTTGGTACAGCTCCTAAGATTCGCGTGCGTGGTGCAACATCTATTTACGGTGCGAGCAAGCCTTTGTGGGTTGTAGATGGCGTCATTTTGGAGGATGCTGTGGAGTTGAGCGCAGATGACTTGTCATCAGGTGATGCTACTACTTTGATTGCGAGTGCGATTTCTGGTATCAACTCGGAGGATATTGAGAGCTTCCAAATCTTGAAGGATGGTTCTGCTACCTCTATATATGGTGCGCGCGCGATGGCGGGTGTGATTGTCGTAACTACCAAGAAAGGTAAAGCTGGTCAATCAAAATTGAACTATACTGGTGAAGTTACCTATCGTATGGTGCCTTCATACGATGACTATAATATCTGTAACTCGCAAGAGCAAATGGGTATCTACCAAGAGTTTGAGCGCAAAGGTTGGCTTGAATATTCTTCGCTCTATGCAGCAAAGAACTCTGGTGTGTATGGTCGTATGTACGCGTTGATTGATGCGGCTAAGGGTGGCAATGTAGGTTTGCCTAATACTCCAGAGGCTAAGAATGCTTATCTGCGTGCGGCTGAATTCCGCAATACCGATTGGTTTGCAGAGTTGTTCAACCAAACGGTAATGCATAATCACTCTGTATCATTCTCTACAGGTAGCGAGCGCGCACGTGTGTATGCGTCTCTTTCTGCTATGCAAGATCCAGGATGGTACAAAGCCAGTGAAGTGGCTCGTTTTACGGGAATGATGAATGCTAATTACGATGTATTACCTGCTACAAGCAAACAAAAACTGACCGTAGGTATTGCTACGATGGGTAGTTACCGTAAGCAACAAGCGCCTGGTACTATTTCAGCAAGCACTGACCCTATCAATGGTACAGTGAGTCGTGAGTTTGATATCAACCCATTCTCCTATGCGATGAATACATCACGTGCGATGGATCCTGAGGAGACTTATCGCCGTAACTACTGCGATTTCAATATCAACGATGAGTTGGCAAACAACTTTATTGACATCAAGGTAACCGACTTGAAGTTCCAGGGTGATATTAACTGGAAGCCTGTTCGTGGTCTTGAGATTGCCGCATTGGCAGCTATTCGCTACTATTCAAGTCGCCAAGAGCACAATATTAAGGACGATAGCAACCAAGCGCGTGCATATCGTGCAGGTATTGATCCAGAGAATGCTACTATTCGCGACTCCAACCCATATCTCTATTCAGACCCAGACAATCCATTGGCTTTGCCTGAGACCGTATTGCCAAAGGGTGGTATCTATGACTTGACCGAATACTCTTTGACTTCTACGGACCTCCGTGCTACAGTTGCTTACAATGCGGATTTGGGTAGGACTGGAGATCACATCCTCAACTTGTTTGCAGGTTCTGAATTGAACTCTACTGACCGTCAAGCGATATGGTTCCGTGGTTGGGGTTATCAATACAACAACGGTGGTATTCCATACGTGGATTATCGTCTCTTCAAGCAAAGTCAAGAAGAAGGTACAGACTACTATTCTAATAGTTTCCAATATCTTCGCAATCTCGCTTTCTTCGGAATGGCAACTTATTCATACAAAGGACGTTACACCATCAACGGAACGCTTCGTTATGAAGGTTCGAACATGTTGGGTAAGAGCCGTCAAGCGCGCTGGTTGCCTACATGGAACGTATCTGGTTCGTGGAATGCGCATGAGGAAAATTGGTGGGCGCCTACATTTGGTAAGGCTTGGACTTATGCCAGCTTGAAGGCTAGTTACTCATTGACCGCTGACCGTGGCCCTGCAAGTAACTCATTAGCAGTATTCCAGTCATTTACCCCATGGCGTCCAAGTACATCTGCAAATGAGTCTGCTATTATCCTTGCAGCATTGGAAAACTCTGAGCTGACCTACGAGAAGAAACATGAGCTCAATGTCGGTGTAGCTCTCGGTTTTGTAGACAACCGTATCAACGTAGAGTTTGACTGGTATCGCCGTAACAACTTCGACCTCATTGGTTATACGCAGACCATGGGTGTGGGTGGTGTTACCACCAAGTTGGCGAATGATGCTACTATGGAATCTACAGGTTGTGAGTTTACTATTTCAACTACCAATATCAAGACCAAGGACTTTAAGTGGACCACTGACTGGATCTTCGGTTGGGCAGAAAATACTATCACAAAGTTGGATTCGCGTTCACAAGTGTATTCTCTCGTAAATGGTGTGGGCCGTACTGAAGGTCGTCCAATTGGTGCTCTCTATAGTATTCCATTCGCTGGTCTGACTGAGGAGGGTCTTCCTACATTCTTCATTGATGCTGAGCATACCCAAGTAGTGGGGCCTGGTAACTATGCGGACATTTACTTCCAAGAATACGAAAATATAGATTATTTGAAATACGAAGGTACTATTGATCCTAAGATTACTGGTTCGTTTGGTAACACATTCTCTTGGAAAGGTTTGAAACTCAATGTATTCTTTACCTATAGCTTCGGTAACGTCCTCCGTTTGGATAACCTCTGCCCAGTATATAGCAGTGACTATAGCGACCTTACAGCCAGCATGAAGGAAATGAAGAACCGCTGGATGGTACCAGGCGATGAAACTGTTACAACCATCCCATCCATTCCTACCGTTCGTCAAATGCGTGAGATTGATGCACTCAACAATGCATATTCTGCATACAACTACTCTACCGAGCGTGTAGCTAAGGGTGATTTCATCCGACTCAAAGAATTGTCTTTGGCATACGATTTGCCTAAGAAGTATTTTGAGGGACAAAACGCAGTATCAAGTTTTGGTGTGAAACTTAGTGCAACCAACTTGTGGTTGGCATACGCTGACAAGAAGTTGAACGGTCGTGACCCAGAGTACTACAACTCAGGTGGTGTGTCTTCTCCTGTTCCACGCCAATTCACATTGACCGTAAAATTAGGATTCTAATCAAACCTAACACTTAATTAAGAAAGGAATATGAAAATGAAAAAGAATATATTTGTTATCATTGCTTTGTTAGCATTAGTTACAACGGCTTGCAATTTCTTGGATAAAGAGCCAGACTTGCGTGCTACTATTGACTCCAAAGAGAAAGTACAACTTTTGTTGGTAAGTGCCTATACAGAAGCGAATAGTGCTCCTCTATGTGAGTATTCATCCGACCAAGTGGTTGACAACAACGTGCCAGACCCAAAGACAGGTCAAGCCAATGCAGTTAATCCATTGGATGAAATGTACAACGATATTTTTGCTTGGAGACCTGTTAAGCAATCAAGCAACGACTCTCCAAAACTGATTTGGGACGCTCACTATACAGCTATTGCTACTGCGAATTCAGCGCTCGAGGCAATCGCGAAACTTGAGGCACAAGGCATCAATATGGATGCAGAGAAGGGTGAGGCATTGCTCTCACGCGCATATCACCACTTCTTGCTGGCTGGTGTATTCTGCCAAGCGTGGAAGAACGCGGAAGATAGTAAGAATGACCTCGGTCTTACCTATATGATGCAACCTGAAACTAAGGTGGCTCCTGTGTACTCACGTGGTCCAGAATTGGAGGTCGGTTTGGATCTCAATGGCGATACAGCTTGGATTGGTGGTTCGTTGTATCACACTTTTATGAATATCCAAAAAGATCTTGAGGCTGGTTTGAAGCTTGTTTCGGATGAGTACTACAGCGTGCCTCGTTATCACTTCAACGTGAAAGCTGCTCACGCTTTCGCTGCGCGTTTTTATCTTTACAAACGTGAATGGGCAAAGGTGGTGGAGCATGCAGATTATGTATTGACTACTACAGATGAGACTACATTGGCCATGCTGTTTGATGCAACAACCAACCGTGACCAGAGTAATATTGAGTTGGCATTCAAGCACTATATAGATGTGAATGCACCATCCAACCTATTGCTAATCGCTACTTACTCATCTTCAGCTTATGCACACTTCCCAACATATGGTCGCTATCAAGTAAATGGTGACGCTCAGAACTTTGCTACACATGGAGCAGGTCCTTGCTGGACTGGACAATTCCCTGGTGTAGGTTTTTGGAGTGCTGATCAGAAATTGGGTGGTTTTATCGCAAAAGATTATTACGACTTTGAATATACCGACAAAGTGGCAGGCTATGGTTACGTTCGTATGGTGAGTCGTGCGTTTACTACTAACGAAACACTCCTTTGCCGTGCTGAGGCAAAGGCATATCTGAACGACTTCGCAGGTTCCGCTAACGACTTCCGTTTGTGGTGTCAAGGTTATAATGTAGGTGGTCGTATGAACATGTATGCTGACAGTACCGTGAAATTGGATGCTGCAATTATTACTAAGTTCTATACAGAGAAGGCTGGTACAAAGTTTGCTCCAGTATTGCACAACCAAGATATGGCAGCCGATTGGGTAATCTCAGCAGAGCAGATGCCATTCGTACATTGTGCATTGCACTTCCGTCGTATTGAGGGTATGCACGATGGTTTGCGTTGGCACGACCTCAAACGCTACGGTATTGAGATTGAGCACGTACAAGGAAAAGACGCTCCTCGTAAATTGGTTTGGAACGATGACCGCCGTGCTATCCAATTGCCACAAGAGGTTATCGTAGCAGGTATGACCGCTAACCCACGCGAGGTAATGGGTGATAACTTGGATGGTAGCATGACAACCTCCCCATCTCTTAATCCAAGTGATGTATATACCCAATCAACTCCTACTTATACAAGTGCTGCTTCTTTGCCAAGTAGTAGTGATGTGAAATTGGTGGAGGAAGAGGAGTAAAATAATGATTAACTACTAAATATATAATAGTTATGAAAAGTTTGTATAAATTTTTAGCAGTTGCATGCCTTGTAATGGGTTTCGCTGCATGTGAAGGAGACCAATTCACAGAATCTATCTTCGTGGATCCTGTAATTGACACCACCACCTATACTTATCAATTTGATAAATGGTTGGATAAATACTATACAGAGCCATACAACGTAGAGTTTCTCTATAAGTTGGATGACAATGCTACTGACCCAAACTACAACGTAGTGCCTGTTAGTATCGGTATGGCAGATACATTGGCACACTTGGCATTGTATTTGTGGTATGATGTGTATGATTCTGTAGTAGGTCCTGAGTTCTTGCCAGAGTATGGACCTAAGATGATCCAGCTGATTGGCTCATCTATGAAGGACCCTGTGAATAATACTGAGAAATTGGGTTATGCAGAAGGTGGTATCAAGATTACCCTCTTGAAGATTAACAAGATGCAACTCAACAACATTGATAACCTCAATGAGTATATCTTCAAGACCATGCACCACGAGTTTACACACATCCTCCACCAACAGAAGAACTATCCTACTGAGTTTGCACAAATCACTCCTGCTAACTACGATCCTATCAAATGGCAAGAGCGTTCATACAAAGAAGCTTGGCAATTGGGTTGCGTAAGTAACTATGGAAGTAGCGAGGCACGCGAGGACTTTGTAGAGGTGATTGCTAACTACATCGTGAAACCAGATGCATGGTGGGATAATATGCTCAAGGAGGCTGGTACAGAAGGTGCCGCAATCATTAATCAGAAATGGGATATTTGCAACACATGGCTCAAAGAGAAATGGGAGATAGATCTTGATGCGTTGCGTGATGAAGTACAAAAACGTCAGCAGAATTTGGATTGGAATATGATCATGCAATTTGATGACCAACTGAAGGCAAATCGTGAAAATAACGCTAAAGAGTAAGGAGAAGGATTATGAAAGCAAAATATTTAGTAATAATTGGCTTATTGGCTGCTACGTTTGCAGCATGTAGCCGCGATGAGGAAAGCTTGTTTGAGAAGCCAGCAGCAATCCGCGCACAAGAGGCAGTAGAAAATGCCTTTGACGTACTTACCTCCAATGAGGTAGGTTGGGAGATGGCATATTTTCCTAACTTGGAGACAAGTGCTAAAGGGTATAATATGGTGTTGAAGTTTAATAAGAATGGTAATGTGAGCGTAACGGCAAAGAATGGTAGTACCACCATGAATAAGATTATGACCGATACTGCTAGTACGTGGGCTGTGAAGAGCGACTACGGACCAATCTTGACCTTCGATACCTATAACGATGTGTTCCATGCTTTTTCTGACCCTCAGGAGAATGGTGCAGGTCTTTTGGGTGACTATGAATTCCTGATCTTGAAGGCGACTCCAGATCTTGTACTCTTGAAAGGTAAGAAGCACAGTGCATACACCGTTATGCGTCCTATGAAGCATACCGACTTGGCTGCTTATTATGCTGCTTGCGAGAAGATGCAAACCAAACTCTTCGGTAACAACAATATCGTTACATTGCATCAAGGTGACAAGAAAATGTATCTTTATAAAGGTGCAGATGGTCAATTCCAAAGTGCTGCATATGGTTCTCCATTGGTAGCGGAAGCTGCTACTTATCACCCATTATGCGCTACCGAAGATGGTATCATCGTATCAATGGGCTTTGGTGAGGATATACACGATCATATTTTCTACTATAATGAGGAGAAAGGTGAACTCAAGAGCGAGAAGGGTGCCGTAATGAATGCTGGTAACTTGAATGTACTCTTTGGTGCTTTCTTTACTGATAATACATTTGGTTGGGCAGTAGATCCTACTGGTCATGAGGCAGTAGAAGAACTACTTGCTGCCGTAAATACAGCTATGAAGAATACTTCTGCTAAGATGAAGGTGATGGGTTATGGTTACAAGCAATCATTGAATATGTACGATGGTGGATACTTTATGCTTGTGAACTTCACCTATAAACAAGATAGTAAAACTCAAGAGAAGAAATTGGTATGGACCATTGATTTGAAACAGGATGAGAATGGTATCATCGTATCTAATGCAGTACCTTATGACCAGAATACTGAGAAGTTCCTTGAGCAAATTCCAGCAGCTCAAGGTGTGGCTGACGCTATGCTTGGTTCTTACGTTGCTACCCCACTAGAAGGTTCTCTCTTTAATGCTGTTGCTGGCATGAAACTCGTGGGTGAGAAGGAATTGGTGATTAGAGGCGCTAACAATATTAAAATGTAATTTAACAAATTTTTAATTAGATTAGAAAATACAAATAACGAGGTAAAACTCATAATGTTTAACAACAAAATTTTTTAAGCGTATGAAAAAGATTACTCTTTTAAGTGCAGTGCTCGTAGCTGGTATGGCTACCGCACAAGTTCAAGTTCCGATGAACATGGAGATCCGCAAGGCAGAGTTTAAGTCTATTGAGATGACTGCTGAGGTAACTATGGAGGAGTGGAATGCAGAGTATGTAGCAAAGCAACAAAAAGCTGCTGCAGCTGATTATGCAGCTCACGACTACTACTTTACCGAAGGTATGATGCATTTTGGTTACACTCCACAATTCTATGGTTTGACTAACTCCTTCATTGCTGTTCCTTATTTGGATAGCGTTGTATGGACAAACTACTATGGTCCAACTAGTTGGTATGAGCAATACAATGACTCGTTGGTAGCAGAGAACAGTGAGACTTATGTAACTGGTTATGGTATTGATGGTTCTTACTATCTTCCATACACTACCGATCACACTTTGACACAAGGTGATCAAACCTACAACATCAAGGGTTACAAGTATGCTGCAGGTAATGAGAACGGTGGTTACTTGGCTTCTGCTGTTGCTCCAATCATCATTTCTACAGGTGAGATGATTCCTTTGACCCTCTGCGGTATGGAGACTGATCCTATGAACAATGAGTCTGGTTCAGACTTCTACCAAATTAGTGCTACTGGACGTGGTGCTTATGCGTATGGTACTGACCTTATTGCGGATACAGCTACTGGTGTAATTGCAGATACTCTCCTCTCTCTTGTTCGCAACGTGAGCCCATTGAAGATTAGCGCAGTAAACATTCCAGTTTACAATGTAAATGGTACTGCAATTATGCCAGAAGGTGGTCAAGTTAAGGTAGAACTCTTTGCTGCTGATTTGACTCAAGGTATTATCTATACTGATTCTGTGTTAGGTACAGCGATTGCTACTATTGAGAACTTCCTTGCACTCAGTGCTAAAATGGGTACGATTTCTGTTACTTTCCAAGAGGAAGACCCATTCGGTGGTTTGATGGATGTTTCAATCCTAGTAGAGGGTGACTTCGTTCTCCAATTGACTGGTTATAATGAGTCTGGTTGCGACTTTGGTATCTTCGCTGACTACTATACTCCTGGTGGTACAACTGTTTATTGCGTAAACGGTAAATATACTCCAATCTTCTCTGCAAGCTCTAACCTCGCAATCAGTTATGATGCATATTGGCCAGCAATTCAAGGTTATGATGGCAATGTCATGACCGTTGCTGTAGAGGGTGGTGCTGCTCAATATGGTCAGTTCCCAATGGCTTTGTTGGAAACTAACACTTACTATTCTGTAGAAGAGTGGATCGTTGACTATCCAGAATGGATGACAGTTGAATATGGCGTTGTAAATATGGGTACCGAAGAGCAACCATATTACATGGGTGCAGTTCAAGTAACTGCTGAGGCTTTGACAGACGGTGCTGGTCGTCAAGGTGTAATCACAATTAATGCTGATGGTGCTTTGTATGAGTTGCTTGTTAACCAAGGTGAAGTAGAAGATCCTACTACTGGCGTTGAGAACGTAGTTGTTCCAGCTAACAACAAGATCTACAACCTCCTCGGTGTTGAGGTAGATGAGAACTACAAGGGTATCGTTATCAAGAACGGTCAAAAGACTATTCAATAATCTCCCTTACGAACGTCCTAAATCGTAAGATAAGAGGATAAATCAAACAAAACGCGACTCCATCGGGGTCGCGTTTTTTGTGCGATGAACACCAATATGAATAATGTACCACTCGACAAAAGTGTGTATATACACAAAAAAACTAATACTTACAATTCCCATGGAAATAGGTGTTCTACTCCATTATTGTTTGGGAAGCGTACATCGTCTAACGTTATAATCACTTTGCGAAATTGATCCTTGATATTCAAAAGTGGAGCATATTCACGCATAGCTGTTTGTTCATCACCTGCCATCTGCCAAGATACTTGTATGTATAGCTTTTGATCTTCGCGCAATGCCACAAAGTCAACTTCTAATTGACCTTGAACCCCTACATATACCTGCCAACCTTGACGGCGTAGTTCAAGATAAACTGCATTTTCTAATAATCCTCCTAAACCATAGGAAAAACCACGATATAAATAATTATAGTATGCAAGGTCATTGCTATAGTACTTGCAATTTCCAGATAAAAGTTCCTTACCCGCAATGCTATAGCGATCAGCACGGTGTATCAAAAATGCTTTGCACAGATAGGATAAGTAGGATGAAACTGTTTCGTAATTCGTTTTCCTTCCTTGTGATTTGAAATAGTTAACTATATTCGATGCTGAAAATAATCTGCCAGAGTTGTTAACTACATAACGAAATAATTCGTCAAGTAATAATGCATCTTTAACCTTATATCTCTGCACAATATCGCGCAGCATTACCGTGTCCTTGATTGCAGATACGTAGTGGTGGCATATTTCTTCAGTCTGCAAATGAAACAATTCTGGCAACATGCCCTTTTGCAAGAACTGAAGATAATTCTCACGATTGACTTCTAAATTTTGTTGCTGCGTATATTCATGAAAACTATAGGGGAGTATCTCAAACTCAACATAGCGTCCTGACAATAACGAAGCTAATTCACCTGATAACAAGTCAGAGTTGGAACCTGTGATGAATATTTCTTTAGGCTCTACGAAATCTTGTGAATGTGAGTTAACAAACTGCTCCCAACCCTTGATTTGCTGTATTTCATCTAAGAATAAATATGTCTTACCAGTAGGTCGCAATGTATCTTGATATTCTTGATACAATGTTTGCAAATCATTAGCCGTTTGTAAGTTGGCATATTCCAAATATTCAGTGTTTACATATAAGATGTTTTGTGCAGGAACTCCATCATCAAGCAGCTGTTTGGCTAATTGTCTTAATACGAAACTCTTGCCCGCACGGCGTTGACCTACCAATACTTTGACGAGATTATTACCCGTTGCAGCATGTATCTTTTCTGTGTATTTAGTACGCAGAAAACCTAATTCAGGGATGTTATTATCCCAAAAATTGTATTTACGAACTTGATCTATCATATCCTTTTCTCCGTTTTACGGTGCAAAGGTAATGTTTTTTTTTCAAATAGACAAGAAAATAACGAGAAAATGTGCATATTTTTCAAATAGACTTGAAAATTATGCGTTTTCGGTGCTTTTTTTCAAGTGTGTTTGAAAAAATGCGGGCTGTCATCCACTCGACAAAAGTGTGTATATACGCAAAAAAAATCAGGGAGTTTGTACGCCCAAAATTATAGAATATTATACAAAATTAACCAAAATTATCTGTTTTTATAAGTGGTTGATATTTAGGGCTATATTTGAAAATTCGGTAATTTGGCGCTAATTTGTTCGGTAATTTGGCGCAAAGGACTTTTTACGCGGCAAAGCCGCTGCTGTTTAGTGTTTAGAGAAAAGGAAATCGCCATCTGTGCCTGAAAACACAAATGGCGAAAGGATGATAGGTCTTAATCCTTACAAGCAAAAGGCTAAATAGTGTGGGATGGTCAATATACCATCACTTTTGCCAATATTGTAACTACCTACTTTGATGGCTTGATAAATATGGTACTTATCTGGATTGTTCAAAATGGTACGTAAGGATTTCGCTTGTCCTGTGGTTGCTTTGCACTCCAGCAATGTGCATTCCCCCTTATAGCGCATTACAAAATCAATTTCTAATCCACCTTCTTTATGATAATAGTATAATGGGCGTTGCATTTTTCCAAGAAAATCAGCTAACAAGTTCTCAAAGATTGCACCTTTATATCCTAACAAATCGCCTTGCAAAATATCCGCTTGCGTACCATCTTCCAGCATGCTAACAAATAAGCCCGTATCTGCCATATAGACCTTAAACACATTGTCTATCGCGTTTCCAGCAAGGGGCAACTCTGGCATTTGCAGATTATAGCAACGACGAATAATACCCGCATCCTCAATCCATTGCAAACATGACCAATAGTCTTTCGCACGTGCGCCGGTGCGGATAGTGGAGTATTGAAACTTCTTGTTTTCCTTGCTCAATTGCTTTGGAATAGAATCGAAACATGCTCGAATACGTGCTTTATCTTCTTTAGATGCATACTTGATCATGTCAGAACGATAACCATCTACTATACCTCGTTGCACGTCTAATACCATTTGCATGTTATGTGTTTGAACAAAGGTATTTACTGCCTCTGGCATACCGCCAACCACAGCGTATTGCAATAGGTAATTGCTCATTGTATCATGCAGGCTTTCTGGAACGGGTGTTTCTTGCTCAAAAGACTGACGTAATGTTTGGAAGATTTCATCTTTTAATCCGATTGCCCACAACCATTCTTCAAAATCCATGGGATACATATCCACAATCTGTTCGTACCCTACTGGAATAGCCGCCTCCATATCCTCTAAGTCATTGCGGTAGCCATTCACACCCAATAGCGAGCCAGTACATAGAACATCGTACTGTCCATCTAACTTAAAGAACTTTAACGCTGTGCGCGCACGAGGACACTCCTGTATCTCATCCAATACAAAACATGTTTTTTCAGGAACAATCGGAATTGTAGGAAAAGCTGCAGAAATAAGCATCGTGATTGTTTGTACGTCTAATGCACCTTGAAAAATTTTCTTGTAAGATGGTTGCTCATGAAAATTGAGGTATATCACATGCTCGTAATTAGCATGAGCAAAGGACAAAACCGAGTAGGTTTTACCGCACTGACGACATCCTTTTACCACCAATGGCTTACGATTGGGATTTTGCTTCCATTGCAATAATGATTGCTCAATTTTTCGCCTCATATTAAAATATACTGATTTTCAATTAGATAACACTTTTCTGGACGAGTTTGTCGTGTTTTTTAACACTTTTCTGGATGAGTTTTCGCTGCAAAGGTACACTTTTTCTCTGATATACGCAAGTATTTGGCAAAAAAAATGCAATATTGGTATATGTAGCGAGGATTTTCCAAATAACTCAATTTAGCTACATAACGAGAAACTCCGCGGAAAGTGCCAAAAAAACGCATTTCCGCGGAGTTTTGTGTATTATCAAGCAAAAATTAGACTGAAAATTAGCAAAAAAATCAGGAAATTTGTACGCCCAAAATTTAGTGAATTGTAGGCATTTTGCGAAAACGGGTGCAAAGGTACTGCTTTTTGAGCATATATGCAATAGGAAAAGTCTAAAATATGTTGTCAAACATATAAAAGATGATTCCTATATTTTTTTGGTGTTTTTATTTGTATGCTCCAAGTTTTTTTTGTACCTTTGTAGCGGAATGAATAGAGCATTCCATAAAAAATAATTAACAAATTAACTAATCAAAAAGAATGGCTAAAGAAAGCAATCTATCTTCTAAAACATTAATCTAACTTGAATGAAGTTACCCAAAATCACATGGCTCTAATCTGAACAATATGCATCCATGTGAATTAGTGTTATAAGAAACGAAGATTGATTGATTGTTCCCCCCCCATTGAGCTAAAAAGAGCCAATGCGTAACATGTTGAACCAAAATAGGATGATGTTTGTATTAATTACAACCCTGCTATGTCGTATCGAGACCCTAATAGTACGCTATTGTCAGGCACGCACGCTGGCGCGCCTTGGTCTCAATATACTACAGAGCAACTATTAGACATTCAACTCGCCATCGCATCCGAACTGTCCAAACGCTATCGCTTAGATCACTATAGTGCCTCTATTTCTCTACCAGAAACCCACTTAGAGGAGTTTGGCAAACTATTTATCTTTTCATATCGTGAGCGTGAGAAGTACAACTACGAAGTGCTAATCTCCTATCTGACAGACACTCAGTATTGCGATAAAGACAGAGCACGTCTTGCATGGGCAATCTATAGCTCTGACAAACTCTTGCTTCATACTAAACCTAATACGTTCAAAAAATGGTTGCAACAATGCAATACATTGCTGAATTGGGACTTAAAGACCTTCTACGACCCATCAAAATTAAAACCGAATAAACTCACCCACGAAATAGCAAAATACCTCTGATAGTTGTAGGAAATCGGTCTGCTGTTTGTCTGGTTTTGTGTCTGCTATTTTTGTACAGTAAATTATGTGAATATCTTAGTAACACGCTTAACAAGAGCGTGTTATTTTTTTGTTTGGTGTTGTGTGGCTTGTCTGCCTTTCTATTTTCCTCTGCGAAATGACTAATTTTGCATTGTCGTTCGAACGAAAGTAGTATGTATTTTTAAATCCTAACAACAATGAAAACAACACCAAATGAAAAAGGCATTAATGCCTTGCAGCTATGCTGCACTCGATTGGCAAGCGAAGCATCCTGCGCTTGCAAAGTGCTGAACGCATTTCACCTGAACAAGGTGGTGCAGATATTCGTTCCTTATGCTGACAAACAGAAGCTCCAGCAACTCAAAGACAACCTCCGCGATGAGCTGATCTGCGAACTGCCTCTGCGCAATGGTAGCAAGACATTGCTCTACTGCATGTTCATGCCCGAGCTCAATGCGGAGCAAAACCTCTTTGTCTATCTCATGGAACTGGAGCGCGTTTATGGCAAGAATGGCGAACTGAAAGGCAGTTTCCACTGCCGTGTCTATGAATATGCAGACTATGAGGGGGAACTATAATGAGCAAGATGAGCGAATGCATATCGTTTATCACGGAGCACTATCTGCAATATAATACAATCAGATACGATGCGATCAGTAATAAACTGCAAATACAAGTTGTCCCCACCTCCCCTTCAGCAGAGGAGGCAGGGGCCACCCTGTGGCGCGAGATGAACAGCATAGACATTAATAATATCGTTTGTCAATGCGCCCAAGAGTGCCAGGCGAATATCAGCAGCAGTGATGTGATGACGGTGCTGAAATCGGACTTAGTGCCGACAGTACACCCGCTGCGTGACTATGTGGAGAGTCTCAAGCCCTATAGCCCCGACCAACCCGACTGGATAGATATGGTGGCAAGGCAGGTGAAAGTGAAACCTTTAGGCGAAGAGGCGAAAGGCGATAAGGCGAGAGGCGAGGAATTATGGCGGGAGTGCTTCAAGCGTTGGTTTGTGGCTATGGTGGCAGGTTGGCTCAAGGATGATGTTGTGAACCACACTTGTTTGATATTGGTGGGACGTCAGGGCTGTTTCAAGTCCAGTTTCTTAGAGTCGCTGATCCCCCCTCATCTGCGTAGCTACAGCTGTAAGATGCCCATCAGCAGCCAACTGAGCAAGGACGAACGCTTGCGTATCGCAGAGTTTGGTATGATCAACCTCGATGAGCTCGACTGCCTCTCCGCACGTGAGATGAGTATGCTCAAATCCCTGATGACTGCCAGCGATGTGAACGAGCGCGCTGCCTATGCCTATACCAAGGAGCGTCGTGTGCGTTTAGCCAGTTTCTGCGGTAGTACCAATAACCGTGAGTTCCTGAGCGACTTGTCGGGCTCACGCCGCTGGCTGCCGTTTGAGGTGGAGAGTATTCAAAACCCTTTTCACACCACGCTGCCATACGACCTAATGTACGCTCAAGCCAAATACTTGGTGGAAAGCGGGACGTTTACCTATTGGTTTGACTCCGATGAGATAGCCGTACTGGAACAACACAACGAGGAGTTTCGTAGTCGCGCTGGCGAGGAAGAACTGCTGCCTATACTGTTTGATGTGCCGGCAGAAGGCAAAGGCGAGTTTATGACCAGCGCACAGATAAGTGAACGATTGGTGAGTTATGGTGGCATTAAGAAGCCGATGGCAATGAATACATTGGGGATTATGCTAAGCAAGGCAGGGTATAAAACAATACGCCGTAGATTAGGTGGGTCACAGGTGCGCGGTTGGTTGGTATATCCACGCTCATCGGATGAAATAAATGCCAATAAAAAACTGTTGGTGTGAGACAGTGAGACACTGAGACACTAAAATGTATAAAGTATATAATGTGTATGATAGGGGAAAGAATAATATATATAAGTTATAGAAATGTAGTGTCTCAGTGTCTCAGTGTCTCATCTTTTTTTTACTCAAGAAAGGCTATCCACCGCTTATCCACCGCTTATCCACCCGATGGAAGGTGGAGGGTGTAGAGTGTAAAGTGTAAAGGCAAGAGGATAAACAAAAGAATTATGAGAATTATGCGTGCAATAAAGAAGCGTAATGAAGATATACGCACACGATTTTATGAATTAACCCGCTCGGGTATGTCCATGATGAAAGCATACGAACAGGTGGGAGAAGAGTTCTATTTGGAGGCAAGAACCATACGCGAAATAGTAGCGAAAAAGGAATAACGTAAAGCGTTCCAAATGCTTGTCCGATAATCGAACGGAAATAGGAAAAAGTGGCGGTTTATGTTGGGAAAAAATCGGTTTTTGT
>JAZNMH010000035.1:0-41665 GCA_045579505.1 Paludibacteraceae bacterium
ATTTGCAGTATTTGCAATGTCGTTGGTTAGCATCAGTGCTATGGCTGCTCCTATTTCAGTAGTAGGTAAGGTAGTTGATGCTAATGGTGAACCTCTTGTAGGTGCCAGCGTTGTAGAAGCAGGTACATCCAACGGTACAATCACCGACTTGGATGGTGCTTTCGTTCTTAGCGTTGAGCCAAACGTTACCCTCGTAGTTTCTTACGTAGGTTACAAGGATCAAGAAGTTCGCGCTCACAAAGACATGGTTGTTATGCTCAAAGAGGACACACAAGTTCTTGATGAGGTAGTAGCCATCGGTTATGGTACGCAAAAGAAAGCGAACCTGACAGGTGCTGTGACAACCGTAGATGTGTCTAAAACTCTTGAATCTAAAACCGAGTCTGATGTGGCTAAAGCCCTTCAAGGTGCTGTGCCAGGTTTGACAATCACCAACGCAACGGGTGATATTGATGCAGATCCTACTGTAGTTATCCGTGGTATCGGTACTTTGTCAAACAACGGTACATCTTCTCCTCTCTACATTGTTGATGGTGTACCTATGGAGAACTTGAGCTACTTAAACTCAAATGACATCGAGTCTATCAGCGTATTGAAGGATGCGTCTTCTACTGCTATTTATGGTACACGTGCTGCTTTCGGTGTAGTATTGGTAACTACCAAGACTGCTAAGACTGCGGAGAAAGTGACTGTTACTTACAACAACAACTTTGCGTGGAGCCGTGCTACTGCATCTCCAGATTACCCTACTGTTTATGAGCAAGCAATTGCAATGACAGAGGCTAAGGGTTATCTTGGCGAACGTGCAGAACTCTTTGGTATGTATGTAGATGAAGAGGCTTATCAAACTAAAGCAAAAGAATGGCTTGAATGGGCAAAAACTCAAGGTTGGAAGAATAACAAGTCTCCTTATCGCGAGATGGTGTATGGTTTGGACTATGACGAGAATGGTTTCTATGCTGACTGGGATGTAGCTGGTATCTTCTTCAATAATGCTACTCCTTCTCAACAACACAACTTGTCAGTATCTGGTAACTCTGGTAAGACCAACTACTATATGTCTCTTGGTTACAACAGCCAACAAGGTATCTTGAACTTCAATCCTGATAAGATGCAAAAGTTCAATGCTACTATCAATCTCTCTACTAAGATTAATAAGTGGTTGGAGATTGGTGCTCGTTTCAATATGCAACACCGTAATTATACTTATCCAGAGAATCGCGTAGGTGGTTATTCTAACCTATGGCGTTGGGGCTCTTTCTTTGGTCCTTGGGGTTATTTGAAAGATGAAGAGGGTAACGTATATGATGGCTATACATTCCTTGGTGGTTTGAAAGAAGCTGGTGAAGCATACAAAAAACGTATGAACATGCGTGCTGGTGGTTTCATCAAATTGAACCTCGCTAAGGGTCTCACCTTCAATGGTGATTATACTTTCACCTATCGTGCTGGCAACGAGAAAGCAATCGGTATGCCTGCTAAATATCAAGTAGATACATGGAGTCCTGGTAAATTTACAGAAGATTGGAGTAGTGCAATAGATCCTTATCCAACAGATAGCTACCTCACCCAAACTAATTCTCACTACTACAACCACGTAGCGAACATGTATCTTAACTACAATGGTTCTTGGAGTAATCACAATCTCAACGTAATGGTAGGTGCAAACATCGACAAAGACGATTATCAATACCTCACCCTTACTCGTAAAGACTTGCAAGACCTCAACTTGCCAGAGATGATCCTTACCTCTGACTATAAGACCTTCAGCCAAGCACATAGCCATAGTGGTTCTGCTGGTATCTTCGCTCGTATTAACTATGACTACAAGGGTATCTACCTCTTTGAGTTGAGCGGTCGTTATGACGGTTCAAGCAAGTTCCCTACTCATACACAATGGGCATTCTTCCCATCAGGTTCTCTCGGCTATCGTATCAGCGAGGAGGCTTACTTCGCAGATGCTAAGCAATATGTAAGCAACTTGAAGGTACGTGCATCTTACGGTGTAATTGGTAACCAAGAGATTGGTGCTAATATGTTCCTTGAGACCATGTCCAAATATACCAACTCTGTAAACTGGCTTGGTTCTGGCGATGTGAAATTCGACTATTTCGGTCAACCTAAAATGGTCGATCCATCACTTACATGGGAGAGTATTGCTACTACCAACATCGGTATTGACCTTGGTTTCTTTAACAACGACTTAAATGTAAACTTTGACTGGTATCAACGTACAACAAATGGAATGTTGGCTCCAGGTAAAGAGTTGCCTTCAGTTCTTGGTGCAAGTGCTGCTTTCGAAAACGCAGGTCAACTTCGTACCCGAGGTTGGGAGTTGAACGTAGATTGGCACCACACCTTCCGTGATGCTGACAACTTGACTCTCCACGCTAACTTCAACTTGGCTGACTACAAAGCAACTATTACCAAGTGGGATTCTGACAACCTCATCAACACCAGTTATACTGGTAAAGAGTATGGTGAGATTTGGGGCTTTGAGTACGATCGTTACTTCACAGCTGATGACTTCGAAGCAGACGGATCATACTTGAAACAACGCGATGCAGAAGGCAATATCGTTGTAGATGAAGAAGGTAATGCAGTTCTTGCTATCGCTGACCAAACTCTCCTTGCAGTTGATCCTAAGTTTAGTTTCGGTCCTGGTGACATTAAGTTCGTTGACCAAAACGGTGACGGCGTTATTGACTGGGGCGATGGTACAACTGAGAATCATGGTGACCTCGTTAAGATTGGTAACAGCACTCCTCGTTGGCAATACTCATTCCGTCTCGGCGCTGATTGGAAGGGCTTTGATATTGACCTCTTCTTCCAAGGTGTAGGTAAACGTGATATGTGGAGCACATCTGCATTCGTTATGCCTATGATGCGTGCAGCCGACGTTACTATTTATGCTAATCAAACTGATTATATTACCAAAGCTGAGATTGAGGAAGGTAACATCCGTCAAGATGCAGACTACCCACGTATTTTCCCAGGTAATGAGGGTTATACCGCATCTTCTTCTATCATGGATGCAGGTCGCAACAACTACGTGCCACAAGATAGATATTTGATCAACATGGCTTATCTCCGTCTCAAAAACTTGACTGTAGGTTACACCTTGCCACAAAAGTGGACTCGTAAAGCAACTATCGAGAAAGTTCGTATCTACGCATCCTTCAACAACTTGGCTGACCTCGTAAATCACACTGCTAAGTACGGTTTCGACCCTGAGGTTTCTAAGGGTAAGGAAAATGCTAGCCCCGGCAATGGAGCATACGCTCGTACAGCGCCTCTCATGCGTTCGTATTCATTCGGTTTGCAAGTAACACTATAATTAATGTTTAAGAAACAGATGAATAAATATTAATTATTAACTATTAACTATTAACTAAATTGAATACAGTTATGAAAAAGATAATTTTAAGTTTGATGGCTGGTATTGTTCTTTTGACAGGTTGCGACTTGTTGAACAATAATCCAGACGATTCTTTCACCAAAGGTAACTTCTTCACCAGCGAGACTAACGTAGAAATGTACACCAACTATTTCTACAGCGAATGGAGTGGTTATGGAAACAATGGTAGTTATGGAACATTCTATTTCCCAACCCTCAATGACAACCAAGCAGTTACAGGTATCACTACATGGGACTTCATTACTATTCCTGCAACTAATAGTACTTGGGATGCAAGTTATGCTGAAGTTCGCCGCGCCAATATCCTTCTTGAAAACATTGATGGTGTAGAGATGTCTGCTGCATCAATGGCATATTACAAATCATTGGGTCACCTCTACCGTGCATGGCAACATTTCTGTGTGGTACGCAAATTCGGTGATTGCTATTGGGTAGATCATTCTCTTACTACAGAGGACGAGGATATCCTTTATGGTCCACGTCAACCACGCAACACTGTAATGGATAATATCTTGGCAGACCTCAACTATGCCGTTGAGAACATGGGCGACAAGAATGCTGATTCTCGTACGGCTTACAACGTGTATGTGGCACAAGCTATTAAAGCTCAAATCTGTCTCTTCGAGGGTACTTATGCAAAATACCACAAGAATGACACTGAGCGCTCTAAAAAGTATTTGGCAGAGGCTAAAGCTGCAACTGAAGCAATCATCAAGTCTGGCAAATTCGCTTTGACCCCAGGTGCAGAGGGTTACCGTGCAAACTACAACTCTCTTGAACTCGCTGGCAACACTGAGATGATTATGTACAAGAATTATGTACAAAACGTTCTCCGCCACGCTACACAAGACTACTGCTGTGGTTCTACTCCTACTAATGGTATGAGCAAAGCTGCTTTCAATGCATATTTGAAGAAAGATGGTACGCTTGCTGATAAGAATGATGACCACGGTGTACTTGGTACCGAAGGTTACGATGCTGGTAAGCCAGTTATCTATCACCTATTGGAGGCTCGTGACCCACGTTTGGCTCAACAAATTGACGGCTATCTCTGCTACGTAGGTAACAACCGCGCTCGTTATGAGGGTGTTGAAGGACAAATTGGTGCTGCTGAGAATACTGTTACAACTGGCTATGGTATCTTGAAGTTCGACGAACCAGAAACTCCTTCAGGATTGCGTCAATCTACAACTGGTAACGTAACAGACTGCCCTCTCTTCTGGTATGCTGAGATTCTGCTTACCCACGCAGAGGCATGCGCTGAGTTGGGTGAAGATGCTGCTGCAAAAGAGTCCCTCAACGCACTTCGCAATCGTGTTGGTATGGCACCATACACAGTTGCTGTCAATGACCCAGCAAACAAGATTGGTGTTAGCGATCTTATTTGGGAGATCCGTCGTGAGCGTCGCGTAGAGTTGATGTTCGACAACAACGACCGCTACTGGTCACTCATTCGTTGGCATCAATTGGATTTACTTGATACTGAGAAGAATCCAGATCAAACCAAGGGTGCTTGGGTTGCTGATAACTGGCCAGGTGCAAATGATGTTAAACGTGACGCTAACGGCTATATTGATCTCAATGATGCTTATGTTCGTAAGTTTGAGGAGAAACACTATCTCGCTCCTATCCCATCAGGTCAAATAGTTTTGAACCCACAAATCGGTCAAAACCCAGGTTGGGAATAATCTGAGTTAGTTAGAATACAAATTCTAAATAAAACGGAGGGTGTGTCAAGAGGGACACACCCTCTTTTTGTCCCTCAAAGTGTCCCTCAAAGGATTACGCCCAAATCACAATATCTCTTGGGCGTTATGAAGTGCTTTGAATAACATAGTAATATCATAGTTATCACATAGTAATGTCATAGTAGAGATAGGGGAAAAGCCCCCTCCCGACCTCCCCCTAAAAGGGGAGGAGTAATTGAAAGGAATACTCGGCAAATATGCCGAGAGAGGAACAAACTATGAATTAGGTTTTTTAGGTTTTTCAGGTTTTATAGGTTTTGCAAATCCTGAAAAACCTAAAAAACCTATAAATCCTATTTACGCTGTTTTACATATTGCCTTGCGGTAACTGCCGTGCATAACTCGTTCTATATGTGACGATTGAATATATTTCTGCAACCAGACTTCTATCGTCTTCACGCTCACTCCAAGGACTTCGGCTTGCTTCACGGCGTCCTGTTTCGTGAAGTCCGTGGACGAGATAAACAGTCCGTAGAAGAAATAAGCAGTCTATAGAGAAGATAAAAAAGAGCGTAGCCCATCGACTACGCTCTACGATTACTTCGTTTCTTGATATTCCCTCCACACTTCACCAGCTAAATACTTGTCGCTGCGACAGTGCAAATCGGCAACTTCATCCTCTATCATACTGGCTGTCTCGGAATTGTAGAAAATATCAGTAGCCTCATCAATGGACACAGCATACATCTCACTAATGCATAAAATGATTCTGGCACATTGAGTACTTTTTAATATTTGCTTGCTATCTTCACTCATAACTGTTCGCTTTCAACATAGGTAAGACATGCCTGCAACATTCTCTCCGAACGTATGCAGTACTGTATATTGGGCTTTTCAAATCGCAACAATCCAAGGGCTTCTTCTTGCGATATTTCATTAGCAAAATAGCGGTCTAAAGTGAGGATAACTCTATCATTGGCAATACCTCCAATAACCATATCATAATCACCCACCTCTTTACCATCTCTACATTGGGCCACAAAGTCAAGCCATTGGGCATCATAAGCTTCAAATCTAATGATTTTCCATTGCGTTTCGTTATCCAATGTAAACTCATAGGTATTTAACCATGCCTGTTGTCCTCTTCTCTTGAATCGCTGCGCATACCTAACAGCCTGATCGTAGATGGATGTAAGATAGAAGCCACAACCAAAATCAAGAAACTTACGTGAATGATAAGTATCTGGTTGCTGAACGACCACATTAGATGAGTGATATAGTTTCATGTATCTAATACTCCTTTCTCCTTCATATATTCCGTAAGGTCTTCCATTAGATAGCGAGAACTAAAGGTATGAAGTACATCGTATGAAGGCACAATGTATTCATCCAAGATACCAGACACCTTTAATCGCCTGTATATCTCTCGTTGTGGAAGTTTGAGCATGACCGCCAATTTTCCTATGCAAAAAGTTACAAATTCAAGTATATTCTTGTTCATAAAGCCTCTCCTCAATGGTTTATTTCGTTATTTTTACCTTTCGACCGGCAAAGTTACTACATTTTTTTTATACACACAAATATTTCTATCAAAAACACGTAAAAAAAAGAGTGTGTCAGCATTCTGACACACTCTTCATATCAATTAGAGATACCGATTACTCAGCAGCTTCCTCTGCTTTAGCAGCTTTCTTAGTAGCTTTCTTTGCAGGTTTCTCCTCAGCAGCCATAGAAGCCTTGAGGTCAGCGAGAACGCTCAAGTCACCAAGAGTGGTTTTCTCCATCTTTGGCAACTCTGGTTGTGCCTCTTTCTCCTTCTTAGCCTTTACCTCTTTAGCAGGAGCCTCTTTGCGCTCCTCCCATGTGCGGAGGTGAGAGAGAAGGATACGCTTAGCATCGCGGTTGAACTCAATCACCTTGAAGTTCAATGTATCGCCTACAACCACAGCAGACTTATCCTCTTTTTGGAGGTGGCGTGAAGTGCAGAAGCCCTCAACACCTTCTTCCAGCACAACAGTAGCACCCTTATCGGTCATCTCTACTACCTTACCCTCAACGATGGTATCTACGCCGTATTTAACAGCGAGCTCCTCCCAAGGATTGTCCTCAAGTTGCTTGTGACCCAATGAGAGACGACGGTTCTCTTTGTCGATTTCAAGAACGACAACCTCAATCTCAGCACCGATTTGAGTAAACTCGTTAGGGTGTTTGATCTTCTTGGTCCAGCTCAAGTCGCTGATGTGAATCAAGCCATCTACGCCCTCTTCAATCTCAACAAATACACCGAAGTTGGTGAAGTTGCGAACCTTAGCAAAGTGGCGAGTACCTACAGCATACTTGGTATCGATGGTCTCCCAAGGATTGTTCTTGAGTTGCTTCAAGCCGAGAGACATCTTGCGCTCATCGCGATCGAGAGTCAAGATAACAGCCTCTACCTCTTGACCAACTTTCAAGAAGTCGTTAGCCGAACGGAGGTGTTGGCTCCAGCTCATCTCACTAACGTGGATAAGACCCTCTACGCCAGGAGCAACCTCTACGAATGCTCCGTAGTCAGCCATCACTACTACCTTACCGCTAATCTTATCGCCTACCTTGATGTCAGCATTGAGAGCCTCCCATGGGTGAGGAGTGAGTTGCTTCAAGCCGAGAGCGATACGCTTCTTCTCATCGTCGAAGTCGAGGATAACCACATTGATTTTATCGCCTTCCTTCACGATCTCGCTTGGATTGCTTACGCGGCCCCAGCTGAGGTCTGTGATGTGAATCAAACCATCTACGCCACCAAGATCCATGAATACACCGTATGGCATAACTGCCTTAACAGTACCCTCAAGCACTTGACCCTTCTCGAGGTGAGAGATAATCTCTTTGCGTTGGTTCTCGAGCTCAGCCTCGATGAGTGCTTTGTGAGAAACAACTACATTGCGGAAGTCAGGATTAACCTTAACAATCTTGAACTCCATTGTTTTACCAACGAAGATGTCATAATCGTGGATAGGTTTAACATCGATTTGGCTACCTGGCAAGAATGCCTCAGTACCCAATACATCAACGATCATACCGCCCTTAGTACGGCACTTAACATAACCCTTAACCACTTCGTTGTTATCAAGAGCCTCATTCACGCGATCCCAGCTACGAGCGGCGCGAGCCTCTTTGTGAGAAAGTACCAATTGACCATTCTTGTCCTCTTGGCTCTCTACATATACCTCAACGGTATCACCCACCTTCAGGTCTGGGTTGTAGCGGAACTCAGCAGCAGGAACAATACCGTCCGACTTGTAACCTACATTGACAACTACCTCACGTTTGTTGATGGAAATAACAGTACCTTCTACTACCTCTTGGTCCTTAATGGCGTTGAGAGTAGCATCATACTTCGCAAGAATTTCTTCGTTTTGTTTGCCTTGAGCCTCTTGCTCAAATGCCTCCCAGTCGAAGTTCTGGAGTGAAAGATTTTCTGCCATAATTAGCAATTTGGGTGGATAATCGCTAACAGAGACCTCATCTGGAAACCGGTAGCCGGCAACCGGACTCCATTATCATTATCCGATTAAAAGTTAAACATTCAGTTACGCTTTTTTCTCGCGCGGGCGAACCTTAATAAACGGCCTGTCCACAAAAAAGCGCGCAAAGGTACAACTTTTTTTGTATATATGCAAATATTTTTGTACTTTTGCAGCGATTTTGTGAATTTTATACTAAAACCCTATACAATTATGTCAAAACACACTTGGAAATATGCCAACATAGGTGGCAATACGCGCGTAGTCATCACCAATGGCAAAGATATTCAGCACTTGGCTGAATTGGATGAGAAACTATGGGCTGTACTGGCATGTCCTGTTTCAGGCTTGGAATTACCCGAAGAGAGTCTTCGTTGTATTGATATGGATAAAGACAACAAGATTCACGTAAAAGAGGTGGTGGAAACGGCGCAATGGCTTTGCAGCGTTTTGCACAAACCCGATGTACTATTGGCAGGTACACCTTCGCTGCAACTCACGGATATCAAAGATGAGAGTTTGCAAGCTATAGCCACTCCTTTGGCAGTGGATGGTGTGATTACATTGGAAGCGGTGAAAGCAGCCATAGGAGCCGTAGTAGTGGAGCAGCAACCATTGCCCGAAGCACCCTACACCGCAGAAGTGACTGCTGCCTATAAAGCATGCAAGGAGGCATATAGCCAATATTACACGACAGCCCGTCTGCAAGCATTGGGATTGGCTACCCTACCCGCTGATGCAGTGGTGCCAGGTCTCACGGAAGAGGCATTTGCCGAAATGGGTAAGAAGATTGCTGATTACGAAGCGGGCAAAGCGGCTGCTGAGGCAGCGAATGCAAGTGCGTTAGCTGCTGCGCAAGCACAATACCGTCCGTTGGAGAAACTGCTGTTGCTCTGCCGCGACTTCTGTACATTGCTTCGCAACTTCGTGTCATTTCAGGACTTCTATGCCAAGCGTGGCAAAGCACTGCTCGGGCGTGGCGCTGATGATGAATCGCCATGGGCTATTTTCCAAGCAGGAACCTTGGTGATTGACCAACGCGCATGCAACCTCTGTATGAAGGTTAGCGATATGGCAAAACACAATACGCAAGCAGCCGACAGTGGCATGTTCCTCATTTACTGCAACTGCAAGCACCACGCTACGGGACAAACCATGCAGATTGTGGCAGCCATGACAGTAGGCGATATTCGCCATCTGAAAGTAGGCAAGAACGCCCTGTTCTATGACCGTCAAGGACGAGACTGGGAAGCAGAAGTAGTGAAGATTATTGATAATCCTATCTCTATCGGTCAAGCGTTTTGGAGTCCATACCGCAAGTTGGGCGACTGGGTAAGCGGATTAATCACGAAATCGGCAGCCGAGAAAGAGAAGAAATCCTTTGCCGATATGACCGCGAAACTGCAAACAACTCCTGCTGCTCCTGCCGCAGCCCAACAGCCTGCTCAACCTGCTCCATTTGATATTGCTAAGTTCGCTGGTATCTTTGCTGCCATTGGTATGGCAGTCGGATATATTGGTAGTTTCTTTACCAGTATTGCATTAGGATTGAAAGGTTTAGGTTGGTGGGGATGGTTAGTAATTCCAGGTTTGTTGCTGGTAATCAGTGGTCCATCCATGATTCTCGCTTGGATGAAATTGCGCAAGCGCAATTTGGCTCCGCTATTGAACGCCAATGGTTGGGCTATCAATGCCGATGCAATAGTAAATGTATTGTTTGGCAATACATTGACCGAACTAGCACAATATCCTATCATGAAACTGAAAGACCCATTCGCCAAAAAGAAGCAACTCACCAAAGGCGGTAAGTGGGCTATTGCCGTGGCTGCTATCATATTGGGTATAGCTATCGCTGTTGCTGTACTCTACCTATGCGGTCTTCGCGTGTGCATCTGCATTTAATCCAATCATTACATACCTAAACAACAATGCACAAGCTTGGGGCTTGTGCATTGTTTATTAAATACGAATCAAATACGACTTCCGTTGAGCGCGGCAGGGAGTTCTTATCTCGCCTGATGGCTCGAACGATCGCTTCGCGTACGATTGCCGCGCAATGTCGTTTTTGTCATCGTTAATTTAGATACTTCATCACTTCTCAACAAACGCTCTCTCCAAGCTCTGCGAGATGTTAATCATAAAGTCACCCATGCGCTCAAGCTCGTTGATAATGTCGATGTAATACACGCTCGTTTGGTAGTTCTTGTCGTTGTTATCCAATGCCTCAATCTCTGCCTCGCGCAGCTCGTTGCGCAGCGCATTGATTTGCTCCTCAGCATCATACGCATTCGCGATGCTACTCAGCGTACCCTCATGCGCAGCAATCAGATTGGCAATCATCACCTCATACGCGCTATCCACCTTTGCTATCATCAAGTTAATCTTCTCGATAGTCGCTGTATCAAAACTCTTCTTGTGCTCATTCCTGCGGCTAAGCATACGACTAATCGCCTCGCCCGAATCGCCCAATGACTCCAACTCACCGATAATCTTATACATCGCCTTGATTTTCACACGCGTTGCCTCACTGATGTCGCCTGCGGACACACCATTAAGGAAGGCAGCTATCTCATATTCGATACGATCGGAAATCTCCTCGTACTTCACCAGTTTCTCGCGCAACTCATCAAAATGCTTTGCATCGGCTGCAATCGCTTGTTTGGCATAGCCCAAGCCATTGCGAGAGATCTGTGCAAAGTGTACAATCTCATTAAACGCTTGCGCAGCATCCAGTTCTGGCGTAGCCAATGGTCCCGCAGAGATATATTTGAGGCGGAATGGCTCTGCTTCTTGATTCTTTGGTTTGATAATCCATACCACCGCTTTCTCTATGTACTTGATAAACCATACGAGAATCAAGGTGTTAATGGTATTGAACATCGTGTGCAACATACTCAATCCGTACAATGCTGCGGTACTCGTGTCTGCACTACCCTCTACCACCGCAAAGTCATCTGCTGCTGGGTTAGGCAAACCAAAGAGTTCGATCACTTTACCCACCAACGCGGTAAATGGCTTGAACAAGATTAATGCCCAAATCACGCCAAACAGATTGAAAATCGTGTGCGACATCGCGGCACGTTTAGCTTGCGTATTACCCACTGCTGCTGCGATATTCGCGGTGATGGTTGTACCAATGTTCTCACCCAACACCATCGCACAAGCCATGTGGAAAGGTATCCAACCCATGCTCAGCATGATGAGTGTGATTGCCATAGTGGCTGATGATGATTGCAGCACCAATGTCAAGATTGTACCAAACGCCAAGAATAGCAGTACCGAACCAAAGCCATAACTTGACCAGTTGCGCACGAACTCAAGCACTTGTGGTGTCTCACGCAAATCTGGCACCGACTCTTTCATAAACGACAAACCGAGGAACAAGAGCGAGAAGCCCACGATGAGTTCGCCAATGTTCTGATGTTTGTTCTTCTTCGAGTTAGAGAACAAGAAGCCGAACAGCATCAATGGAATAGCCAGAATAGAGATGTCGGCTTTGAATCCGAGCCACGCTACCAACCATGCGGTAACGGTTGTACCGATATTCGCACCCATGATCACGCCTATTGCTTGCGTGAGGGTCAGCAGTCCTGCATTGACAAAGCTCACCACCATCACCGTTGTGGCAGAAGAAGATTGGATGACGGTGGTGATGCCTAATCCTGTAAGTACACCTTTGAACGGATTAGATGTCATGGCAGACAAGAATCCGCGTAGTTTATCACCTGCGGCTTTTTGCAAGCCCGATGACATTAGGTTCATTCCGTAGAGGAACATTCCGAGTGCTCCAAGGAGCGTAAAGATTTGTAAAATTCCCATAAATGTATTATATAGAGTTGTTTTTATGTAATGTAACTGAAAATTTTATATTGTTCTTTAAGCGATAGCGCTAGAACCTGCAATCAAATACCAAGTATAGACTGCAAAAGCGATCACCATCAACGCGCCGCCTACTCTGCCAATCTTGCCCTTAAAGCCAAAGAGCAACGGAACAATGGCTGCGCCAATCATCACTCCATAATCCACGACCGTGATACCTGCCGAAGTCAATGGCATCACCTGTGAACTCAAGCCCAAAATCAGCAAGATATTAAAGATATTCGACCCCACAATATTACCCAACGCTAATTGCGTATTCTTCTTGAACGCAGCCACCACCGAAGCAGCCAACTCTGGCAACGAAGTGCCACAAGCAATCAGCGTGAGCGAAATAATCGCATCGCTAACGCCCCACGACTTAGCAATACTTACCGCATCATCTACAAACATATCGCAACTCACAATCAACACACCCAGACCCACAACCACTTTTACAATGGCTAACCACAACGGCGTAGGTTTTTCTGTAGGCATCTCTTCGCTTGCTTCCGTAAGTCCAGTCTTCTTGTCACGAGTGAAAGAGTACCACATATAACCCGCGAAAAGCAACAACAATATGATACCATCCACACGACTGATTACGGCTGGAGTACCATCAAAAAAGTTGAGTGCCAACAAGGTCAGCAATATCGAAATACCAATACAAAATGGTATTTCAAAGGTCATATTCTTCTTGTCAATTGCGATTGGAAAGCATATTGCTGTTATTCCCAGAATGCCCAGTACATTGAATATATTAGACCCCACCACATTGCCAATCGCCACATCGGCGTTGCCCTTCAGTGCGCCAAAGAAACTAACTACCAACTCGGGCACACTGGTACCAATACCCACGATAGCAGCACCAATCACAAAATCAGATACTTTGTAGCGACGTGCCACAGACACAGCCCCTGCTACCAACAAATCAGCACCAAACACGATGCCTACCAAAGTCACAATTAAAATAATATATTCCATAATTAATAAGTTTTAGTACGCTCATTTCATTCGCTGTAGATCACTTCGTTGTAGATCGTTCGCAATGCTCACTGTAGTTCGCTCATTATATTTGCTGTAGTCTACAGGCGGTCGCTCTACCATCCAATCAACAACTTTCGTGCAAAAGTAGCGCAATATTATTACACAAGTATGAAGATTTTGTTAAGAAATTATTAAATTCTGCCAATATAATTGGACATGTGTATATTTTTTTGTACCTTTGCAGCATTAAATGGATTTGTAGTGAGAGACTTGCGTTATATATTGCTCGTATTGATAATCGGACTATGTGCATCAGTGCATATGTCCGACCTTTCTGCTGAAGATACAGCATCATGCCCATCAGCGAGTGCAAGCGCGGTGTCTTCCGTACTAAATGATATATCAGAGGACTACGCCAAACGTCTTCAGCAACAATACGATTGGACTGATGCCCTCACCTCGTACCAAATCGGCACACGTAGCGAAGATAATCGCTTGCGCACTCGCCGTCAGGAGCGTATTTCCACATCGTGGCAACTGCGTACCAACACGCAACAATTGTGTGCTGCATTACGCTACTATGCAAATAGTATTTCTCACAATATCAAGCGTATAGTGGCACTATCATGCACAACGCCACTTAGTTTACCCACAGAACATATCTCTTTCCCATTCCATAGTTTTTGGTAGTTATCTAACCTATATCCAATAGGCGCAGCCGTCCAATATCCAATAGGCGGAACGCCGTCCGATAACTATAAGTTTAACTATCAAAACATAATACAACTATGGATGATTTAACAATGATCCTCCTTGCTTTGGGTATGGTAGCAGTCTTCATGGGTCCTTTCTTTGTGATTAGTGCAATCAAAGACCGCAAGGAGGCTAAACAAAAGCAAGAAGAGGAACAAAATTGATAACTATTACCCACAAAAGGGTGTGTCACGATATTGACACACCTTTTGTTTTCAATATCAGCAAAAAATATTAATAATTCATTAATTTGCATAATCTGGTTGGTTGATTGAAATATTTTTACTAACTTTGCAGCGAAAATTGTATCAATATGGCAAAACAACGCATACTCATAGTAGATGATGAAGAGGATATTTGCATGATTCTCTCCTATTCGTTGCAAAAAGCAGGCTACGAAACACTTGTTGCGCACTCCGCAGAAGAAGCATTAGAACTGCTCCAATCGCCTATTGCCAATAGCCCATCACCCATATCCCTCATCCTTCTGGATATTATGATGGACGGTATGTCGGGATTGGAGATGGCAGAAAAACTTCGCCTTTCACCTAATAGCCTCATCGCCTCATCGCCTAACAGCCCCCAAGGGGCATCAATTCCTATCATATTCTTAACAGCATTAAGCGATGAAGATACTGTACTTCAGGGATTTAAGTTAGGTGCAGATGACTATATCAGCAAGCCCTTCCGCATAGCCGAAGTACTGGCGCGCGTGGCAGCAGTGCTTCGCAGGACGGAGACGAAGAGGCTATCAGGCGATGAGGCGATGAGGCGAGAAGGCGATGACAATTGCATTGTGTTTGAAGGGATTGTAGTAAACAAAGCCGATATGTCGCTCATGGTGGATGGCGAAAACGTGAAAACTACACGCAAAGAGATTGAACTACTCTGCTACCTGCTCACCCATCGCGGACAAATCCTATCACGCGATCACTTGCTGAATAATGTGTGGGACAGCAACGGCTATGTACTCGAACGTACCGTAGATGTGCATATCACCCACCTCCGTCGCAAACTCGGGCAGTACGGCAAACGCATTATCACCAAATCTGGCTATGGATACCTCTTCGAAAATTAATCCTCGCCTTTACACTTTACACCATACACCATATACATGAACATCTGGATTATCATAGGAATAGGCATTATTGCTATTGTAGGCATCTTTTATGCCTTCTACAAGCAGAAGATTAATAAGGCACGCGAGCAGCAACGCCTTACACTCACGCAGAATATCAGTCACGAACTTAAAACACCCGTGGCGAGTATTCGCGGGGCATTAGAAACCATCCTCATGCACCCCGACATGACCGAAGAACAACGCCGACAATTCATTGAGCGTGCCTATCAGCAATCGGGTCGCCTTGCCAACCTTGTGGAGGATATATCCACTATCAACAAACTTGACACCCAAACTGACTTCTACAATCGCCTACAATTAGACCTTTACACCGTGGTGGAGAATGTGGTGCAAGACCTATCTTTGCGCGCTTCGCAAGCAGGTGCCACTATCACACACAATATTCCTAAACATTTGATTATCACGGGTAACTACACACTACTCTACTCCATTTTCCACAATATCGTGGACAATGCCATCAACTATGTAGAGAAAGCACAAATCACCATACAACTAACCAACCAAGACCCTGCTAATCTATATTTCAGTATCACCGACAATGGTCAAGGTGTACCAGCAGAGGCACTTGCACATATCTTTGAGCGTTTCTACCGTGTGGACAAAGGTCGCAGTCGCAAGGCAGGCGGTACAGGTTTGGGACTCTCCATCGTAAAACATGCGGTGATCTTCCATGGAGGAAAAATCACCGCAATCAACCGCCCCGAAGGCGGATTAGAGTTCCAGTTCTCTCTTGCCCGCAGGGCAAAATAGCATTATCAACTCATCTCCAACATACGTTGGATGGGGCGAATAGCATTTTTAGCAATATTCTGATCTACAATCACTTCGTTGTTTTCGTTGAACAAACAGTCGCGAAGATTCTGGAGTGTGCACATGCGCATATATTCACACTCATTACAACCTCCTCCTTCTGCGGGCACAGGAATAAACGCTACATCGGGACACGCCTTTTGCATCTCATGGAGAATGCCGCTTTCGGTTACCACGATAAATTGGCGATTGGTGATTGGCGATTGGCGATTGGCATTCTTGGCATAGTCAAGCAGCGCTTGCGTGGAGCCAATGACATCGGCATGCTGCAAGATAGTGGCTTTGCACTCAGGGTGAGCAAGGACTTTTGCATTAGGGTATTGCGCTTTGAGAGCCAACAAACCTTCTTCTGAAAAGCGAGCATGCACATGGCATCCACCATTCCACAAATCCATCTTGCGCCCCGTCATTGAATTGATATAACCACCGAGGTTTTGGTCGGGACCAAAGAGGATAGGTTTATCTTCAGGCAACTGCTTGACAATCTTCAGCGCATTGCTACTGGTTACCACTACATCGGTCAGTGCCTTTACCGCAGCACTTGTGTTCACATACGACACTACCAAATGGCCGGGGTGCTCGGCTTTCCACGCTGCCAAATCTTCCGCTTTGCAACTATCTGCAAGGGAGCAACCTGCCGCAGGTTCGGGAATCAGCACTTTCTTATCAGGACAGAGGATTTTGGCTGTCTCTGCCATAAAGTGCACACCACACATCACAATAATATCCGCATCGGTCTTGGCTGCCACCTGCGCCAAGGCAAGAGAGTCGCCCACGAAGTGAGCTATGTCCTGAATCTCTGGCCGTTGGTAGTAGTGCGCCATGATAATGGCGTTCTTCTCTTGGCACAAAGTGCGTATTTGTTCAACAATATTCATTATTGTACTTGTTGTCCTAAAGTGTTGTAATATACTCCGTTATATTCAATGAGGAGTTGGCCTTCGCGGAGAACCTTATTGCCTACTTGTTGTGGTTGTTGCACTTCCTCAATAGCGGTAGTAGGACCGCAAGAAGTTACATAGTTGGAGTAATCGTAGGTGGTTACAGTACCACCGCCTGACACTTCAATATGGATACTGCTCAAAGCAGGACCAAACTCTGCGGTATTGGTTTTACTGGTGAAGCGCAAAGTGCCTGCACCAGAGAGGGTTGTAGAAGGCTTCCAAGTGTAATCTGTGAGTTTGTTGGTGGATGCTTTCAATTCGCCAATCTTGGTGCCATTAGCGGAGAACTCAATGGTGTTATAACTTGTACCACCATATGTACGCATATTAATAGTAATACTGCTGATTGAAGCGATATGGATAGATGGCGATTCGATATAGGAATTCGTCACCATACGCCAGTGTTTGGTGTCACGAATCAAGCCCTCAAGTGTCCAACCATCCGTATTGTTCAAGTCCATGGAGGCTGGTGCTGGTTGCTCGACAAAGATTTCTCCTTCCTCAAGGGTAGCGAATACCGCATTGTAAATGACATCGTGGCTGACAGCAGGTGCGTCCTTGGTGTCAGAGAAGAGGTCAAGAGGCATGTCGTCTTGAGGAGTTGTGATTACCTCCTCGCTCCAACCTACGAACTGGTTGCTCTCGGTACATGGTGAAGCAGGTGCTGTAGGCAGTTTGGTGACCTTGCTACCCGCAGCCAGCGTGGTGGTAGGATTACCTGCGGTATATTCCTCGCCATTGACCATCCAAACAACTTGGCACGCTGCATTGCAAGCGCCATAGAGTTTCACCGTGAGTGTTTCTGCACCTTCGGAAGCGATTTGCAGGGTTCCGCTATGCTGACCTTGCTCGGTTGGAACATATGTGAGAACTACATTATTTTGGCTTGCGCTGCTATTGGCCTCGCTAATAGTGAGGGAAGAGCGCGAAGTCTCAAACATGTCGGCATCCTCACCAGAGATAGTAAGGGTAACATTGGATGTCAGATATACACCTGTTACCTTAATGCTCACAGACGACTCTTCGTCCACGAGTACACTTGGGAAATTCACCTTGGTAGTGCTGACGCTCAATACAGGAGTACGAACCACATCCTCACGGCTACCATCGCTCTCGCCAGGAATAAATTCAGGATCGCTGGAGGACATCAACTCATCCAATACCATTGTTTCATTTTTCTTCTCTCCCCAAATATACTCTGCCAAATAAGGATAATCAATGAATGGATTACGGTTTTTCTGATGTTTATACACCGCATTGTTACGGTCTATCTCTTTTTGAGATACAGGGTCTTGGCGATGCCATTTGAGGAAAAGATTTACAGCATATGTTGTTAAGCCTGTAGTCCCATTAGAATAAGTGAATACAACTTTGCCATTTTCACTTTTATTAAAACTTTTATCCAAATAACGCGCTACCATATAGAAATATGTACGTGCGAAATCACCTTTGTATTGATCTACTGGCTCAAATACTTTGCCAGAATAACCAGAGAAATTACTGCTTCCCAAGTATCCCAATGCCTTGGAATCACCGTCAATGTATGAACGATTGGATGTCTCGCCATAGGGATAATTGCTACGAAAATTATTCACGCGCGCATCTGTAGGATACACATGGAAAAGATCGCTCTTCATAGGTGAAGCCTCACCAAACCACGATTGAGGAACAGAGTGCTCCTTGTTCCATACATCGCAAATACGACTTTGTGAACCACCATCATCATTGATTGTGAATTTACATGTAGAATACATATCCCATATATATCCATCTGCAGTCAAATCGGTATCATCGTAATAATTCTCTAAACTGCTATATGACAGAGTTGTATGCCCATCAATACAACCATGTAAAGCAGAAAGCAATGCCGTACTTTTCTTGTTATCTGCTGCGGTGTAGTATCCCGAAGGAATAGCAGCAAAGATTGTTAAGTTCGCGAACAGAACCAAGGAGAGAAAGAGAGTGATAAATCGTTTCATATTGATAGTTTTTTTAGTTTATAAACGTAGTTTTTACATATTAGCCTGCAAAGGTACGCTTTTTTTTGCAAGTGAACAAATATTTTTGATAAAATATCAAAAAAAACACCCTCGCAACCGAAATTGCAAGGGTGTAGTATAATGTTAATAGAGGTTATCTGCCTAAGTGTCGTTCTATTTGGCTCACTTCCTGTCTCAATACGGCATCGTATCCCATCTGCGCCTCAATCATATTCAAGGAGTGCGCTACTGTTGCATGGTCACGGTGTACGTACTTACCTATTTCTCCCAGCGAACTATCCGTATATTTCTTAATGAGATACATCACTAAGTTACGCGCTTTAACGGCTTCACGTTGGCGAGTGCGCGCCGTAATAACCTGCTCAGGGAGTTTCATAGTCTGACATACTGCCGCTATAATATCTGAAGGCAAATATGTCTTGGGGTGCAATTGTATCAAACGACCTACGACAGTCTCAGCCAATGCCATATCTATAGGATTGTCAGTCAGAGTGGAATATGCCAATAGACTTGCCAATACGCCCTCCAAATCGCGCACATTATCCGACACATTGGAGGCTACATAATCAATGATACTATCGCTCAGTTTGATACCATCTTTCTTAATACGGTAGAGCAAAATATCACGGCGTAATGGATAGTCAGGACGAGTGATCTCAGCAGCCAAGCCCCATTTGAAGCGTGAGAGCAGACGATCTTGGATACCCTTGAGCTCCATAGGACTACGATCAGAGGTGAGAATCAACTGCTTATGGCTCTGTTGCAAGTAATTGAAAATCTGGAAGAACGTATCCTGTGTACCTTTCAAGTCCGAGAAATACTGTATATCATCGACAATGAGTACATCCACAGACTGGTAGAACATCAAGAAGTCGGGCACTTGGTTGTGATTGACCGCATCTTGGAACTGCAACTTGAACATATTAGCCGACACATAGAGTACACGTGCACTCGGATTAAGGCGCTCTACCTCATTACCAATAGCATAAGCCAAGTGGGTCTTACCTACACCACTACCACCGAATAGGAAAAGAGGGTTAAAGAGTGTCTTACCAGGGTTCTTGGCAATCTCAATAGCCGCAGCACGTGCCAACTTATTAGGTTCACCCTTCACAAAGTTATCAAAGGTATATTGTGGATTAAGTTGGCTTTCCCATGCGTTATCTACCTCCTGTTGAGGAGTGTATGCCTCGCTGCGCGGACGTGCTACAGGTTCGCGCAATGGCTCGCTGGGCACATCAATGATACCACCTGCTACCATAATACGGTACTCCAACTGGATTGCAGGTCCAAACACCTTTCTCAGTACACGTGAGAGTAAATCTAAGTAATTCTCCTCGATATACTCCACGATAAACTGACTCTTCACCTGCAAGACCAACACATCGTTCTGGTACTGCAATGCCATAACAGGAGCAAACCATGTCTGGTATGCACTCTGCGAGAGGTTATCGCGCAGAATCTGCTGGCATTGCGCCCACAATATGTTGAGATCTTGTTTCAAGGCTGTTATAAATAATGTTAATAAAAGTGCAAAAAAAAGCGACTTCTATTCGAAATCGAGTGCAAAGGTACTGCTTTTTTTTGATATGACCAAATGTGGTCAGAAAGCCACATATTCGGAGAGTGCAAATCTCCCAAAAATTCAGCGAGTTACAAGCAAGTAGTTGATTTACCGTATTTTACAAAGGTTATCAACACCTAAGTAGCTGAAACTCATAACTCAAGCCGTTTTTGTTCCACATTTTTATGTTTCACAAGAAACTCCCTAACCACTATATTGACAGTTAGTTAGGGAGTTTTTAACTAATTTTGTAAATTAGACGTTCGCAAAATTACTGTTTCTTGGGTAATTTCTTCTGAATGAATGGTCGTGCCTTAATGGATGTGACGATAGTGTCTATATTGGTCACGGTTGCGTCTAAATTTTGGAGTGCAGTATTGAGGTTATCATGTAGCTGAGTGTCATTGAGGAGTAGTCCCAAAGTGCCTTCTTCAGATTGTAGAGCGTGGTTCAGCACATGAAGGGTAGAATCTAAAGAGAGGATGATATGTTGGATATTAGCGGCTTGTACATCCGTCACAATCTCTTGCAGTCCCTCGAGAGTCGTATCTACCTTATTAATGATAGCAGGTAGTTGGATATGTGTCAGTTGGCGAATATCCTTGCTACTAATAGTGAGATCGTTGGTGATATGCTCTACGTTTTGCAAAGTAGCGTGTAGGCTACCTTGCTCCAATTCGTTGTTCAGCGAAGCGAGCAGGGTGTTAGCCTCGGTCAGGATAGTATCCAGTTTTGCCAATATGCCTGTTTGCAGGTTGTCTATGAGTCCAGGGACAATCTGTGTGGGCAGGGTGTCACCATTCTGGTAAGGCATAGCACGGTTCATGAGAGGTGGTAATTGCAATTCGATAGCACCACCGCCTAATAGGCCATCTGCAACCAAAGCCATCTGCGTGCCGCGTGGCAGTTCGATCGTCTTATCAATCGATACCGCCACAGTAAAAGCAGGTGACAGCTTAAAATCATACTGGATACTCTCCACCAATCCCACCTTATATCCTTTAATATATACAGGCGCTTGCTCGGTGAGGCCATTGACACGGTCAAAAGTGCCTACATACACCTTAGTGGGTGAGAAGATATTAATGCCCTTGAGGAAGTTAAATCCAAAATACAAGATACCGAGGCACACAATGGCCAAGATACCAACTTTTAGTTCTCTTGAGTACTTCATTTCTTATAATATTTTTCAAATGCATCAAAAATGCCGTTAACTATACCTTTTTTACCTTCTGCGCTGGCGAGCCATGCCTCTTCCTCAGCGTTACTTAGGAATCCCATTTCGACCAGTACGCTGGGACAGGCTGACTTGAGTAGTACCCAGAATGCCGCTTGGCGCACACCGCGGTTGGCGCGTTGCAAGGTGCCGACAAACTGATTCTGAACCAGTTCAGCGAAAATAAGGCTATTATCCATATATTGGTTTTGCATCAGTTCAAAGAGGATATAACTCTCTACCGAATTGGGGTCAAAGCCCTGATAGACGGTCTGATCCTCCTCGAGTTTCATCACAGCGTTCTCACGCATAGCGACATCCAGGTTGTCCTCCATACGTTCGGTACCTAAAATGAAGGTCTCGGCACCTCGTGCATTGCGGTTCTCGGCAGCATTGGTGTGAATGCTAATGAAGAGGTCAGCGTGGTTCTTATTGGCAATATCTGCTCGCTGTTGCAGGGGGAGAAAGACGTCCGCGTCGCGTGTCAGAACGACTTTGACCTCTGGGTATGCGGCTTGAATCTTAGCAGCCAGTTGCTTGGCAACGGTCAGGTTTAGATTCTTCTCTTGTACCTTCATCTTGAGTCCGATAGCACCTGCATCGTGTCCACCATGTCCCGCATCAATCACAACGGTGAAAGACATGAGTGAAAATGCCAGCAAGAGGAGCAGTAGCGAGTAGCATACTTGGGGTAATTTACAATTCAGCATATTCATTTATGGCTATATAGTACAAAAATCGCGCAAAGATACAACTTTTTTGTGAAATATACAAACTTTTAACAAAAAATCACCTTTTTCACCTATTCTCTTGCATATATGCAAAAAATGTAGTATCTTTGCAGGCTAAATTACATATCTCGGGAATCGGAAGCAAGATGCCAAAGGAATCAGAACAAGAAAAAACGGAAAGTTATGGTAGTAAGCGATTTTACATATGAAGAAGAGCAACTAATAGAGAATGAATTTCAAGCACTATTAGCCGATTATGCACGCACCAGTCACCGACAAAAGGTAGAAATCATCACACGCGCATATCACCTTGCCAAACAAGCCCACAATGGCGTGAAACGACTCTCTGGCGAACCCTACATGATGCACCCACTCGCCGTGGCACGTATCGTGGTCAAAGAAATAGGATTGGGTAGCACCAGCATTTGTGCCGCATTGCTACACGACGTGGTGGAAGATACCGATTACACCGCAGAAGATATAGAACATCAATTCGGCCCCAAAATAGCCAGTATCGTAGTCGGATTGACCAAGATCTCAGGCGGCGTGTTCGTGGATCAAGCCGTCAAACAAGCAGAAAACGTGCGCAAACTGCTACTCACCATGTCCGACGATATTCGCGTCATGCTCATCAAACTGGCAGACCGACTACACAACATGCGTACACTGGCTGCGCAACGACCCGAGAAACAACGCAAGATAGCCATTGAGACACAGTACATCTACGCCCCCATGGCACACCGATTGGGTCTGTTCCCCATCAAAACGGAACTGGAGAACCTGAGCTTCAAATACGAACAACCCGAACTCTACAAAGAAATAGACGCCAAACTGCAAGCCGTCAAAGAAGTGCAACAGGAGAACTTCGAGGAGTTTGCCGCGCCTATCCGCAAGCACTTGACTATGATGGGCTATGACTTCAAACTCTATGCACGAACGAAGTCCGTCTATTCCATATACAAGAAAATGGTGACCAAGGGCATCCCTTTCGAACAAGTATATGACCTCTTGGCTGCGCGCATCGTCTTCGAGCCCAACTCGCAGTTCTCCGAGAAAGACCAGTGCTGGATGATATACTCCGCCATCACAGAGTTCTATCGCCCTCACCCTGAACGTATCCGCGACTGGATCTCAACACCCAAAGTGAATGGATACGAAGCACTACATGTCACCGTCATGGGCAATCATGGACAATGGATAGAAGTACAAATTCGCACCAAACGCATGCACGAGTTGGCAGAACATGGCTTAGCCGCGCACTGGCGATACAAAGCTGGAGGAGAGAGCGAACATGAACTCGACAGATGGCTGCGTGACATCAAGGAAGTACTGGCAAATCCTGACCCCGATGCCATGGCGTTCTTGGATACTTTCAAGCTCAACCTCTATCACCACGAAGTGTTTGTCTTCACGCCGCGCGGCGATATGCACACCTTAGCTCAAGGCGCCACTGTATTGGACTTTGCATACAAGCTGCATACCCAATTGGGCGAACACTGTATAGGCGCCAACGTCAATCGCACCACACGCACCATCGGATACATCTTACAAAGTGGCGATCAAGTCGAGATATTGACCTCTGAGAAACAAAAGCCCGAACCCGATTGGCTGAATATTGTAGTCACTGCCAAAGCGAAAGATAGCCTCAAGAAATACTTCCGCAAACAAGACGCACACGCTGGGCACAACCAACAAGTGGATAGCACCATAGCCAAAATAGTCAACCTCTATATCAAAGGCAGCGACACTATGGGCGTGATGATGCGTATCCTACAAGTGATGAGCGATGAATATCGTATCAACTTCAGCGACCTGCACGTGACCTCAGATGGCAATCACTTCACCTGCGAAGTGGAAGCAAAGATGTTCGATATGGATAAACTGGGTAAGATGTGCATGAAACTGCGCAAGATAGGCGGTATCAACACCGTGAACGTAACCAAAATAGATGGCATGGAGATGCAATGCGATTGCGCTTCACTGGCAAAATGATAATAACAATAAATCAACGTATAACAATGAAAAGAATTTTTAGTTTTGCAGCCACTTTGCTCTTTGCTATGGTTGCAATGGGACAAGAACCCGTAATCATCTTCGACAAGACCACGCATGATTTTGGTAAAATCAATGAGGCAGATGGTCGTGTAACAACCGTTTTTACCTTTAAGAACGAGGGCATGGCTCCACTCGTATTGAGCAATGTACGCGCGAGTTGCGGTTGCACCACCCCTAAATGGACACGCGAACCCATTGAGCCAGGACAACAGGGCGAGATAACAGTGACCTACAACCCAAGTGGCCGTCCTGGTCGTTTCCAAAAGACTGTCACTGTGACCAGCAACGCTACCGAACCAACCTACAAACTCCAAATCAAAGGCGAGGTAATCCCTAAACCAGCCAAACCCGTTGATCAGTATCCTATCAAGATGGGCGAACTGAGCCTCAAACGCAAAGCACTCAACTTTGGCTCACTCGTACAAGGTAGCAATAAGATGCTGGAGATAGAGTATGCTAACCAAACAGAACAAGCCATTGAGGTAGCCGTTTACGTAGCAGGTGCTGACTATATCAAGGCAACAGCGACTCTGGCACATGTAGAACCACAACAAACAGGTAAGTTGCAATTCGCTCTGCAAAGCGCAGAGAGCGGTCTGTATGGTCCTGTGACTGCCAAAGCATACGTAGTGGTCAATGGCAAACGCGACCTCTCCAACACCTACGAGATTGCCCTCTCTGCGAACATCAAAGAGGACTTCTCTCAACTCAGCGTGGAAGAGCGTCAGCAAGCCCCTATCGTGGAGGTAGTACGCGAATTCAACCTTGGCACAATAGCACAAGGCAAGAAACTGAGTGCTAAACTTACACTCACCAATGCAGGCGTCAATCCACTGTTGATTCGCCGCGTGCTGATGAACAACGATACCATGCATTTCGTTACCCCTAAAGCTATCAAAGGTGGTCGCAAGGCAGATATAAAAATGGAGTTGGACGCTACTACATACGAGCCTGCTCAATACACACGCATCCTTACCCTAATTACCAACGATCCTAATACCCCAGTGATTAATATCAAACTCAACTGGGTAGTAGAGTGATTCTGGATTCGGAATCAAAAAATGGCTGCCGGACGCCAGACGCCGGATGCCCAAAAACAAGAAATCATGCAACATCCAGAAAATAGTAGTGAATACAAAGGCCTTACGGTGAACGCTGGTGTGGAGAACCTACCCAGCGTCAATCCGTATGCCACTTTCCGCCGTCGCAAACCTACCCTCACCGCTGACGAGTACGTAGAGGGTATCTTGCGTGGCGATATGCGTTTGCTCAGTCAAGCAGTGACGCTCATTGAGAGCAATCTGCCCAGTGACCAAACCATAGCTCAGCAGGTCATAGAGCGTTGTCTGCCTTATGCAGGCAATGCTGTGCGATTGGGCATCACAGGTGTGCCTGGTGCAGGTAAGTCCACCTTCATTGAGGCATTAGGCACCATGCTATGCCAGCAAGGTAAGCACCTTGCCGTACTGGCCATTGACCCCTCCTCCGAACGCAGCAAGGGTAGTATCCTCGGCGACAAGACCCGTATGAACCACCTCTCCGTAGAGGCCAATGCCTTCATTCGTCCCAGTCCATCGGCTGGCAGTTTGGGTGGCGTGGCGCGCAAGACCCGCGAGACAATTGTGTTGTGCGAAGCAGCAGGTTTTGACACTATTATCGTAGAGACCGTAGGTGTAGGACAATCGGAGACCGCAGCACACTCTATGGTGGACTTCTTCCTGTTACTACAAGTCACAGGAACAGGCGATGAACTACAAGGCATTAAGCGTGGTATAATGGAAATGGCGGACGGCATCGCTATCAACAAATGCGACGGCAACAATGTGGAGCGCGCAGAGGCAGCACGCGTGAGCTTTAAGAACGCATTGGCACTCTTCCCTCCTACCGAATCAGGCTGGAAACCTTATGCTCTCACCTGCTCCGCAGTGGAAGGCAATGGCATACAAGAGGTGTGGGATATGGTAGAGGAATATATAAGGTTCGCGCGCGCGAATGGATACCTTGACCACCTGCGCACACAGCAGGCTAAGTACTGGATGTATGAGACCATCAACCAGAACCTGCTCGACAGTTTCTACAAGTCTGACACAATGGAGCAACTCATTGCACAAACTGAGCAACGAGTACTCAACAACGAAATCAGTAGCTTCACCGCTGCATATGACCTTCTGAAACAATATGGCAACAACAAACAATAACCGCAAGAAAACTACTATCCCCAAGGTCGGGGCTAACGAGATAGGCAAACTGCCACCACAGGCCCCCGAACTGGAAGAGTCAGTCTTGGGTGCATTGATGATAGAGAAAGATGCCTACGCATCTATCGCCGATTTGCTGCGTCCAGAGTCTTTCTATGCAGATAACAATGCCTGTATCTTTGAGGCTATTCGCAGTCTTGCAGCTAATGATGCGCCAATTGACCTCCTCTCGGTCGTAGAGCAACTCAAGTCACAAGGCAATCTGGAGAAAGCAGGCGGCGTTGTGCGCCTGAGCGAGCTCACCCGACGCGTAGCATCAGCGGCTCACTTGCGTTACCATGCACAGATCGTGGCGCAGAAAGCCACCGCTCGTGACCTAATCTCTGTAGCGTGCCAGATTGAGGAGAAAGGCTATGATGAGACACAGGACGTAGATGTGCTGCTGCATGAGGCAGAGGGTAGTATCTTCGAGATCTCGCAACGCGCACAGAAACGCGATGTCACCCAGATTGACCCTGTGATTGAAGAGGCGTTCGAACGTATGCGCAAGGCGGCCAAGAACGAAGGCAATATATCGGGTGTGCCCAGCGGTATCACCGAACTGGATAAGATTACTTCGGGTTGGCAGAAGTCCGACCTCATTATCATCGCGGCTCGTCCTGCGATGGGTAAGACAGCCTTCGTGTTGTCCATGGCGAAGAATATAGCCGTGAACTTCAAACGCCCTGTGGCGATGTTCTCCCTTGAGATGTCCAACGTACAGTTGGTTAACCGTCTGATTATGAACGTATGCGAGATAGAGGGTGATAAGATCAAGAACGGACGACTCACCAAGCAGGAGTGGAACAAGATGGAGAGCAAGATCAACGAACTCATGGGGGCGCCCATTTATATTGATGACACTCCAGGTCTGAGTATCTTTGAGTTGCAGAGCAAGGCGCGCAAACTCGTGCGCGAGAAGAAAGTGGAACTTATCATTATTGACTATCTACAACTCATGAACGCCAACGGAGCTAACTTCGGTAGCCGTGAGCAGGAGGTGAGTATCATCTCACGCCGTCTGAAGTGGATAGCTAAGGAGTTAGATATACCTGTGATTGCCTTGAGTCAGTTGAACCGTAACGTGGAGAAACGCGACTCAAGCAACAGCAATGTGGAGGGCAAGAAACCGCAACTCTCAGACCTGCGTGAGTCGGGTGCGATTGAGCAAGATGCGGATATGGTATGCTTCATTCACCGTCCTGAGTATTATCGCATTTATAATGATGATAAGACAGGTAAGGACCTGCGCGGACTGGGTCAAATTATTGTAGCGAAGCACCGTAATGGTGCTACGGACGAGGTGTGGATGCGTTTCATAGGCAAATATGCTAAGTTCCAGAACGAGAACGAAGGCTTTGAAGAGGATATTTACGATAATCCTGCTCCTCAGCCCACTACCACTTTCCAGAGCAAGATGAATAGCACCTCAGACCCACATGGAGCGCAGTTGGATGATGATATAGCTCCGTTCTAACTACAGGCTAAAAGCAAGAGACTAAAAGCGAAAGACCATGGTAATAAAAGCGCTCCCATTGGGAGCGCTTTTTATATAATTGGGATATTATGCAAGTTGCACTATTTGTGTTAATTAATTTAGATCATAGCCATAGTGGCGGAGGCGGGTTTGCGATGAACGCCAATCTTTGTCCACCTTGACAAAGAGTTGCAGGAACACAGGTTTGCCGAAGAAAGACTCTATTTCCTTTCGAGCTTGGGTGCCAACACGCTTCAATGCCTTACCGCCCTTGCCGATGATAATACCCTTCTGACTATCACGCTCTACGTAAATGACTGCCCCAATACGGATAATACCCTCTGGGTGTTGTTCGTTGGGTTCTTCGTCATGGAATGTCTCCACCTCAACCTCTACGCTATAAGGAATCTCCTTATCGTAGTTGAGCAGAATCTTCTCGCGAATCATCTCATCTACGAAGAAGCGGGATGATTTGTCGGTCAGTTGGTCTTTTGGGAAGAACGGCGGGCACTCGGGCAACGCCTCGCGGATAGCCGCAAAGAGTTGGTCGGTGCCAAAACGCTGTTGTGCCGAGATTGGAAAGACTGTTGCCTCGGGCAATACACGATGCCAGTACTCCACCAACTGCTCCAAGGTCTCCTGAGTGGTGAGGTCAATCTTATTAATAATGAGAAAGACTTTGGCTTTAATGCGCTTTACCTTGTCGAGGAAGTCGGCATTCTTATCGGGGTTGTCCTGTACATCGGTTACATAGAGCAACACATCTGCGTCCACAAGAGCCGAACGTGAAAACTCTAACATCTGCTCTTGCAACTTGTAATTGGGTTGCAGCACACCAGGGGTGTCGCTGTACACCATTTGAAAGTCATCGCCATTGACGATACCCATAATGCGATGGCGAGTAGTTTGCGCCTTCGATGTGATAATCGACAGGCGCTCACCCACCAATACATTCATCAATGTGGACTTACCCACATTTGGATTGCCTACTATATTTACAAAACCTGATTTATGCATTAGTTACTGAATAAACGGGATTTAGAGAGTTTGGTTATCTTGCCATGTTTGGCTTGAATTTGCTTTTGATCAATGAGTTTAGGATCACCCATAATCAATATGGTGATAGGTTTGCCTTGCACGTGTGACTGATAGAACGACAATATGTTCTCAAAAGTCAAACGTTGAATATCACGCACTTGCAACATAGCAGGATCTACCTTATAACCCATCAGCATGTTGGCAGTCAGGCGTTGGCTCTTACTACGGAAGGTAGGTTTATTGGATAATACCGATTGACGCAAAATGGTGCGGATATTCTCAATGGTCTCAGGGTATTGTGGCATAGAATCCAACAGACTCATATAGACATCTATCGCATCAGCCACCTTGTCAGACTGGGTACCTACATAACCTACGAACTTAGTCATCTGTCCTTGTTTAGGTGGACGAGAGAAATGACCATAAGCAGAGTATGCCATAGAGCGTTTCTCACGAATCTCATTCATCACAAGACCCGAGAAACCACCACCAAAATACTCATTGAATGCCATATAGTTTACCGCATCCTTCACATTGTATGGCTCGCCATCAATAAGGAAATACACCTTAGCCTGCTGCATGCTGGCATCTGGCAAGAAGTAAATCTTATTCTCCGTGATAGGTACTACAGGGCGCTCCACAGGAGAGAGAGTAGGACGCACATTCTGATTGATAGACAGCTTGTTATAAAGGATATTCTTCACCTCCAAGGCAGGTAGAGCACCTGCATAGTGGATCTCCAGTTCATAGTTTTGGATTTGATGCAAGACACCTTCCAACTGCGCTGGGGTCAATTGTATCACATCCTCCATGAGCAGTGGGCGCCTAATGTAAGGCGAGTTCTCACCATAGCGCACATAGTCGAAGGCAGCATCCGCAACAATGTCGGTATTGCGTTGTTCCACCTGGCGAGCAGAATACTCTTGACCCTTAATGTTGTTAATGAGCATATCGTTCTCGGAGTCGAAATTAGGCAAACATAGGTGTAGGTTCACCAGTGAAATAATTTCCTCGAGATTCGCCTCGTTGCCTTCTACATCCACGTAGAAGTAGTTTTCGCTCACAGAGTAACTGCACTTACCGCCCAGTTTCGCTAATTGTGCGCGAAACTCAGCAGGCTTCAAGCCTGGTGCGCCCTTAATGCCCGACATATTCATCAACGAAGCAGCGTACTCCAGCAGAGGTTGCTCGTAGGTACCAATACCATATTTGAGGCGGAGCGAGAAAATATGGTTCTTGGTATTAGGTGTGCAATACACACTAACGCCCTCGTAGAAGAGGTCTTGGTCAATGTCAGAGAAGTCAATGAAGGTAGGTGAAAGTTTGCCTGCAGGAATAGAGTCAAAGTATTGGCAATACGCCGATTCGCCCTTTGGAGACTCCAACGATTTAATTTTGGGTTTGGGCAGTTTATCTTTCTTAGGTGTACCCTCCTCTATCTCAAAGATTTTCTTGGGCGCACCCAGGTACTTCTTGGCTGCGTTCTTAAGATCATCCATGGTGATAGCAGCCACTTGCTCCTTGAGTTGCAACATCTCCTCTATCGACTGTTGGTAGGTAAACGCATTCTGCAAGAGTTGTACCTTCATCTCTGGATACTCCATCGTGCGATCAAACTCTTGGTAGAAGTTATGGCGTACTGCCTCCACTAACTCCTCAGTAATATTACCGCTTACCAATTGTTGGATAGCCTCATTAACCAGTTCCTCGGTCTCTTTGAGGGAGGTGTACGTTTGTGTCTCTGCGTCCATGTATGGAACAGCCACCACGAGGAAACGACCTTGGTCGCGGCGTACATCATTCACGGCGCCTGCGTACATGAGTTTGTTATCCAAGGTGAGTTCATCCAACAAACCAATCTGCATAGAGTTAGAGAGGATCTCGCCCAAGAAATCCAGTAGCAACTCATCCTTGTCACCGACTGGTACACCATTGTATGCGATATACAACTCTGGCATATAACCCAGTTTCGCGCTATAGCGCTCATCCTGCTCGAAAGCGGTAGTAGGATACTGTGTGCGCTCTGGCAGAGGACGTGCCTCAAGTTTACCGAAGGTCTTCTCAATCAAAGGTTTGGTAGCTTCAATATCGAAGTCACCTACCAAGATAAGTGCCATATTGTTAGGCACATACCAGGTATGGTAGAAGTCTATGAGCTGACGCAGTTTGGGGTTCTTCAAGTCCTCTGGATAGCCGATAATGTCGCGTGCGTAGGCATGTCCCTCATAGAGTTTGCCGAAAATAAAGTTGCGCGAGTGGGTAGAGTTGTCATCGAGATACATATTGTATTCCTCGAACACGTTCTCCAATTCGGCTTGGAAAGAGCGGAAGACAGGGTTAGTCAAACGGTCGGCATACAATGTGAGCCAACGCTCCATCTGATAGGCAGGAAAAGAGTTCATATAGCAGGTCACATCGTATGCGGTGAAAGCATTCAGGCCTTCACCGCCAATACCTTGCACCAAGTTAGAGAACTCATCCGTTGCCGCATACTTTGCCGCCTCCAGCGATACCTCGTTAATGCGCAGCTGTACTGCCTCGCGTGCTTTCACATCGGTAGTGAGCGCGAGGGTATCGTAAAGGGCAATTATTTGCTCGTAAAGCGGTTGCTCTTTCTCCCAATCCAATGCGCCTATGCGGTCGGTACCCTTGAAGAGCATGTGCTCGAGGTAGTGTGCCAAACCTGTAGCATTGGCTGGTTCATCAATTGAACCCGCACGAGTAACAGTCCAACCCTGCACATCGGGTTGATCGTGGTCTTCCCACAAGTAAACAGTCAAACCATTGTCCAATTGGTATTGAACAAAATCATCATTTTGTGCCCAAGCAGCCAAAGTAAGGCAGACACAAATCAAACTGAGTAATACTCTTTTCATATTATAAATCATGTATGTTTATTGTTGTACGTTTGCAGAATTGAGCTGCAAAGGTAACACTTTTTTTTCATATACGCAAATATTTACACTTCATCACATCCAAAACGCCTGCGGTGTAGAGCCCGCGCATACCACCACCTTCCAACACAAGTCCAACTTTCATATTGTTGATATATATCGCTTGCAAAGGTACAAAAAAAATAGAAAATCAGCAAAAAAATCGCTGATTTTTTATTCCGATGTTGTATAATTCGGAAATTTTATGTACTTTTGCACTCGCAAATAGTAAATAGTAAATAGTCAAATAGTAAATCAATATGATATTCTCCATGACCGGCTACGGCAAAGCAGAGTGCTTGGTAGCCAATAACAAGAAACTGGTTGTAGAAATCAAGAGTCTCAACTCCAAATCCTTGGATCTCAGTGTGCGTATAGCAGCACAATTGCGCAGCAAGGAGTTGGATATCCGCACGCTGATTGCGCAACGCCTCGAGCGCGGTAAGATAGACCTAAGTATCTACTATCAAGATGCTGCACAGGGCGAGAGCACTGCCACTTTTGCGCCTATCAACCACGAGGCATTTGCCTATTATTATAAGGAACTCACTGCCCTACAAAACGAATTAGGTTGGGCAAACAACCAAGATATTGTTTCGGCTATCTTGCGTATGCCTGATGTCACCAAAGTGCAAGACTGCGGCGAGGTGAGCAATGAGGAATGGGCAGTAGTGCTGCAAACCATAGAGGAGGCGATTAAGCAGTTCAATGCTTTCCGCGAACAAGAAGGCGCATCGCTCTACCAGATGTTCTGCGAGAAGTTAGATGCTATTGCTGCCCTGTTGGCTGAAGTAGAACCCTACGAGCAAAGTCGCGTAGAGAAAATCAAAACACGTATTGAGGCGAACTTAGAGCAACTGTCTGCCACTACAGGGCAAGCCATTGACCGCAATCGCCTTGAGCAAGAGATGATCTATTATATTGAGAAATTGGACATCAACGAGGAGAAAGTGCGCCTGACCAACCACCTAAAGTACTTCCGTGAAACCATGGGGGATGAGGCGATTAGGCGAAAAGGCGATGAGGCTATAAGGCAAGAGGGCGTTGGCAAAAAACTCGGCTTTATTGCCCAAGAGATGGGACGCGAAATCAACACTCTCGGCAGCAAGAGCAACCAAAGCGAGATGCAAATTATCGTGGTGAAGATGAAAGACATCCTCGAGCAAATCAAAGAGCAAGTGCTGAATGTGTTGTAAATAGAAAACTATAAATAGTCCAATAGTAAATCCATATGATTATTATTCTCTGTGCGCCCAGCGGTTCGGGCAAATCGACAATGGTAAAGCACCTGCTTGAGACCTATCCAGGACAGTACGAACTCTCTATCTCTGCCACCACTCGCGCTCCGCGCGGACAAGAGCAACATGGCAAAGAGTACTACTTCATCAGCCGCGAGGAGTTTGAGCAACACATTGCCAATCAAGACTTTATCGAATACGAACAGGTGTATGAAGGCCTCTACTACGGCACACTGAAGTCGGAGATCGAGCGTATTCAGTCGGCAGGTCGTACCATCGTTTTCGATATTGATGTGAAAGGCGGACTCAACCTCAAGCGTATCTTCGGCGATGAGGCATTGGCTATCTTCATTGCCCCACCATCTGTGGAGGAACTCTCGCGCCGTTTGCACGGACGAGGCGACACCAGCGAAGAGATGATACAAAAACGCCTCGCCAAAGCCGAAATAGAAATGGCTGATGCACCATACTTTAACCACATTGTCATTAACGATGACCTCCTGCAAGCGAAAGCAGACTTAGACAAACTTGTTCGATGAAGATAGGCGTTTACGGGGGATCATTCAACCCGATACACTTTGGGCACACGGGCTTGGCGACATGGGTATTGGAGAATACCGATCTGGATGAGGTATGGCTCATGGTATCCCCCAATAACCCGCTGAAAGACAAAAACATACTCGCTGATGAGAAAGAGCGTTTGGAGAAGGCGAGAGAGGCGATAGGCGATGGGCGATTGGCTATCGGCAAGAGGATTGTAGTATCGGACTTCGAGTTTCATTTGCCACGCCCTACTTATACCGCTAATATTGTGCGCGCGCTCGCGGGGGAATACCCCGAACATGAGTTCACCCTCATTATCGGCGAAGATAACCTACAAATATTCGACAAGTGGCGCGAGAGCGACTTTCTGCTAAGTCACTTCCGTATCTTTGTCTATCCGCGACATGGCTGTCCGATCTACGAAATCCCACAAGCGCGCGACCTGCAAATACTGAAGAATGCACCTTATTTTGATATTTCTTCAACAGAAATACGAAAAAATTTGCATAAATAAAAAATATTTTGTACCTTTGCGGTCGAAATGCAAGATTGCTTGCAATATAATAGGTAAAATAAATCAATAAATAATATTTACTAACTATTAATTAATTAGTTACTATGATTCGCACAACATTCAACAAACTGAGAGAAGTGAAGGATAGCCTTCCAAAAGGTAGTTCAGCTGTGATTGCTGAAGAGTTAGGAATTGCAGCTGATGATGTAAGAAGTTTCTTCAACGGCACTGCGACTGTGGGTTATCATATTGAGCCAGGCCCTGATGGTGGAATCGTGGTTCTCGATGACACAAAAGTTCTCGAGGTAGCGTTGCGCATCGCGTGGGCGAGCAAGAACGCATTATAATGACAAGAAATAACAGATGAAAAAAACATTCATGATTTTAGCACTAACGCTGATTGGCGTTAGTGCTTGTCCTTTTCAAGCATACGCTGAGGACAGAGAGTACGAGGAGTTAGGATTGACCTTCGAAGTGGGTGCAGACCTTGTGAGTTCGTACCTATGGCGCGGACAAAACTTGGGCGGTATGTCTATCCAACCTATGGTTTCATTGGATTGGAAAGGCTTGTACGTGAGCGGTTGGGCTAACATTGGTGCAGACAATTGGTCATTCGAAGAACTGAACCCTGAATTGGACATCACCATTGGTTATGACAACTTTGGTTTGGCTGTGGATTTGACCCACCTCTACTATTTCGGTGGCGACCCATACTTTGGCAAAGGTGGTTTCAAAGCGCAAGAGCAAACCACAGGTAGCACAATGGAGGTACACGCTGGTTTGCATTTGGGCGACTGGTTTGAGAAGTTTCCACTGTCATTGGACTGGTACACCACTGTTTATGGCGACGACTGCTACCAGGATGAGAACGGCGAATGGCATCGTGCTTGGTCCACCTATATTCAAGTGGGTTACCAATTTGAATTGCCCTTGGGCATGACATTGGACACGCGAGTAGGTCTCACACCTTGGCGCGGAATGTACTCTTTTTATGAAGAAGTTTGGGAAGACGCCAAGACCGTGGCAATCAACAACATCAACCTGCGTTTGCAACGCGAATTTGAACTCAAACATATATACTTGGGTGTTTGGGGAGAGATGATGCTCAACTGCTACGGCATTGACAAGACCAACCTAACCACCACATTGGCTGACAAGGAAAATCAACGCCTCAACTGGTGTATTGGTGCAAGTTTGTTTTTCGGTAGCGAATGGTAAAAGCATTTACTATTTGACTATTTACTATTTACAATTTTTGGTAAGAAATGAAGAAATGGATTGCATTGGGATTCGCAGTAATAGCAGCAGTTTTGCTGCTATTATTGCCTAATGAGCCCAAGAAACAATATTACCACCATCAGGGCAATATCTTTGGCACCTATTATAATATACGCTACGAGGGTACCGAAGATCTGCACCATGCCATCCAACAGCGATTGCAAGCGTTCGACCAATCGCTCAGCATGTTTAATCCTAACTCTGTGATTAGCAGAGTCAATCGTAATGATAGCGTGGCTACCAATTCGCTCTTCGAGGCTATGTACCACGAGGCACATGCTATCAGCCAACTATCCCATGGTGCATTCGACATTACGGTAGCCCCCTTGGTCCATGCGTGGGGGTTTGGCAAAAGCGTTGGATTAAGCGAAGAGGCGAAAAGGCTATTAGGCGATAAGGCACAGATAGACAGTATCAAGCAGTTTGTCGGCTATGAGAAGATTCGCTTAACGGAGCATCGTATCATCAAAGAGGACAGCCGTATCACGCTGGATGCCAGTGCGATAGCCAAAGGATATGCCTGCGATGTCGTGGCTGATTTGCTGCGCGAGAATGGCTGCCAAAACTTGTTGGTGGATATAGGTGGCGAAGTGGTACTGCAAGGCGTGAATGACAAAGGCAACGCATGGCGCGTGGGTATCACTCGCCCAACGATAGATGCCACAGGCGCAGAAAAAGAACTGCAAGAGGTGATTGAAAGCAGCGACCTCTGTATGGCGACCTCGGGCAACTACCTGCAATACTATTTTGTAGATGGACAACGCCGCAGCCATACCATAGACCCACGTTCGGGCTATCCAGTGGAACACTCGTTGCTCAGTGCCACTGTGGTAGCCAGTAGCGGTATGCGTGCCGATGCGTTGGCAACAGCCTGCATGGTCTTGGGCGAACAAGAGGCATTAGCGATGATAGAGCAGACCGACGATGCTGCCTGCTACCTGATTCTTGCTGATAGCGACACACTGCGCATTGCCGTATCCCAAAGATGGCAGTTTTAACCAAAAAAAGCAGTAAAATTGCACTTTTATTTGCGTATATCAAAAAAAAGCAGTAACTTTGCAGACTGATTTTTGTAATATGACTAAAAAGGGACTTTTAATAGTTTGTATGGTGTTGGCACTGACCGCTTGTGGTGAGTACCAACAGTTGTTGAAATCCACCGACCCCGAACTGAAATACCAAAAGGCATTGATGTATTTCAACGATGAGCAGTATGTGAAGGCGCAGACATTATTGGATGATATTACCACCTACTACCGCGGTACGGATCGTTCGCAAGATGTGTTGGCATACTTAGCGCGCTGCTATATGGGACAAGAAGACTACTCTTCAGCATCGGAATATTATCAAGCCTATATCCGCAACTACCCTAAGGGTAGATACATTGTGGAGGCTCGTTTCCAAGTGGGACACTGCTATTATTTAGACGCGCCTGATGCTCGATTGGATCAGACAGAAACCAAGAAAGGCATTGAGTTTTATACGCAATTTGTAGAACTCTACCCCGAAAGCCCATACGCAGAACAAGCCTACAAAGAAATGGGTGAACTGTACGACAAATTGGCTGAAAAAGAATATCTTAGCGCAAAATTGTACTATAACTTAGGAACATATTTGGGCAACAATTACCTCAGCGCAGAAATCACTGCCAAGAATGCCCTCAAGAACTATCCTACCAATAAGTATCAAGAGGAACTCAATTGGATTGTACTGCAAGCCAAGTACCAACAAGCCATCAACTCGGTCGAAGCAAAAAAAATGGATAGAGCACGAGATGCAGAAGATGAATACTACAACTTCATTACGGAATATCCAGAATCCAAACATCGCAATGCCGCAGAACGCATTGGCAAAGAGATGAAAAGAATACTTGAACATTAAAAAATAAACTAACGATATGATTGATTACAAGAAAACCAAAGCCCCAAAAACAACTATCACACGGGACATCAACGAATTGACCGAAAAAGTAGGCAATATCTATGAGACTGTAGCTATCATTGGCAAACGCAGCAACCAAATCAGCTCGGCTCTCAAAAAGGAATTGGATGCTAAATTGCAAGACTTCTCTATCCCACAAGACTCTATCGAAGAGACTTTCGAGAACAAAGAGCAGATAGAGATCTCTCGCAGTTACGAGCAATTGCCTAAACCCACATTGATTGCTACGCAAGAGTTCATTGATGATGAGTTGATTTACCGCAGTGGCAACCGTGATGATGCATTGAAATAATCATTGTATTTAGCGGGAAAACATATTTTGGTCGGAATCAGTGGCGGTATTGCTGCGTATAAGATTCCCGAACTTATCCGCCTTCTGAAGAAAGCAGGGGCGGATGTACAAGTGACAACCACCAAGAATGCCTTGGAGTTTGTCACTTCTCTTACCCTGCAAACGGTGAGTGGGCACAAGGTCTATTTCGATGTGTTTGCGGCTATCAACGAGCATAGCACCGAGCATATCTCCCTACCCGATTGGGCAGATCTGATGATTATAGCCCCAGCCACTGCCAATGTGCTATGCAAGATGGCAAATGGTATCGCAGATAATGCATTGACTACCACGTTTGCTGCTATGCGCAAGCCCGTAGTGATTGCTCCTGCTATGAACACTAATATGTACGATTCGCCTGCCACTCAGAACGCTATCAGCCAGTTAGCGCAATGGGAGAACATCACTATGCTGGATGCTGCCAGTGGCGAGTTGGCTTGTGGCACCACGGGCAAAGGCAGGATGCAAGAGATTGACACCATTGTCGCAGCAGCCGAATATGCACTCACGCCCAAGACCCTTTTGGGCAAACATGTGTTGATTACAGCAGGTCCTACGCAAGAGGCTATTGACCCTGTGCGTTATATCAGCAATGCCTCTACGGGCAAGATGGGCTACGCGCTCGTGCGCGCGTGTTTGAATAGAGGTGCAGAAGTTACCCTTGTGAGTGGGCCTACGCATATTTCCCTAACAGCATGGCAAGCCTTTTGCCCCTTGCATATTGTCCCTGTAGTGTCTTCTGCCGATATGTGTGCTGCTACGGTGGAGGCATTTCCTAATGCCGATATGGCTATTCTATGTGCTGCTGTGGCTGACTTCACGCCATGCACAACGGCCGATAAGAAAATCAAGAAGCAACCAGGACAGACACATATGTCTATTGATTTGAAGACCACCACTGATATTGCAGCCACATTGGGCAAGATGAAGGGCGATAGCAATAAGGTGTTAGTGGGTTTTGCGCTTGAGACGCACGATGAGCAGCAAAACGCTTTGCGCAAGTTGCAGTCCAAGCATTTGGATATGATTGTGCTGAACTCTCTGCAAGACAAGGGCGCAGGTTTTGGTGTGGATACCAACAAGGTGACTTTGCTGTATGCAGATGGCACAAAAAAAGACCTCCCACTCCTTCTGAAGCAGGAGGTTGCGGATGCAATTATTGATAGTATTTGCTATTAATTTTTCAGTCTATTCAAGATACTTCCCAAGATAGATTTATCTTCATTTTTCTCTTCTGCAGGTTTTTCTGCGGGTGTTTCAGTTTCCTCAAGAGCCAGTGTATTTTCGGTTTCGGGGGTCCATTCTTTGCGTTCCTCTATGTCGCCTAACTGACTTTGTACAAATGAGATAACGTCATTTAGTCCTTCTGTAAAGTGAGCGAAGTCTTCTTTGTAGAGGAATACTTTGTGTTTCTCGAATTGTGGTGGTTCAGTTTCTCCTGTTTGTTTGCGTTTGCTCTCTGTGATACAGAGGTACAGGTCTTCATTTCGAGCCTTTTTGACATCCAGATAATAGATGCGTTTACCTGCTTTCACCGAGCGTGAATACACGATTTCAGGCTCGTTTTTTCCTTCAAATCTACGATTTTCCATCTCTTTAATCATTCTATATTGGTTAATTTTTCTCTTTAATCCATTTGTATGGGTTAATACGCTGCAAAGGTAGTGAAAAAATTGCATAAAAGCAAGAAAAAACGAGTAAAACTTTACTTTTAGGTAAGTTTTTCTTGCTCAATTCAGAAAAAAGTAGTAATTTTGCAGGGTAGTATCGTAATTGCTTTGATTCTATAGTAACATTCTTATGGCAAATATCAAGAAAATAGCACCTATCGTACCTATTACCATTACGGATGAAGAATATGTGAAACTTGTCTCACATATTTCTAACCTATGGGAAGAGGCACGAAATAGTGCTCTTCAAGCGGTCAACACATCATTATTGATGGCGAGTTGGCATACAGGTGAATATATAGTAGAGTTTGAGCAAAAAGGTGAAGCCAGAGCCAAGTATGGTGAAGCACTCCTTGTTAATCTCTCTAAGGATTTGACACGCCTTAGAGGTCGTGGTTTTAGTCGCTCTAACTTGACTTATATGCGTAAGTTCTACCTCGCATTCCCAAAATGTGAAACAGTGTCTCACAAATTGAGTTGGAGTCACTATTTCGAACTGCTCAAGTGCGATGATATGATGGAGATGCAATTCTATATGCACCAAGCCATCCGAGAAAATTGGTCAGTCCGTGGTCTCAAACGACAAATCAACAGCAGTCTTTTTCAGCGTCTTGCACTGAGTACGGACAAGGTAAGTGTGTTGGCTATGGCGCAAGAAGGTTATCAAGTGTCGCAACCATCGGACATCATTCGTGACCCATTTGTGTTGGAATTTACGGGTTTTCCAAAGCAGAAACGATATAAGGAGAACGAGTTAGAAGCTGCATTGAAAAAGCACATGGAAACTTTCCTTCTTGAACTCGGTCGCGGTTTTGCCTTTGTTGGTCGCCAATATACTATTCCAATTGGTACTCGCCAATTCAAAGTTGATTTAGTATTCTATCATGCTATTTTGAAATGCTATGTGCTCATTGATCTCAAACGTTCTGAAATCAAGCATCAAGACATTGGACAAATGAATATGTATATTAACTATTTCAAGACTGAGATTTGCCAACCTGACGATAATCCACCTATCGGTATAGTTTTAGGTGCAAAGAAAGATGAACTACTGATGGAATATGCATTAGCTGGTATTGATAACAATCTTTTCGCAGCACGCTATCAATTGTATTTACCTAACAAGGCAGAACTACAAGCACAACTAAATCAATTAATGGAAGATTAACGTAATATAAAAAATAACTAATACTCACCCCATTTTGCCATTTATGCCCAATTCGCATAAAGGTAGTACCTTTGCAGTTGTAATGACGAAAATCAAGGAATTTACCAAAACTCGTCAGTAGAACACTTTTTTTCTTATCGCCATTTGTGTTTTCGGATATGAATGGCGATTTTTTTTGTGTTATTCTTGCGCAATTCAAAATAATTCACTACCTTTGCACCGTGAACCTGCGCTGAGGGTGTCTGCACATCGTTGGCGCAGGGTAGCAGACATAATTAAAAAGCGTTTATTAGCGCTTGTTTTGGCTTCCTGAAACTTGGAAACTTTCAATCTATCCAAAACAAGAAGGCAGTAAACGCCCTTTGGGATATGTATATCCCGCCGCAGAGCGTCCATCCGTGGACTGCTCTGTTTGGTGGCATTTCATATTCGGCGTGGGCGTTGCTTGCTTGTTCTTATAGATAAGGTATTCCAAGACCTCAGGAAGAAGAATAAGCAAAGGTAAGGTTCCACGCTTTTATTTTTGTACCCGATTTTGAAAAATATCCTATTATTAAGATTTATAGAAATCGCTAGATAGGGATATACGGTGCGAATTTTGTAGTAAAACTAGAGATCGTATCCGTGGG
>JAZNMH010000036.1:0-4371 GCA_045579505.1 Paludibacteraceae bacterium
TGTCGCCCGAAGAGTTGCGAATGTTTGATTTTGTCGCTCGGTGGTTCTATACTCGTTTCTCGGGACTACATTCTAAATCTGAGTATAGAAACCGAATAGCAGACTATCTACTGACTGCTGATGATGCTTTCCGTGAGGCAATCAATCCCGAAGCAATGCATTTGCAGGATGCAGCGTTTTTCCGCAGGGAGGTTGAAAAGGTAGCCATGAGGGGCGGAAGCCTCACAGAAGTTTTAAGCGCGGCTAAGGACATGAGAAAGACACACCGCCTTGTAGCTCAAATGCTTGCAATCCTCTATGAGCACGGTTTCACATTCTGACACATGCCCTTTTTGTTATGGCTCTTTACACCTTGCGAAGCAATAATGATTTGAAAGTTACCTTACAAATGTAAAAGCCCCATGAGCTCTGAGCTGTGCATGGCTCTACGCGCCACCGCTTTGCTTGCATAGCTCAGAGCTCATGGTGCTTTTACATTTGTAAAGTCGCGGGTGTGTCGTCAGTTTACAAACGTAAATGTTACATTTCCAATTGTAATGTTACATGTGATGTTACATGTGGATGTTACATTTTTGATATATCAGTTTTGTAACATGGCGAAGCCTCTGCGGTCATGTAACACCGCAGTAATTTTGCGCATGATTTCGGCGTAACGCGCGGGTTCTCAGCGGTTTGCGGGCTCTGAGTCGTGACAGCGTGGCGGGCGTGTGTTGGTTGCCCTGCGTCTCGCGCGAGGCGCGAGCCGCAGGGCAGGCGCGGAGCGCGCCCCCAGCGCGGAAGTAGGTCGATATTTGGAGTCGTGCAGGCTCTTTTGTGTGCTTTTGTGGTGTCCGTAGCCGAAGACCAAACCGTATATATATAAATATATATACGTGTTTGGTCTTGGGATGAAGCAAGCCCGTTGCGCCTCCGTGGCGGGTCGGTTGCGTGCCGTTTTTCGTGTGTTAAAGTTTCATAAAGATTTGTAAAATGCGCTGTGGGGGTTATCATGTTTTTTAACAATTGTAAATGTTAAAATTCCGCCTCGGTTTTCCTCCGTTTCTTGTCCGTGCGGCTTCCGAGTCTTGCCCGTTTCATGAATTTTTCCGTAATTTGCGGATGGTTCGGAGCGTGAGGGCTCCAAGCCTCCCGAGCGGGCGGGGATTCCAGCCCTTCATCCTCAATCTGTCAATCGATATGGCAAAAGGTAATATGTTGTTAGGCTTCTCGCGTGGTTCCGTGGGTGACCTAACTTTCTATCGCAGGAATGCGCAGCAAGTCACGAGGGCTCGTGCTCGTGTGGTTAAAAATCCTAAGACCTTGGCGCAACAGATGCAGCGTGCCATCATGCGCACATCCGTAGAGGCTTATAAAGTCATCAAGGAGATTTGTGACCATTCATGGGAAGGTGTGCAGTATGGTGCTAACTCTTATGCTGAGTTCCAAAAGCAAAACATGGCAATGCTCCGTAGGCTTGCAGCCGCAGGCGGTGAAGATACTAAGTCTTTCCTTCCTTCTGGCTTCAATGGTCTTGTAGCAATGCCTTGGGTTGTTTCTAAGGGCTCTATTGCTTGGGGTGGTGTTGAGATAAATTTCATCCCTGGTGGTCAGGAAGGCGGTGTAAATATTGTTTTTAATGGCTATCCAGAAATCTCGCAACTTGACCAAATTACATATCAGAATTTTGTAGATTTTCTGAACTTGCAGCAGGGAGACCAACTAACGCTTATTGCGTTTCCTAAGCGTTCAGACATTGACGAGTCGTCTTGCATCGAGCCTATTATTTCGCGTGTCATTCTTTCGCCTGGTGGTGAAATTCAAATGGATGGGGAAATGTTCTCTGATGATGGAAAGATTGAACATGCCAACACTCTGAACGAGAACACTAACGCGTTCACATTCAGAACGCAAACTGGTAAATTGATGGCTTCTATCATTCCGTCAACTGGGCAAACCATTCCTTTCATTGGCGCGGCTGCAATCATTTCACGCAGGGCTGCAGATGGCTCTTGGAAACGTTCTGCTACTATCATGGCAGTTAATGCAACCGAGCAGGAGGGTGGTTACACTCTCAGACAAGCGTCAATGGTAGTGGCAAATGACATCACGACTGCATCGGATTGGTATTTGAACAATGCCAACGAGGGAAGTGACGAGTAGTCGTGTACTCTCTTCATAATTTCGATATATAAACCACATTTTCAGTAAAAGACTAAACAAGCTTTTTCGGCTCGTTCCTCTGTGAAGAGGAGCGGGCTTTTTATGTTTTATAACATGTCCGCGTGTGTTTTATAACATGTTGTTGGAGTCGAGAATATGGTATTTTCGCAGTACCTTTGCAGTGCGAAAGGCTAACATCCCCTTTTGCTTGTTTAGTTATGGAAAAACCAGTTTTTGTGCTTATGAAAAAGTATTTTCGGAGATTAAATGGTGAGCTCGTCCCTTTTAACCTTGGAGGCGTTGATTTTGAAGTTTTTAGCTCCTATGAAGAGGCAAAAAAAAGTGCTATGTGTTGGGCGCTTAATATGGGTGATAGAAGTCATGTTTTGTGTGATTATGGCGAGATACCCCGCAGCGCAGCTAAGTCTAACAATCTCGTTTTTAGTGTATCAGTCAATGGTTGCGTTTCTCGTAGTATTGCCAAATTATATGCAGACATCTTTCAAAAATATGTTATATAATTAGTTATGGAAAAGCCGATTTTTGTAGTCCTGCGGAAATATTATCATGATGTTCGTGGGGTTTATTCTCCTTACTCTCCCGATGGTGGAGATGTTTTATTATTTGATACTTACGAAGCCGCTAAAGATAACGCGCTAACATGGTGCTCTCAGATGGCGCGGAGTGTATTAACGCTTTGCGAGTGTGGTGAGTTGTCGCCGTCTGCATGTCTGACCGACAATCTTGTTATGCAGTTGGTAGGTAAAGATTGTTATGATGCTGGATTTTCGCGGTTAATCATAGAGGTTTATCAAAAATATGTTTTATAACATATCGCCACATGTTTTATAACATGTTTTTTCATGATTTAAATTCATGAATTTGTCCGTAACTTTGCCATCGGAAGCCGAAGAGGAAGCAAGCGGGTGGTGCCCTTGCCAGCAATAGGCTTCAAAAGGGGCAGGTGTTTACTTGCTTGGGGGGTCGGGCTTCGGTTCGGCTCCCTTTCTTTTTCAGCACATGCCCTTTTTATTATGGCTCCTTACACCACGGTCTCAAGACCGTTCATTTTGCATTTGTAAACACCCGAAGCAATGAAAACACCAACCTTTTTATTTGCATGCGATTGGTTTCAAGTCTATTGCCATGCGCATGCTCCCGTTGAGAAGGGAATGACTTTCAACGGAGTCCAGATGTCGCCGTATGGCATCCGTGCAGAGTATAGCATCGAACGAGGCGAAGAGTTAAGTCCGCTCTTCAATCAGCATTATTTGATTACCTGGAAGAAACGAAAACTCGCTCATCTTTCCCTGGAGCCCCGACCATCTTCGTTGAGTCCCAAGTCTGCAATGCTGAAAGTAGATAATCGGCTTCTCTACGAGCCCAATTGGCTTTTCTATCTGAAAGATATTTGTGCAGCCCTCCGCCTCGAAATAAGAAACATTTCCCGCGTTGATATTGCAGCGGATTTCGTGGAGTTCTGTGATGGTAGGCAGCCCCTTTCCTTCGTTAAAGCGTACATGTCGAATGCCCGCAAAGGTCACCCTTCCTTTGTGCGTTGTGGCTCAAATAAATTCTGTGTCTATGGGCGCAAAAGCGCGGCTTCTCTCGATTTTGATTATGTTCGTTGGGGTTCTCGTGATAGCGAGGTCTGTACGTATCTTTACAACAAGTCGAGAGAGTTGAGAGATAAAAAAGATAAACCGTGGATTCGGGAGCGTTGGCATGCTCTGAGGGGCGATGATGTTTCCCGCGATGTGTGGCGTATCGAGTTCTCCATCAACTCGCAGGGGCTGAAACTCGCTAACATTTCCGACTCTTATATTTTCGACCTCTTCATAGATGATTTTAGCACCTTTGAAAAGGTTCGCGACTTGTTTTTCATCTATGCTGAAAAGTATTTTCGTTTCCGAATCGTGGAGGCGGGTGACACGCGAAAGGTTCGCGAGTTCTCCATTGTGCAGTTGTTGCCAAGTGTCGAGTCGCAGGAGTTCCGAAAGGTCAGTGTGTCGCGTTCCAACGAAAGCGGACATACTGAGTTGGTAATCTTCAATCGGTTGCAATCCATCATCGAAGCTCATAGCCTCGAAATGTCGCCCGAAGAGTTGCGAATGTTTGATTTTGTCGCTCGGTGGTTCTATACTCGTTTCTCGGGACTACATTCTAAATCTGAGTATAGAAACCGAATAGCAGACTATCTACTGACTGCTGATGATGCTTTCCGTGAGGCAA